>QZJK01000009.1 GCA_003599295.1 Candidatus Parcubacteria bacterium | reverse complement strand
GAGGTTGCCGGAAGCGATCGACGTGATGGCGAAGTTGGTGGAGGTCGCGCTTGCGAGTGTCGTGTTGCCTTGCACGAGGAAGTTCCCCGAGGTCGTCGCCCCTCCTGAAATGGTGAGTCCGCCTGCCTGCGCGCCGTTGCCGATCGTTGAGGATGCGTTGACGAGGATGCCGATGGTGGTGGTGGGGGTGAGGTATCCATTGGTGACCTGCCAGTCACGCTGGAGCTCGGAGATAAGGCCGAGAGAACTTGTGGCGGTGAGCGCATACGTGCCGTTTGACTGACCAAGAAGAAGCTGTCCGTAACTTGGTGCAATTGTGAGGCCAGTGCCTCCGTAGAGAACGCCGATTGAGGTGGTAGCAGAGACGACACCGGCATTGGCGTGGAGTGGTCCGTTCAGGGAACCCAACGAGAAGTTAGAGGTGAAGAGGTTGGTTGAGGATGCGGTAGTTGCGAAAAAACTCGTGGTTGTCGCCGCGGTGCCCGTCGCATTCTGGAAAGTGAAGTTCTGGAGGGTTGAGGAGGAAGTGGCGAGGAAAGACGGCGATGAGAGGACGTCCGATGCAAACGTGAGATTCGCAGAATCGGTGAATGCGCCGCTTGTGGTCGCGAAGGGAATCCTCGTTGCAGTGAGCGAGGAGACGGTGAGGTTGGTCGTACTTGCCGTGCCGAAGTAGCCCGTGCCAGAGACCGTGAGCGCGGTCGAGGAGGCGTAGGGAGCGGTGAGAAGTGCGGCCGAAGGAAGCGTGATGGAGCCGATGCTGTCGATCGTTGTTGTGGAGGTGCCGCCAAAGTAGGCGCGATTGGTGACGGAGAGGAGTGTCGTAGAGGCGTTGAGGAACGTGCTTGCCGTCGTCGAGGTCGCATTGAGATAGGGAATCGTTATCGCGCCGGAGAGCGTCTGCGCACCCGAGACAGTGAGGCTGCCTGTGACCGTGAGATTACCGCCTACCGAGGCATCACCGCTTGTGGTGAGCGTGGTGGCATCTACGGAAGAGCCGGAGATCCTTGAGTTCGTAATGTCCGAATCGTCGATGTTGATGTCGTCGAAGTTGTCGCTTCGTGCGACGGCGCCGAGTGTTTCGTATGTGTTGTTGATGACGGTCGTCTGAGCGGAAGAGAGGGAGTAGATGCGATTCAAGAGATCGCTGTGAAGGGCAACGAGACGCGCGTTCAGAGAGTCCTCGCTGATTCCGCCGACTGCGACAACACGCTCAACTATGCGCTCAACGACTGGTTGGTTGATCACTGTCGTGGGACCTCCCGCATACACGGTTCCTCCGCGCGAGGGCGGCGTTGCCGTCGGCGTAGTTTCCGTCAAAGTCCTTGGAGTTATTCTTGCAACTACCGTGCCGCCATAGGGGCGTTCCGCAAAAAGATTTTCATATACGAGCCAATCAGGGAACGCCACTTTGTACGCATAAGAATCAACAGTCCGGTTAAACGTGCGCGCAAGATCTCCCGCTTTTTGAACGAGAGTTCCGAGAGTGAACGATGGGTTCTCAACCGCTGCGGCTAGTTGCACTCCCGCATTTTCAAATATCCGTTCGAAACTACCGTCTTCAACGGATTTAATTCCGTTTTGCAATGCGAGCTTCGCGCGATTAGCTATCTCACCCGCCATCGTGATGGCGTCAGGATTTACTAGCACATACGTTCCGATGGTGAGAAGAAGCGCCGCAGTAAGTGCGATTACTTTGTGCAAAAAATTCGCAACGGGAGAGAGCGCATGCGGCGTAAGGTGCGCTCCGACACTCGAAGCTGCGTGTAGCATGCCTCCGGGAACGATCGAACTGCGCTTGATGACCGCTCGTGCAAGAGCGCTATGAACATCGAATTTCTTCTGAATGAGAGGTAAGGGGGTGGCGCTTGATTCTTTAGACGAATGTCCAGGAGTCGGTCCCAGAGGCGAAGAAGCCGTTCGTATCGGTTCTTGAAGAACTCTGTAGTATTCGTTAAGGCGCTCTTGAGTAACCTCCTTTCTGCGTGTGGCTTTTAAATAACTTTGCTTGAGAAGAAACGAGGAGAGTGATTCTTGATTTACGTACCAGTTCTTCCCTATCTGACGACCTTTTATTTTCCCTTCTCTGCAAAGACGAGCAATGTAATCTCTCGTCAGGTCCGAAGAAGTCGCTGCGTCGTTTGCAGAAATGTACTTCGTGCCATCAAAGAAAACTTCGTCATTCATGATGAGTTGATGGAGAGTTCGTTCACACGACTTATCTAGATTTTACTAGTTATTTCGGATATCGAGTGGATAACAACTGCGTTTGCGTGTGGATAACAACTGCGGGAGAATTTTTGCGCTAAAAAAACGATCGACGACCAGTCCTAAGGTGAAGAGTCGAGATACTTTGGGCTAACTTGGGGTGCCGCTGCTGTAATTGGCTAAAGCGCGCTGGATTTTCAGGACTTTAGAAATTTCGTAGATACCTTGGCGCTTTGTGCGCGTCGTGTATATAAAAAAATCTCGGACATCCGAGATTCTATATTTAAAGCCAAAAAGTGGACGCAAGCTGGATTATCTTAACGGGAGCGCCTGTAGATGATTTCCGGTACCAACAGCCTCTCCAGCATGGCAGTGACGCCATCGAGACCTCCGAGTGCCCCAGAAACGACGGCAAACGACTCGTTTTTAGCGGGATTGCCGGCAAACGAACCGGCAATTCCTCTAAAAGCGATGAGGCTCGAAACGCCTAGAATCAGTGTCAACGAGAGTACCGCTAGCAGTTTTGGTGCTACGCCGGTTCGATATTGCCACAAACGACTAGGTGTCTTAGAAATTTCGCTCTGAGGCGCTGTTTGGTGCCTCACAGAGCTTTCTCTTCGCACGATATGAATCGGTATCGCGTGAATTTCCTCTTCCGGCTTTGTTCGATCTTCCTCAAGAGAAGGATTTTCAGAGAGTCGGGGCAGCAAATCAGCGTGTTCAGGGGCATAGTTAAAATGCAATCCAAGGGGCCTTTCCGATGGGTTTGCTGCCTCCTCCAAAGGCTGAGGCTCGTTTCGCCTGATGCCTACAGCGTTAGCTTGAACAGCCGCCAGAAGAGCGTCCTTCTCTTTCTTGTGCTCTAAAAGCGCCTCGCGATCAACGTACCAACGGGTCCCGACCTGTCGAGAAAGCACCTTACCAGAACGAGCCAGTTGTCCGACATAATCCTGCGCATATCCGCTTAATTTCGAAGCTCGGCTTGCCGAGATGAACTCTTTACCATCAAAAAAGACGAGCGTGTCCGGATCCTGTTGGATGCTCGGTTTCGGCGGTTCTGGTTTTTGGTTGTCTGAATCTTTCTTGTAGTTCAAAAGGGATTCCATCTCTACGTACCACAAACCCCCGATACGTTGCGCATCTATGTGTCCTCCGCGCGCCAGCTGACCAATGTAATCTTGGCTATACCCGCTCATTTCCGCTGCACGACGGGACAAGATGTAGCGCTTGCCGCCTACGTTGATCTCGTCAGTCATAATCCTAGTATAGCCGAGATGCGTAAATAAAGGGCATCTCGGCCGAGAATGATGTGGATTAGAATGTCTTGTCTATCTTTGTGCGGAAGAGTTCCCGAAGTGTTTTTGGGTCGGCCGCGCCCTTCAGAGCTTTCATGCCCTGACCGACAAGAAACTCCAGAGCCGGGCCTTTTCCGGCTTTAAAGTCAGAGACTACGCCTCCGTTGGCAGCTATTACGTCATCTACTACGACAGAGATGCTTGCAGTATCCGTAACTTGAAATAGACCTTTCTCGCGAGCAATGTCCTCCGGGTCCTTTTCTGGAGATGCAATCGAGGCAACAAGGAGATCTTTCCCCGTCCGAGAAGATATTTTGCCGGCCGCCTGCAAGTCAACGATTTTGCTTAAATTACGTGCCGAGATTACTCTCTCGGGTCTCATGAATGAATCTTGCTCACCGGTATCTCGGAGTAACTTCATCAGGTCATTCGCGACATAGTTTGATACCAGCTTGATGGCGGATGAACCCTCCGGATAGGCGGCAATGGCCGATTCGAAGTACTCACCCACCTCCGGGATCTTCACAAAGAGGTCGGCATCCTCGGCTTGGAGTCCGAGTTTCAAATACCGTTCCCGACGCTCGGAAGGCAATTCCGGAATAGACATTCGAAACGCGTCTCCATGAAAATCTTCGATCTCGGACAATCGCAAAGACGGAAGGTCAGGATCGGGAAAGTAACGGTAGTCTGCCGAACCCTCTTTTATGCGTTGCGAGAATGTTGCCTGTTTGGATTCATCCCAGCCGCGCGTCTCCTGCACTACCGTCTCGCCTTTCTCCAGCAACTTTGTTTGGCGTTGTATTTCATGCGCGATCGCGCGCTCCATTGTTCTGAAAGAGTTAAGATTTTTTACTTCGACTTTCGTTCCGAGGATTTTCTTTCCTTCGTCCAATCTTGATACGCTGATATTCGCTTCAACGCGCATCTCTCCTTTTTCCATGTTCGCCTCGCTCACATCAAGGTAACGGAGTAGTAATTGAAGTTCTCGCGCAAAACGTCCTGCCTCTTCTGCGCTTTCAATGACGGGCTCGCTTACAAGCTCCATCAAAGGAACGCCTGCGCGGTTATAGTCGATGGTCGTCCCGCTCCCCTCTTCATGCATCGAGCTCGCCGTATCTTCTTCAAGATGTACGCGCGTGATTGCGACTCCGGCCAATGACCCGCCAGCTACAAGCGGGTGCTCGTATTGGCTTATCTGGTACCCCTTAGGGAGATCGGGATAGAAATAATTCTTCCTATCAAATTCGGTGTAATCGGCCAACGTTCCGCCGAGCGCAACGCCGACCCGAAGGACATGCCGCACCGCTTCCCTATTGATAACAGGGAGCGTCCCCGGGTGCGCGAGGCATACGGGGCATACGTTCACATTCGGGCGCTCTTCATTAGCGTCATTCTTGGAGTTGCAGAACATCTTCGTTCTGGTCTTCAGCTCGGCATGTATCTCCAGGCCGATGGTCGGTACGTACGACATCAATGATAAGATATCACTAACTCATCAAAAGCCCAAAGCACAGATACTGCTAAAAATACTAAATCCTAATATCGAAATTCTAAACAAACGACAAATTCTAAACTCCAGATTAACAAACACTACTTCGACTTCTCTAGTATTGAACCGAGTATCTTCATCAGCTCGGTCGCTTCCTGCACTAAAATTTCTTTCTCTCTTTGGCTTGCTGCCCTAGGCTGGGTCAAAATTAACCAGTATCGACTCTCCTTCGCCTCTTTCTTGGAAATCTTCGTGCGCATCACAAAATCCTTTTTACTTAACGATTCATTAGCCTCTATATAGTTCGCGCCTACTGAACCGGCAGAACGCACAAGCTGTTTGCCATTCTCAATATTTGGTAGGTCCTTTGGCAGATCCCTCACATAATTGTTGACTCTCTGCGCGAATTGTAAAGCCCGCTCCTCTAGGTTGTATGTTTTGTTATTTGGGTTTTGATTCATTGGGATTTGTTTAGAATTTAGGGTTTAGTGTTTCGAATTTATTCTATCCGACTATCCTCCACCCTGCCGCGAGAAGCGGCTCCGCTTTCTTATATTTCATTTCTTTTTGCTCCTTTCCGTTCGTGATGGTGACGCGCTCGTTGCGCTCATATGCTTTCCGGATGGGGGCTTTCGTCGCCCCCGTAATAGAGTGCACGGCCCGTTGTATGGTGCGGGTTTCTCCCGCGGGAGCTTCTTTCGCCGACGCCAGGCTCGGAAGCGCTTGTGAAATACGCACAACATATGATGTTTCCATATCCTTGAAGAGTCGTAGTCCTTCTTTCTTGTATTCAACCAAAGGGTCGCGCTGCCCGTACGCACGAAGGCTCACTGAAGAGCGGAGATACTCCATCTGTTCAAGGTGCTCCACCCAGAGGAAGTCGATGCTGCGAAGCAAAAAGCGGCGAAGGGCCGGATAGAAAGCTTCCCCAAGCTCTTCTTTCTTTGCTGAGACGGCACTGGCAAGCGACGGATCCTGCTCTACTATTTGAGCGAGTTCTGCATCGACGGCTTCGGACCCCCCGGTCAATAGTGCATGTCGGCGGCCATAGATGCTTTGGCGCTGCACATTAAGGACGTCGTCGTAGGAGAGCACGTGTTTCCGGGCATCAAAGTTCAACTCCTCTATCCGCGTCTGCGCCTTCTCAAGTGAGCGCGTTATCATCGAGTTGTAGATGGGTTCATCCTCCGGGATCTTGAACGTTCCCATGACCCGCTTGATGGTATCGGAGGCGAATATTCGCATCAGCGAATCTTCCAGAGAAACGAAAAATTGAGTCTCTCCCGGATCCCCTTGGCGACCAGCGCGTCCGCGCAGCTGATTATCGATTCGTCGCGCCTCATGGCGCTCGGTGCCGAGTACAAAGAGACCTCCCAGCTCTTTCACTTCTTCGTATGCCGCATCGCTCCCCGGATTCCCGCCAAGCTTGATGTCGACACCGCGGCCGGCCATGTTTGTCGCAATAGTGACCGCGCCTTTCCGCCCTGCTTGCGCGATTATTTCCCCCTCCCGCTCGTGATTTTTCGCATTCAGTATTTCATGAGGAATGCCCTCTTGCTTGAAGTGCGCCGAGAGTATCTCGTTCTTCTCGACCGATACCGTACCGACGAGGACCGGCTGACCCTTCTCGTTGAGCTGCTTCACGGTGCGCGCCATTGCGCGCAACTTCCCTTCTTCCGTCTGGAAGATAAGATCGTTGAGGTCTGCTCGATGCGAGGGCTTGTTGGTGGGCACTGCTACAGTATTGAGCCCGTAGACCTTGAAAAACTCCTCCGAACTCGTGAGCGCGGTACCCGTCATGCCGGAGAGCTTCTTATAGAGCCTGAAGTAGTTCTGGAAGGTAATGGAAGCGAACGTTCTCGATTCTTGCTGGACGGAAACCCCTTCTTTCGCCTCAATGGCCTGGTGAAGTCCGTCGCTCCAGCGTCTCCCGGGCTGAAGGCGCCCTGTGAATTCGTCGACGATAACGACCTTTCCATCCCGCACTACATACTCTTTATCTTTGTGAAAAAGGGCTTTTGCGCGAACGGCCGTCTCCAGATGGTGCACATACTTGATGCCGGCATCGGTGTATATGTTCTCAATGCCCAAGGCTTTCTCGGCTTTCTCGATGCCGCTATCGGTTAACTGGAGCTGTTTATGTTTTTCGTCGACGGTGTAATCTTCCTCCTTTTCCAAACCGCGCGCGATCGAGGTAAACCGTTCATAGAGATTCTCGGCGTCTGAAACGGGGGCAGAGATGATGAGCGGTGTGCGCGCCTCGTCTATTAATATAGAGTCGATCTCGTCCACTATCGCGTATTGATACCCGCGCTGGCGCAAATCTTGCGGTTCGTACTCGAGATTGTCGCGGAGGTAGTCAAATCCGAATTCGTTATTCGTGCCGTACGTGATGTCGGCAGCGTAGCTTTCGCGCCGCGTCGAGGGACGAAGAAAATCATGCATGACTTTGAACGCCCCCATTTCGTCCCGTTCTTTATCGTCCGTTGCCGCGGTCGGATCATATATATACGAGGCCTCATGATTCAACACGCCGACTGACATGCCGAGCGCATAATAGACTTGTCCCATCCAGACAGCGTCGCGCCGTGAAAGGTAGTCGTTCACCGTGACAACATGCACACCTTTTCCTTCGAGCGCGTTCAGATATGCGGGAAGCGTCGCGACAAGCGTCTTGCCTTCGCCCGTCCTCATTTCAGCGATGTCCCCGTTGTGGAGTATCTTTCCTCCGATAAGCTGGACGTCAAAATGCCGCTGGCCGAGGGTTCGGCGCGACGCCTCGCGCACCGCCGCGAATGCTTCCGGAGCAAGATCCTCCAGGGATTCTCCGGCCCGGAGCCGCGAGCGGAATTCTCCAGTTTTTGCCTTGAGGTCGGCATCGGACAACGCTTGCATGCCGAGCTCGAACGCATTTACCTGCGCGACGATAGGCTCCGCCGCTCGAAGTGCCGCTGTATTCTCGTCCCCCAGCAATCGCTTCCAAAATGCCATCGTGGCGCATCCTATCACAAACCCCCACACCTTTCCTCCTCTCGCTCCTGTTTTGCCGTTCATCGGCCGTACGTTTTCCAATATGGAATGTGAACTCGATATTTAACCGCTTAATTGAGTATCTCCTCGCAAAACAAGGGGAGGAAAGGTGTGGGGGCAAACACGGCTTCATTCCACGAAGAGAACGCCGCACGATGTGCGGCGTTCTGTGTCTCGAGTACTCGAGAGACTTACCTTAGCGGCGCTTCTTCTTGCCACCCTTCTTCTTTTTCTTTGCCATACGTTTGTTGTGTATTGAGAGTGTTAACTTCGACCCGCACTTGCGTTTAGTTCGCGAAGATGCGTTTTCTATTTCATTATTGCATTGATGCGTGTGAATAATACATTTTCACTTTGCATGTGTGGATAACTTTTTTAATTTTCGAATCTTACAATTTTCAATTTTCAAAATAACCTTTTCGGAATTATCAAAACCAAAAAGATGCACAAAGCGGAGGAGCAGGTGTTTCCACAAGCCCCCGACCCCCGTCTGGAAAACCTCTCGGTTTTCCATCTTTCCACCACGGGCACAAACCCCCACACCCCATCTTGGAAACCCCTCGGTTTCCAACGTTCGCTCGCTATGCTCACTCACTGCCTTCCGCCGTGGGGGTTTGTGCTTGTGCACCCGTCCTTTTTCGTAAACGAAAAGACGCAGAAAGCGGAGGACGGGTGCGAGCTCCAAAGTAGAAAGTCTATGTGAGTGCCGCCGCCCTCCGCTTTATGCGCCTCTTAACAAACGATAGCACCCCTCTACAAAACGTAAACCCCGCCGTGGGCGGGATCTACGCGACTTTCTCTGGAGAGCCACACATTAGTGGCACTCACAACACAATTCTATCACCCACCGGAAAACGGGCAAGCCCGGTAGAAAAATTTGGCATTGCCTTGGCGATGATTCAACGAGCGCCAGCTCAAAAAATGTCACACTCCTGGTTATTCATGAGCACTCTCAAGATAAGGCGGCAGAACCTATGCCAAATTATGCTAACCGGGCAAGAAACCTACTGCGAAGTTCCGTTCCTGATGTCCTGAATAAGTGCGTTCGCTTCCACCTCTATCGAGGGGTCCACCCGGATTGCTTCCTGGAGCACTGCTATCGCTTTTGCAGAGTTACCCGCCGCATGATATGCGGCTGCAAGCGTGAAGCGCGCCTGCGTGTGTTCCGGACGAGCTTCGATATGGGCTTCGAGTATCGAGATTAGTTTGTCGTAGCGATTGCGGGAAATATAGGAAGAGGTGATGCGGGCATCCAATATACGATCGGTAGCGATAATCGGGAGGATGAGTTCATCGGCGAGAGCGTCCCGCCCCATTTGTATCGCGGCGGATGCATAGAGGATGCGTGCTTCCACATATGCTGGAGCAAGTTCGAATGCCTGCTTGTATAACTCGAGGCCTCGGTCGTTGTCGCCTCGCGCGAAGGCATTTGCCGCCATTTCGAAAAGAATGGTTTGTTTGGCCGGAGAGAGAGCGTGCGCTTGTTCAAGAACAGTAGCGGCTGCGTCATACACGCCGTATGAGTTGAGGAGAAAACTCAAGAAAAAAGGAAAACGCGGGTCAAGCGGCGAAACTTTGCTTTGCAACGTCATTTGCTGTGCCGCGGTCTCAAGGAACTTCCGCTTTGTTTCGATGTCTACTTGTTCTATCTGAGAGACCTGGACCGCCGCCTGAAGAAGCTGCTCCCGTGCTTCTTGTGTGCCGTACGAGTTATAGAGAATCGCTTTCTCGAAAGATTCGAGGTTCTTCAAGATACCTTCCGGATGCGGGGCGAGGCTCTGGAGAAGCGCGCGGTTTGCCGAAAGTGCGTTCGCGTTCACGAACCAGGCTACTCCCCAGACAAGAACTACAGCGGCAAATGCAACGCCTGGAAAGGTTCGAGCGGGTACCACCACGTTGGCGAAGAGCCTCTTCGCATTCGTCGCTGTGCCGAAGCGGGAAGCAATAAGTGCTAATACGGTAGTAAACGTTATATAACTCATGACGTTATCGAACACGAAGAGATTATGAAAGAAATACGCGACAAGAAGACCCGTTAACAGGCACTTCTCGGCGGGCGTGAACGCGGCCGCTGTTTCTTCTCCCTTTCTCCAGAGGTATCGCAGCGCAATGGCGAAGATGGAAAGGTATGCCGCAAGTCCAAGCAAGCCTCCCGCTACGAGCCAGTCGAATATGACGTTGTGCACGCGGTCGAACCACTGCTCCTGACCGTACATATTCGGGTTGTAGTATTTACTGAACACTATGGCGTAGTTCTCCTGCCCCCATCCCAAAATCGGCCGTTCTTTGACACCCTCCCAAGCCATGCCCCAGTTCATAATGCGCGCCTTGGTAGTTGAGTCTTCAAGGGAAATACTGGCAAGACGCTGAAGGAACGATATGCTCTCCACCCACGTCGTCTCGCGCGAGAATCGTACGATGACCCCAAAAAGCATCACAAGAATGACTGCGCCCACGACGATCCGACGTGTCTTTAGAGACGCATCGAACGAAAAGACGTAAAGCAACGCCGCTAGTATCGCGCCGCCGAGAAGGCCTAGTATCGCGCCGCGGGTACTTGTTAAGAAAAGTATGAGAGTATCCAGAATGAGCACCCCTATGTAAAAATAGACGAGCGGCGAAAGTGACCGAGACCTCTCCCGCCGCCATACACCCGCAAGAAGGAACGCCGCAAAAAAGACGTGGAAGAGCATGTAGGCCGCCAAGTAGATGGGGTTCCCGAATGTTGCGTCGAGACGCGCGGTGGAGGAAAATCCCGGATTCAAGCTCGCAATGCCGAAGAGTTGAAGTAGTGCATAGAGACCGACCACTGCAGAAACGGCGAGTGATGTTTGAAGGAGCGCGCGCCAGAGTTTCTCCGAAAGCATTGTCGAAGCGACGACGAAATATGCAAAGAGGTGCGCTAAGGTCACCCACCCGTCCATGCGCTCATAGTTGCTCCAGAAACTTTTGAAGGGATTAACCCCGAATAGGTCCGCGGCGGCAATGATGACAAGAAAGAGCGCGAACGCCGCCAAGAGCCACGAGCGACGCGGGCGGTATGCCGGGTTCATGACCGCAAGTGCGAGCCACGCACCCGTCATCACCTCGACGATGATGCGGAATGCGAAGTTCTTCCCAGTGATAAAGGGAAAATAGAGCGACTCCGCGACGATGAATACTACGAACGGAAGAGCAAATACGCCCCCGAGCGCTACCCACCGCAAAGCCTTCTCAAGTGTCATAGCGGCGATTGTAGCATGTCTAAAGAGCTTTTAGCGCTTCACCCGTCCGTGGTCATCTTGTAGCCGCACGATGTCATTCTCATTGAATTTGCCGTAGGCAACCTCGACAACAACCCCGCCTTTTCTCGAAGAAAGGCGATGGATCTGCTTTTTACCAACACGAAGCACCTCTCCTTTTTTCAAAGGAATAACGACGGATTTCTTTCCTTCGCCGAACGTCGCAAGCGCATCCCCCGCTACAAGAAGCCACCACTCCTCTCGGTGATGATGATATTGAAGGCTTAATCGCTTGTTCGGTTTTATATAAATGGTTTTCAAATTCCATCCCCTCCCGCTGTCCCAACCATAGTATTCGCCCCACGGGCGAACACTTCGCGAAGCCGGGCGCCGCGCCGCTTCTATCATCCACGAAGACGACTGCACCTTCCCACCCTCCCCGACATTAAAGGCCATCTTGATGCCGAGTTTCTTACAGAGCGCAACTTCCGGCACATTGCTCTTTAATCGATCTCCCCCGTTCGCAAAAATGTGTGGCCGGATTTTCCGAAGTGTGCGGCACACACTCCTGTCGGAGTCATCTTTTTTGTGATCCGTGAGGACAACCTTATCGACAAAGGGAAAGCTTCCGATGAGTTCCACGCGCTCTTTTTGAGGCATAAAAGAAAAACCCTTCTTCGCTCGGAGCCAGTTGTCGTTGTTAACAATGACGACGAGTTTGTCGCCAAGTCTCCTTGCCTCTTTAAACATCCGCACGTGCCCGATGTGCAGTGGATCGAAACCGCCCGAGACCGCGACCCACCGCTCCTTTTGTTCAGAGTTTCCTTGTTTTCTACTCATGGCCCTGCGAGCTTATCACGTTGTTAGGACTCTTCATACTTGAGTGCGGAGGCAGAACAATAGATGCACGAAGCGCCGACATGCGCATGCAATCGGTATGATCGCTCGGTAAGATACGCGTATATTTCGCTTCCATGCCCCTCTTCCGATGCATCAAAATCATCATCCTCGACACAGATGACGAACGGCCGCATCCGAACCCAATCGACGGTCTTGAGGACAGCCATACCCATACCCTCGACATCGACGTTGAGGACATCGATCTCGGCGTCCGGAAGATGCCGTGTCACGATGTCGGAGAGCGGCAGGCACGGGATCATGCGCTCTCCGATCTGCCGGACATGCCGGTTTTTCAAGGCACTGTCCCGAGCGGAAGACGAAAAGCTATTGTATGCCTGGTGGTTGAACAGGTAATACTTTTTTTCGCCCGGGATGTCACTGACGCCCAGATTGAGATTGATGTCCCGTTTCCGGTGCCAGTTGAAAAGCATGATAGCGCTCGGATTAGGGTCAATATTGATCCCGTGCCATCCGCGCCGATAGAGCAGATAGGTATTCGAGTAGTGGAATGGGTGGTACGCACCCACATCAACATAGACTCCCGCACGTTTCCCTGCTGTCAGCGAATCGATAATTACGTCTTCCGCCCATTGTCCGTAGTGCTTCCCCGCGAAACGATGCGTGAGCATGCCTTTGAGGTGTACGAGGAGGTACAGATACTGGTCGATCAGGTTAGCGAGGAGATGCATACATTACGATCCGGGGCACTCTTTCGCGTCGTAGATGTAGATATTTTTTCCCAGTTGACGGAGTGTATAGAAGGACGGTAGAAGCATGCGCCCGAGATTGATGTCGATATCGAACACTTCGTCGTCCGGCACGTTGTTGCCAAAACGCGCGAGCGGGGCACACCCCGCGATCGCGCGTTCCACAACTACGAGATCGGGTGGCGGGAGTGTTGCGAGAGTAGCGGGATCCGTCTCGTTTGTCACGACGAGTGGTCGAAAGGCGATGTCGCGCGGAAGTTCTTGCACGTGCTGGCATGTCGATCCACAGGACGACGACGCGAAGAGTCCGTATGAGGCTTTGTTCATCGGTAGTGTCAGCTCCCAGATGTGTTCGTCAATGCGAATCGCCGTGTCAGTATAACGACTCTCGATAAAATCAGCCGCCGCGTTGTACGTCGTTGGGATTGAGAGAAGTACGACACTGTATACATATATAGAGGCGCCGACAATGAAAAAAGAAACCGCTATGGAGCGGGAGGGGGGTCTCCACGCGGCGATAAGGAACAGCAGAAAAAAGCAGAGGGGAAAGATGTGTCTGACATTCAAGGCGAGCCCGTGGTCAGTCCTAAAAACGACCGCGACAGCGACGATGTAGACCGCGCCGTAGATAAGCGCGAGGTATGCGAGCGTTTTGTCCCGTATACCGTACGCAAACGCCGGAATGAGCGCGAGAAGAAGCAGTGGGAAGGCTTCGACACCCTGACGTGCGTTGACCATAAATGACTCAAACGGCGTAAGCGCACTCAATCCGGAAGCTACGCCTGGAGCAAGGGGATCGAAGAACTGCAAGACAAAACCCGAAACCTGCCCGATTATATTTTCCGCGTTGAGCAGAAACACGGCGAGAAATGCTATTGCCCCTGCGGCAATCGCGTATAAGAGGCGCAGTATAGACTGGTGCGTCCGTGGCAGAACGTACAAAAGAATAGGAATATTGACGAGAAAAACGGCCGCAAAGGGAAAGTTGGCGGTTGCGAGAAATGCCGTGAGAATGGATGTTACCGATAAGCGACCCGGTCCTGTTTTTACCTCTTCGGTAATCGCCCGATAGAGATAGATGAAAGAGATGACACCGAGTGCGGTCGAAAGCATCCACATCTTTCCCGAGCGCGTCAAGATAACAGCGAGAACATTACCGAACGTAAGCATGAGGAGCGCGAGGCGCCACGGGGCGGACTCCACGTGGACCTTCAGAAACCGATACACTATGACGAGAAAAACGACAGCGGTGAGGGCGGATGTGATACGCGGTACGAGGAGGCTGTATGAGGGATTAAGGATAAGCACCGTCTTCAACGCCTCAAGATCAAAACCTGACAGCATGTAGCCGAAGCCGAGCGCCACGGCCATCGCCAGATAATTCTGATAGAACGAAAGCGTCCCATAATCGACACCAACCCCAGGCAGAAGGGTATGTGCCTGCATTGCGCGCAATACCCCGCCTCCAAACGCCCATGTGTCGGTGATCGTATTGACCATTGGGAGCGCATACCACACGCCGATGAAAAAACTTGCTCCAAATAGCGCGACGGCCGCGTCCTCCCACCGTCTATGCCGCAACCCATTCAGTGCCCACGTCAACATATCAGTACGAAGGAGTATACCCCGCGAAGTATTAAGGAGTATACTATTCGCCATGACATGGCTAGGCGCGCTCCATGAATCCGCCGAAGCACTGTTAGGAGCCCGACTCTTTAGGCTCGTACGCTATCTCATCTCGGGTGGCACGGCGGCGGCAACTAACTTGACTGTGTTTTTCCTCCTCGTGCATTTTGGCCATATGTACTATTTATATGCGTCGATTCTCGCGTTCGTAGTATCGATCGCCGTTTCTTTCACGATGCAAAAATTCTGGACCTTTCGCGACAAACCCTTGCACGATGTGCACACGCAATTCGCGCGTTATCTCGTCGTTATTCTTTCAAATCTGCTTCTCAATACGGCGCTCGTTTATTTTCTAGTGGAGCACGCGGGTGTGTGGTACTTATTCGCGCAAATGTTCGCAACCGCCACGATCGCGGTCACAGGCTACTTCGGCTACCGGTATTTCGTATTTCGCGACCGCACCCCTATCGCGTCGTCATGACCTCCGTCTACACGTACCGATGGGAAATCATTGTTGCACTGCTCGCGCTCTCTGTACATACGATCGTCTTCCTCGCCGTTTTAGATGCGAACAATGGTAGCGTCCTTGATACCGTCCGTGCCGACGATGGCTACTTTGAAATCGCTACCAATCTCCTCGCGGGCAACGGGTTTTCTATGGCGACTACATCGCCCTTTGTACCCAATGCTCTCCGTACGCCCGGCTACATTTATTTTCTCGCCGGCCTCATCGGAACCGTCGGAATTGCCGGAGCGGCAATCGTACAACTCCTCCTCTCCACTCTTATACCGGTCCTGGGACTCCACATCACGCGGCGAATTACGAATTCGCTCCGTATCGGCATCGCTACAGGAATAATCTTGGCACTCGATCCGACGCTCGCACTCCTCTCTTTTCAGTTCTACACCGATACGCTCTTTCTCGTCCTCTTTTTTGCATGGACACTCCTCACATTCCGTTATTTTGAGAGACGAGACTGGACTCTGCTTGCGATCGGCGCCGTTGTACTCGGGCTTGCCATACTCGTCAGGCCGACGGCGCAATTTGTTCCACTCCTCCTCGTTCCCTTTATTCTGTGGCGATTCGGGAGAGAGGATTGGAAACATCGTGCCGCGCAGGGAATCGCGTATCTCGCTATCATTGCCGTGATCCTTACGCCGTGGATAGCGCGAAACTACAGCGAATTTGGCGCGCCGGGATTGAGTTCGCAGAAAGCGTACGTGTTGTATACCAACTTCGCTCCCGCCGTGCTCTCCGTCGCGCGCGGGAGTGAGTTCGCTCTCGAGTTTACGACGTTCTCAACCTATACAGAACGCACCAGTAACGTCATTACACTCAAAAATGGTGACGAATACATTGCAAAAGCGCTCGACGTTATATTCATGTACCCGATTGCTACCGCATTCGTCGCAGTCAAGTCGCTCTTCACTTTCTTTACGAACGATGGGCTTTATACGCTTCTTGTGATGACGGGGTACGAGCCGGCCAACTTCCTGTGGCTTCTCATTCCGGCGCGGCTCGTGTGGGTAGCGATAACCATCGCCGCGTTCGTCGGCGCTTTTGTATATCTTCTGACGCGGCGTTCACAGCTTGCGATTCTCATCATCCTCCTTGTCGCATACTTCGCACTCACCAGCGCCATCGCGGCATTCGGCACGAATCCCCGCTACCGGCTCCCGGTCGATCCTATTATTCTCGCACTCGCTGCTGTCGGCGGCGCGTATCTCCTTGAGCATGCCCGGCGCTTCTGGAAAAAGCCGTAGCCTGCCTCAGACCCAGGAATCCGCATGCATCAACGCGTTTTCTTGCGAGAGACCACTTGTACTGCGTTACTAACCATCCACGACGAGGATTGCACTTTGCCGCCCTTTCCGACGTTGTACACGACTTTGATACCAAGCTCTTCGCACGCGGCGACTTCCGGTACCGGGTCGCCGTCGGGCTTCCGATCGTCTTTCGGCATAAAAGCGTACTTCTTTTTGCCTTTCAGCCAGTTGTCATTATTAAGAATAACGACCAACTTGTCACCGAGTTTCCGTGCTGCCTTGAACATGCGCACGTGCCCGATGTGGAGTGGATCAAACCCACCAGAGACAGCGACGACGCGCTCTTTTTTCATGGGAGGTACTCTAGCAGGTTAAGGCATTATCGGCTAATTCTGATAAGCTACTTTGTACGTGAATGAGACGGCCCCTGCCATGCAACGAAACAACAAAAGCATACTGATCACCGGAGGCATGGGGTATGTCGGCTCGCACACAGCCACTCTGCTTCTCGACGCCGGGTACGATGTCGTCATCGTTGATAATTGCGCCAACTCGTTCCCCGATACCCTCGAACGGATTCGGAAGATCTCGCCTGGCAACGTCGAATGGGTCAACGCAGATGTCTCCAATAGAGACGAGATGGGGTCGGTTTTTGCCCGCCACCAATTTGCTGGAATTATTCATTTCGCAGCATACGTCTCGATTCCCGAGTCGGTCGCAGCGCCCGATAAGTACTACGCAAACAATATCGGTACGCTTGCGACGGTATTGCATTTCGCGACGCAAGATGGGAAAAGTATTCCGCTCGTCTTTTCCTCATCCGCCGCCGTATATGGCAACTCCGGAAAAATGCCGTTACGCGAGGATGAACCGCTTGCGCTCCCTCCGTCGCCGTATGCAGTAACGAAACAGAAAGGAGAATCAATGCTCCGGGATTATGTATCTACGCATGGCGGGAAAGCGGTAGCCCTGCGTTATTTCAATCCCGCCGGAGGTCACCCCAGCGGATTGCTTGGCGAGCAGTATCGTATGCCGGTCTTCCACCTTGTCCCCGCCATGTGCGAGGCTGCAGCGGGATTGCGGAAGGAACTCGTCATCTTCGGCGATGATTACCCGACCCCCGACGGTACGTGTATACGCGATTACGTTCATGTCATGGATGTGGCGCAGGCGCATGTGGCAGCGCTCGCACATGTCGATACTCAAGCGGAAAACTATTTTGAGGTATTCAATATCGGTTCGGGTTCCGGATACTCGGTAAAGACAATGCTTGATGAATTTCAAAAGGTAAACAGTGTCAGTGTGCCGTTCAAATATGCAGACCGACGCGCTGGCGACCCAGCATGCCTCGTCGCGGACACACAGAAAGCGCGAGACATTCTAAAATGGGAACCGCACTACACACTAACGGATATGCTTCGCACAGCATGGCAGTGGCAAAAATCCGGCTTAAATGCCTTGTCCTAAGAGGAAATATCCCATCTCTGTTACTCACAATACCAAAGCTTTCCTGTTATATTGGAACCATATATGAGACGCATCATCGGAGCCTTCCGACAATTCCCCTACACGCGCATTGGGTCGTTTCGAATCGAATGGTCCACTTAGATTGCATCAACTCTTATATAGCTGCCCTGCATGACTGTGGTCGCCGCGGCATTCGCCGTCGCCTGCGCCCATTGTAGGATGAGATCGCCCCCAGAAGAGCCTGATGTTTTAATGGTTCCCTTGAAGTGTACTGATCGTGGTGTGTTGGCTGTCAATGCGATTCGTGAACTTGTGGCATTTGCTGTCAACACCTCTTGATCTGCGGCATTGGTGTATCCGATGGTGAGAGTGGCCCCCGATGGGGAGGAAAATCCTATCGTCAGATCAGGAGTCCCGCTTGTCGAAGATGCGAAAACGATGCCGTCAACTATGTACGTTGTGTTTGCGGTCAAAGCAATTCGCAACTGATCGTCTGATTGCAATAGTGTTGAATTCGCGAGTGACTCGTTTACCGATTTTCGTACTTTCGTTGGAGCAGCGGCGGCAAGCGAGAACGTTGCGGTCTCGGTGCTCCAGGCTCCCTCTACATCTGCGGAATCCCAGAATTTGATACGCCAGTAGTATGTAGTGCTTGAAGCAAGTGCCGTACCGCCGTATGTCACATCGGCAATACGAGTCCCCTGTGGCGTCGAACTCGCAAGCGTCACCTTTCCGCTATCCCAATAGGCACTCGTAAACGCTGAAGAAGTTGCGACTTGAATCCGATAACTCATTGCGACATCACTTGAATCTGGGTCATTGTAAACTGCCGAAAACTCCGGTGTGGTGCCAGAAAGGTCGGAAGGATTAGTTTGTCCGTTGGTAAGAAGGCTGGTCGGTGCTGTTCCTGCCATTGAGTGCACTACGACAAGTTTCGGGTCATTGGTAGTGCCTGTTTGGTCCGCCATATACAGTTTGACTCGGTTCCAGCCTGTCGGAGAGGCATTGTCCATATCTCTCTGACTTCGAAGTCCGATCGTCGTAGTACCAGTTTTGTTTATGAAGCCTATACCGGTTGCATTGAGAGTAATATCGTTTTCGACTCCGACCGTATTGGAGAAGGTCGCGATTGTTTTCGAGCCGCCCGACGTTGCACCGAAGTCATTAAAATCCGCAGAGACAGGTGGATCGCTCAAAGCCGATGCATTAACGACATGAATCGTGTCGGAATCAGCACTTTCATGTGTGTCCGACGTGAATAATGAATATGTCGCAGCAGATATTGAATCGGTTCCTATTGGTGAAGTGTCGAAGAAGACAACGAAGCGTCGTACATAAAACTCGCTTGAACCCCCTTGTGAGGCATGAACTACATTGTTGGATGTGTCACTGCTGTACACCGTTCCGCTTGTTGCGTCTCGAGCTGCAGACCAACTACCTGTACCATCAACTGCAATAGTGGCGTCACTTGTTGATGAATAAAATGTGCTTGTCGTATTCCCCCGTTTTCCTTTTATAATCCTTGATCCATCTTGCCCCGCTACTTTCATCGTATGCGCCAAAGTCTCGATGAGCGCCGCTCGAATATCTTCTCGGTACTTTACTTCTTTCGTCTCACCATTTTCATCTTTATAACTGCGAACGATGGGACCACTTTCGTCCGGAACGAGTATCGGTGGGTTGTAGATAAGGAAACGCTCGACTTCTACCGTTCCATCGGCGCCAAATCCGATGGGTTCCCCGTTCCTCCATGCACGGGCAAATACTTGCACACCGCCTTCTATTTTCTCAACACTCTCGATATCCATTCTAACATCGCCGCTCGTGAATGAACCCGTAATGCCTTGCCGAGCGATTTCCGCTGCCTTGATATTTGCCCCCTCACGCGCTGATTTACCTTCGAGTTTGCTGCTAACCGACTGAATATCTCCACCGAGAGCTGATGCTCCGAGAATCTCCGAATCCAGGAGACCCGACTCCACGGCAAAGGAGTGCTGTATGCTCACAAAAGTTACAAAACCCAATAATAAAATCACGAGCAGAATTGTTCGAACGATACTTTGTGACAACTTCCCCATACGTAAATTTTGTGAGGTGATTAATAACGTGCATAGTACTCCTCTCCATTTTCTCCAGGAAACCGTGATTTCAGGGGAATTTGTGAATAACCTGGGTATAACTCGTGTTGCGAGCACGAGTTCCTCGGACGATGGCGATGCCATGATTTATCTGTACTACCTCGTCGGTCCATTCAAGGGGCCTTTCTTCTTAGCGTCTGCCCAAGATTTTTTTGATCTGTCGTTTTGGATGTCTTGCGATTCGTGGCAGCGAATACAATGTGTGTTACTCTGAAAACACTTGACAGTCCGCCGATTATTTCCATTAGACAGCCTGTTCCGTTCGTGATGTGCCTATACCCGTGAGATAGAAAACGCAGATATGTACGGGCAGAGTTTAATATTTGCAACAAGTGAGCGTTGAGTGATGAATGGAGTTTTTATCTCATGGGGTATAGGATGACACCATGAATTACGAGAGTGTCCGTAGCCGACTTTACCGCTTTTTGCGTTGGAGCGAACAATACACAAAAACTGACATGCTCTACCTCGCTCACGGTGGCTTTTGGCTTACGCTCGGACAGGCCGTTTCCTCTCTGTCCGCTCTCGCGCTTGCCGTCGCCTTTGCAAACCTCGTCCCGCCCGAAACCTACGGCACCTATAAATATCTTCTTTCTATTGCCGGGGTGTTCGCCATCTTCACGCTTCCGGGAATGAACACTGCGCTTGTTCGTGCGGTGGCACAAGGACACGAGGGACTTATCCATTCCGTCACGCGCTCGCGCGTTATGCATTCTCTTCTTGGAAGTATCGTGGCGCTTGCCGGCAGCGGCTATTACTTTTTAAACGAGAATCTAGAACTCTCGCTCGCGCTTCTCGTTATCGCCGCCACGCTTCCTGTCTTTGATACCGCAACCGGCCACCTTTCCTACCTGCTCGGTAAGCGCCGTTTCGACCTGCAAACCGCTTACTACTTTCTCACGCAAACGGTAAGTACCGGCATTCTCATCGGCACCATTTTCCTCACACACAACATCATTCTTATTCTTCTTGCATACTTCGTACCGCTCACTTTGGTTCGAGGATTTCTGTACCTCCACATGGCGCGTACTATCCCCAAAGACGAAGCGGGAGTGGCCGTATTAAAAGAAACACACACCTACGGCAAACATCTGACGGCGATGCAGATTTTGGGAGTGATATCAGGAAACATCGACAAAATACTGCTCTGGAAATTCCTTGGCCCCGCGCAACTCGCTGTGTATGCGTTCGCTATTGCCATTCCTGAACAGGTCAAGGGACCGCTGAAAGGCATGAGCAGTATCATGCTCCCGAAGTTTGCCGCGCACGCTTCTATAGAGACGCACCGCCCTCCACGGCATTTTTGGTATAAGTTTTTTCTCTACACTTCGTTACTTGCAATCGTATCGCTTGTCTACATTGCGATCGCCCCCCTTCTCTTCCATACGCTATTCCCGTCTTATACGGAAAGTATCTTTTTCTCTCAAATCTTGGCGCTCTCCCTTATTACCGGGGCGCAAACAATGCCAGCCACACTGCTGACCGCCCAAAAACGTACAAAGGCACAGTATGTGCTGACCACGGTTCGATCAGTGACACAGCTAATACTGTTTATCGTACTCATACCGATATTCGGGATTATGGGCGCCATTCTTGCCACAATCATCTCGAATGTGATTAACATGATTGGCACGATCATTGCGGTAGTGATAAAATGACATGGCGTGCGCGGAACATACGCATGAAAATTAAAAAAATAGCGCCCCAATCAAATCTAGATACCGTTCGCGACGGGCGCGGTGGTATATTCACGTTTTATCCGGACAAGCCTATTCTCGAATTTAATTTTCAATTCTTGAATAAGGGCAAGATACGCGGTAACCACTACCACCCCGAATACGATGAGTACTATCTCATTACGGACGGGAACGGGGTCATGGTGACGAAAACCGATGACGGCAAAGATGAGTTTTTATACGTCGGTAAAGGCGACTGCCTCTTTATTCCACAGGGCGTATCTCATGTATTCTATGCCATCACGGACTGCAACCTCGTGACGTTCCTCACGAAAAAATGGGACGATTGCGATCCACCGATCGTGCACGAAAATCTAGGCATGGGTACGGGTGATCACGGTGATCCGAACTACAAGCCGCCGGTCTTGGAGTAATTCCCTACACGTGCGTGCGCGTTATGCCGCAGAACTGTCGGTGAATATTTGCAAGTATTTTCCTGCTTGGACTGTGAGTGAGAAATCCTTCGTGACGCGCCGGTATCCCGCCTGTCCGAACGCTGTGTTCATGTCTTTGTCCTGCAGGAGCATTGAGATTCTTTCCGCCATAATCCTCGTATCGAGCGGATTCACGATGAAGCCGGAGACGCCGTCCTCCACGATCTCCCGGGACCCGCCGAAACACGTCGCAACGACAGGTTTCCCACACGCAAATGCCTCGAGATTGATCGTGGGAAATGGATCGAGATAGAGCGACGGCACCGCAACGACGGTCACCGCATAGTAGGCAGCTCGGATGTCGTCCCCGGTTATCCATCCCGTAAACACCAATCCTTCTTCAATCCCCCGCTTTCGCGCGTACGCGATCATTGGTTCGGCATAGGCATCCTTCTTACCGATCACCACTACCTGCGCGTGCGGTACTTTCTCACGTATCGCCTGGAGCACATCGAGTATTGCAAACGCGCCTTTTGCCGCTGAAAGACGACCTCCGAAAAGAATGGCTGCATCCCCAATACCGCGCGATTGCTTGAACGCCGCCGTCCCAGACGGCTCCTTCCAATCACTGGTCTCTATGCCGTTATGCACGACATCGACGTTATTGATACCGTTTTTCACCATTCCGCGCTTAAGCGCCTCGGACACAGCGATGACGCGACGGACATTACTATTGAGAAGGTATCGGATGAGTGTTGTACGGAAAGGGTTATATCGCAATCCCTGGACTCGCATCTGGCGCAGGTGAGATTCCACGTACGTGTTCTCCTCGGAAAAATTCACCGAGGCTTCATCCGCTGATAGCAGCTTGTCAAAATGGAACGACATCACATCATGTGCAGTCATGTAGACATTGCGCGTATATCTTCGGGCGAGAACGAGCGAGTAGTAGGAAAGGTGGGTATGGACATTGTGGACATGTACCACATCCGGTTGAAAGCCCTTTAAAAGTGCATCGATCTTCCCGACGACGCTCGGATTATAGAGACTGCGATAGGCACGCCAGCGTACGTGGTAATCCGAATACAAACGCGCGATTTGCATTCCGTCGAGATTCGAGATCCCGGCATGTTCCGGAGAATGTACTGACGAAATAACGAGCACTCCGTGTCCCCTGCGGACATACTCATGCGAGAGCTGATGAGCGACGACACCTGACCCGCCCTCATGGTAGGGAGGAAAGTCGTCCTGAAGGACTGCTATCCTCATACAAGATAACCTTTAGGCGTCTTTATTCAATGCCGTGTTTTTCGCCATTTCGAGGTCCGCTTCGAAGAGGATACGCACCAATTCCTTGAATTTCACTTTCGCTTCCCATCCGAGATCGCGCTTTGCCTTCGACGAGTCACCGATCAGGAGGTCGACCTCCGCCGGTCTGAAGAGCTCCTTCTTTATTTCTACATGGTCTTCCCAGTGTTTGCCGATGAGCGAGAACGCTTCTTCGAGGAACTCGCGGATCGTGTGCGTCTCGCCGGTCGCGAGCACATAGTCGTCCGGCTTGTCTGCCTGGAGCATGCGCCACATGGCATCGACGTACTCCGGCGCATAGCCCCAATCGCGTTTCGCGTCGAGATTGCCGAGGTAGATCTTGCGCGGGCGACCAAGCGCAATGTCCGCGACGCCGCGCGTGATCTTGCGCGTCACGAAATTCGGTCCACGGCGCGGGCTCTCGTGATTGAAAAGGATGCCATTGACTACGAACATCCCATAACTCTCGCGATAGTTTTTGCCCATCCAGTATGCATACAATTTGCTCACCGCATAGGGGGATTGCGGATTGAAGGGAGTCGTTTCGCTCTGCGGGGTTTCGAGGACCTTTCCGTATAACTCGGAAGTCGAGGCCTGATAGATCTTCGCCGGGATGCCTCCTTGGCGCACTGCTTCTATCACGCGGGCGGCACCGAGCCCCGAGATGTCACCCGTGTATTCGGGAATATCGAAGCTCACTCGCACGTCGCTCATCGCCGCGAGATTGTAGACCTCGTCCGGCTTGACCTGCGAGATGATGCGCGAGATGGAGCTGAAATCGCTCAGGTCACCGTAGTACAACTTGAGATTGTCCGTTTTCGCCTGTTCCGTGGCAAGTGAACCCTCGTGAGAGCCGATGATATAGCGGCTCGTGCGGCGCACGAGTCCGTGCACCTCATACCCCTTCTCGAGTAGCAGGTCGGCGAGATATGAGCCATCCTGCCCGGTAATACCCGTAATGAAGGCTTTCTTCATAGTGAAGCTCATTCTATCCCCTTGCGGGGATGCGGGCAACGGGGTTTTATTCTTTCCGGAACAAGAAGCACCAGCCGATCGCGTGCTTCCGGTTCGCCTCGCTCGTATCATGCCGGTCAAGAAAAATGGCGAACGCGCCCATAGCCTGAAATATGCGGCTGAAAACCCTGCCGAGTACCGGACGGTTGTGGAGATGGAGCCGGTCCAGAAAATACCGCAAGGTCATCTGCGCGGCATTGGAGAAAAATCCACCACGCTGCTCGTACTCGACGACGCGGAATCCGTTGCGTTCGAACAGCTCGATAAATCCGTACTTCGTGTACCGCCAGTAGTCGTGCGGCTCGGAATGGAGCTCGTTCCATTGGGGAGCCGTGACGAGCGCGTGCCCGCCTTTTTTCAGCACGCGATACATTTCCTGTACACACCGCTCCGGGTATTTGACGTGCTCGAGCATCTGTGTAGAGACGACGGCGTCTTTACTCCCATCCGGCAAGGGAATCGCGTCGGCCGACGCTACGATGTCGACCTCTGGCCCCGCAGAAATATCCAGACAGGTGAACGTCTTGTAGATAAAGAGATCTTTGTACCGGTTGCGCTCGCCCCCGCCTACGTCCAAAACATCGCCCGAGATATGCTTCGCGAACCGTTTAACTTGCGCGTGGATGAGTGTTCGTTCTATTTGATAGATGTACATATTTCAGGAGGTGAAGATATCACGATAGAGGCCCTCATAACAGCGCGTAAGGTGCGGGAGATCGTGTTCGCGGGCAAACGCTCGTGCGCGGATACTCATGCGTTCTGCTTTCGCCGTGTCCGTAAGGATAGTCCTGATGGCCCGCGCTGTCGCTTCGGGATCATGTTGCGGGACGAGGATGCCCGTCGTTCCATCCTCCACCGCATCCGCGATGCCGTTGCCGAGCGTGCCAACGCTCGGGAGGCCGTGCGCGGCCGCCTCCAAAAAGACCATTCCGAAGCCCTCGAAATGAAAGCCGAGATTTACCGAAGTAAGGACGAAGACGGATGCGCGGTCATACAGCTCGTTCAATCCAGCGTCTGGAACGTTGGCGAGGAAGTCAACGTCACGCCCGACGCCGAGTTCGCGCGCAAGCTCCGTGAGCATGGAGAAATATAGCGGCTCATCGGTTTGCGACCCGACGATGACGTACCGCAAGCGCGGAAAATCGGCCTTCAGGAGCGCAAATGCGCGCAATGAGACGTCATACCCCTTTCGCGCTTTCACCGCACCCACTCCGATGATGTAGGGGTCTGTCCGTGCCGTGTGCTTGCCCGTGTTTGCCACATCCGAAAATTTTGACATATCGATGCCGGGATCGATTACCGATACTTCCAAACCCGGCACTTTCTTTTGTATTTCCTGCGCGACGAACGAACTCCCCGCAACAACCGCATCCGCGCCACGATACACGATGCGTGACAAGAGCGCCGCCTTGCGACTGTAGAGCGGCGCAATTGCGTATGCCGCTTGCGCGATGATGATGAATTTTGCTTTGGTGAAGCGCGTTGCGAGATATCCAGGCAGTCCGACCGGATTGATATCAATCGCCTGAACGATATCATTCGTCTTTGCGCGTTTGCGCACCTCCCTGACAAATCGCCAGAATCCTTTTGTGTAGGCAAGAACCGTCACCTCATGCCCGGCATCACGCAGAACGGCGGAGATGGTCGCAACGTTCCGTCCGCTTCCCGCCTTCGTATCCGCATTGCTCACCAGGAGAAGTATTTTCATCGTACTGTCTGCACAATTAATCACATCATCCTGATGATGACAACTACCGCGCGCGCGTGCATACTATGTGGCGATGAAAAGCCTGCGCGAATGGCAAAAGGCATTCAAAACAGCTGCGAATCGTGAGAATTGTGACATGATTCATATATCTACTTGATTTTAATATGAAAAAATTGACAAAAAAGCTCCTGGCCATTTTTGATTTGAAAATCCAGCGGATTGACACACCGATGCGTTCTCTCGAGGGCGGCCTTGAGAGACTCGCGAAATACTTGAATGTTCGAAGCATCATAGACATCGGCGTCGCAAACGGAACCCCCGAACTCTACAGAGCATTTCCTTCCGATAAATATCGGTACTTACTTGTTGAGGCTGATCCCGCGAATCGGAACGTCGTAGAATCTTTGGCACGCACGATGCATGCTGATTTCGAAATGGCCTTTTGCGGAGCGGGAGAAGGAAGTATCAGGCTTAACACTCATGCGAATTCCGAATACTCCTCTGCGTTTACCTTGCTCGCCCCTCATAGACAGACAGGAATAGTGAAGGTACCTGTTAAAACACTCGACAGGTTAGTGCTTGAGAA
Source organism: Candidatus Parcubacteria bacterium (assembly GCA_003599295.1). Lineage (GTDB taxonomy): Bacteria > Patescibacteriota > Minisyncoccia > Phycocordibacterales > UBA2100 > UBA10103. The sequence goes on along the minus strand of QZJK01000009.1, from coordinate 29,324 downwards.
AGATCTCGAGAAACCTTACATCATAAAGATAGACGTTGAGGGCGCAGAGCTCGAAGTTATCAAAGGAGCCGCGCAAACGTTACGACATGCCGAAGCTGTCATTATCGAAACTTCAATCGCAAGAAAGTACGATAGCGGTGCCGAATTCGGTGACGTGGTATATGCCATGCGTGAACACGGCTTCTCCGTCTTCGACATGTTGGCAGGAGCGAATCGAAATAACAAGTTATACCAATGCGACGTAGTGTTTGTAAGAACTGATGCAGAGTTCAGAGCTTGAGCAAAAATCAAAGGACCTGGAACATTGTGTCCGCTATAAAGGATATCTTGGATGTGGTATGGTTGGATTGAATTGCAGCTATGAAAAGCGTCAGTGAGTGGCAAAAGGCATTCAAAACGGCGGCTGGTCGCAAATTTCCAAACAGCGGGTGGGGCGAGTCCGAGCGCGTGACTTCCATTCAAAAGCAGCTTGATGACGTGAAAGCGGCGCTCGAAGTCGAGCGCGGAGCGCGGCAAAGCGACGACCACGCGCACCAGGATCCCAATCACCGGATCGGCGCGCTTATTGCGGACGTCCTGATTTTCGCCGAGGAGCGCGGCGTCGATGTCGAGAACGAGCTTGAAAAAGTGCTCGCATGGTTTGAAGGAAAGTCTGGAGACTAAAGCTCGACGCGTCTCCTCTCTCGCGCTGATACGCGCATAGCCTCCAAAACACTGGCCTGGTGGAGGATGCGTTCGTACATGTCTTCGAATTGACCTCGTTCATTTGTGGCGACCGCTTTGCAGAAAAAATCAAAGCTCAATGCGAATTGATTGGCTGCGGGAACATCAATCATATCGCACTTCTCCTCCCTTCCATCGTTCGTAATGAGTTCAACTGTCGGCGCCATCGAGGGTGGCACCGCGAACGCGCGGTTCGTCCGTACCATCCCCTTCGAGCCCCAGACGGAATAGGTGTTCTGGTAGAGATGGTCGAAGCCGAACGACATCAGCGCCTCTCCATTCTCGAATTCAAGGAGCGCCGAGCCCTTGACGTCGACTTCGGCTTCATCATTTGAAAGCGCGCAGGTGACGGCAACTGGTTCCTGCTGCATGATCTTTCGTGCCATAAATACCGTGTAGCAGCCGCAGTCATTCAAGGCACCGCCCCTTAGTTCTGCTCGAAATCGAATGTCACCCTTCGGAAACGGCGGGAATCCGTATGCTCCGTTCCAGACATGCGGGATGCCGATTTTTTGCTTGTTAATGAGGGCAAGCACCTGTGCGTGCTGCGGATGAAATTCCGGGACAAAATTCTCATAGAGCGCGAGACCGTTTTTTTTGAACGCGTCCACCATACGCTCCGCCGATTGGAGGCTGTACGTAATCGATTTCTCGCAGACGACATGCTTCCCTGCCGCGGCCGCTTTTAGCGTCCATTCTTCCTGTAATCCGACAGGAAGCGGGCTATACATGATGTCAATATCCTTGCGTGCGATGAGCGAATCGTAGGTTTCTGCCTCCAAGCGGTGGCGTGCCGCCCACTCTTCTGCCTTAGCCTTCTTTCGGCTCCCAATCGCGACGAGCTCGACTTGGGGAAGCGACCTAAAAGCCGCGATCGCGTATTTTTCCGCGATATTCGCGCACCCGAGTATACCGACGCGTGTCTTTCTCATAAAAGGGCGCATACGTTGCGCGCGAGCGAATTCACGACTCTGTCGACACGAAGAAGCTTTTTTATCTGCGGAAGCGTGAGCCAAATATAATCTTCGGTTATCGGCACCTCTTCAGACTCGTCGACCTCAACGAGTATCGAGCGATTTACTTTGTGGTAGAACCGGCCGCCATCCTCGACGCCCGCCACGGAAGCGATGAGTCTCCCCTTCGTCCCATCGAAATATTCCGCGAGCCGTGGCCGCTTCCCTTTGTGCGCTTGTGAGAGATTTCCTTCGGAAACTTGGAGTGCTGGAGATATCTGCACTTTATCGATATTTCCCGGCTCGAATTTCGCGTAGAACAGATAGCGCGTAATGCCGCCTTTCGTCTGCACCAAAACTCCCGAAATGCCGACTTCTTCCTGTTTCAACATTGGCTGGCTCCACGATGGCACCTCGCGATCTGCCGCACCGGTCACCTTTACGCCGATGATAGAAAAGAACTTGCCCGATTCATGGGTTATGTTCCCACTTGAAGAATCAACTCGCCACCCTCGTAGCTCATTGATACCGACTTCTTCCACGGTGACCGGATATGACGCCTGCCGCTCTTTGAGCCACGTGAGAATGGGCTGGATATCGATGTCTTCGTTCATACGATTTCAACCTCGGGTATGGGAATAATGAACTTGGCACCGCGACTACGCAACTCTTTTTCTTTTTCGAGAATGAAGTTGCGGTAATTCCATGCGAGAAGCAAGATATAATCCGGCGTCTCACTCTTGAGAATGTCGGGCGATACAACAGGGATATGGCTCCCGGGAGTGAGGAGACCGATCTTGTGGGGTGTCGTATCGGTCACGTACTTGAGATCATCTGGAGTAAAACCGCAGAAATTCAAAAGCGTATTGCCTTTGGCTGGCGCGCCATAGGCAGTAACTATTTTCCCCTCTTTGCGGAATCCGCGTATGAGCGACACAAGCTTGTCACGTATGACCTCGACATCCTTCTGAAAACCACTGAACCTCTCAAGGGTGTAGAGCCCCGCCTTCTCTTCAAGCGCGCATAGCACGCGCACGGAATTCTTGAGAGGCTTACCGGAAGCAAGACGCACATACACACGAATCGAACCGCCGTGCACGTCAACGCGCCCTACGTCGAATACTTCCATACCAAATCGTTTGAAAAGATGTTGAAGCGGCTTGACGCTGTAATAGCAGAGATGCTCATGGTAGACAGTGTCGAATTCGCGTCTCTCGATAAGGTCGAGGAGGTAGTGCGACTCGGAGACAAATACGCCATCCTCAGAGAGGAGTTCTTTCACACCCTGAACAATTTCGTCGAGATCATCGATGTGCGCGAAGACGTTGTTGGCTGCCACGACTTTTGCTTTTCCATATTTTTCAACCATTTTCTTCGCCATATCAACGGTAAAGAAACCGTCGAGCGTCTCGACCCCTTTCTTTCGGGCGGCCTCCGCCACGTTCGCTGACGGCTCGATGCCGAGTACGCGATATCTGTGGGCGAGGTGTTGCAAAAGAATGCCATCGTTTGAACCGATATCGACGACGAGATCATCGTCTTTCAACTGTTCACGCGCAAGATCATCTGCATACGAGCGAAAGTGCTCGACGAGCGGTTTCGAGGCGGAGGAGAAATACGCATATTCGCCGTGGAAGAGCTCCTCTTCCGAGACGACATCGAGAAGTTGGACGAGATTGCACGTGCCGCAAAAATACACATTGAGAGGGTAGCGTTTTTCGTTTTTCAGATGCTCGACATCCGTGAAATTATCGACCGGCGGATGGTTGCCGAGAGAGAGGATACGCGTGAGATCGCGGCCTTTGCAGATCCGGCACGTGTCCTTATGAACGTAGTTCATGAGGTGATTGTAGCGGATCGCAGGTAGGGCTCCCATTCGTCCGTAATATATTCCGCAAGCGCCTCCCTCCAGGGCCGTAGCGTGACTCGCTTTGATACGATCGATTCGTTTGTGGGAAGTGTTGCCCCGAATGGAAAAAAACTACGGTCAACGGCACGCACTTTTGCGTCCGACTTCAGCTGCGTAGCTATCGCGGAAGCGGTATCAAAACGTGTCGCTATGCCTTCGTTCGCGATGTGGAAGATTCCATACTCTCCTTCCATGAGTAATTTCTTGATCGCTTGCACGTAATCCTTACCATACGTCGGAGAGCCACGTACGTCATTCAAAGCCACGATCTCCGGCTTGTCGAGTTGTCGCAAAACGTTACCGTAGAATTTGTTGTCCCTCTCGGGGCCGCCGCCGAAAACCCACACTGTACGTGCAATGATATATTTCGGCGCGATCGAGGCGGTAACCAGTTCTCCGAAATATTTTGTCTCTGCATAACGCCCCACTGGATCCGGTGTATCCTCTTCGGTGTAAGCCGCTTTCTTGTCTCCCTTGAACACCCGTGATGTTGACGCATACACAAACACCGCATCCACTGCACGCGCCGCGCGTGCAACATTGTAGGTACCACGCACGTTAAGTTCGTACGCGTACACAGGCTCACGCTCACACCTTTCCATATCGGTCGCCCCCGCGAGATGTATGACCGCGCTCGGCCGATACTCCTCTACAAGACGCATCGTTCCCTCCGCGTCCAGAATATCGAGAGTTGCACTATCAGTGCGCATCCCGAAATCGACATACGACCCGATCATCCCATTCGCTCCAGTCGTAAGAACTTTCGAGAAATCATACGAGGTCATACGCGCTTCGCGATCTCATTGCTCACCGTGTGGAGCGACTCGAACGTACCCGCGTCTGACCACAGCCCCTTAATAATGCCATATGAAAGTTTCTTCTTTTTGAGATAGATGTTGTTAACGTCGGTAATCTCCAATTCGCCGCGCGCCGAAGGCGCGAGCGTCTTGATGAAAGAAAAGACATTCTGGTCGTACATGTAGAAACCCGTTTGTGCGAATTTCGATTTTGGTTGTTTTGGTTTTTCCTCAATTGTTACTATTTTTTTGCGAGACGTATCAAAAACCGGCACGCCGAAGCGTGTCGGATCTTTCATCTCCTTGAAAAAGACCTTGGCGCCGTGTTTGAAAGAAGCAACGTCCCTCCGGAAATTCTGTTCAAAAATATTGTCGCCGAGGATGACCGCAATCGGGCCGTTATCTGAGAAATCCTCCGCATACCGCAGTGCGTCCGCGATGCCTCCATTGTTTGTATCCTGCAGCGCGTAAGAAATTTTCACGCCGTACTCTTTTCCAGACCCAAGGAAATTCATAAAGTGCCCCGCATGCTCACGACCGGTCACCACCATGATGTCAGTGATACCGGAGCGCTTCAGTGTCTCCAGGGGATACAGGATCATCGGCTTGTTATAAACCGGCAGTAAGTGTTTGTTGGTGATGAGTGTGAGAGGGCGCAGGCGCGTGCCGAGCCCTCCCGCGAGGACGACACCCTTCATCCTGTTGTGAAGTTTCGGTTTATTCAGTTTTTTGTTCTTTCCCATATATATTCGCGAATCCTCAGTTTGAGCATTCTACGCCCGTGGGTGCTTTTTAGCCATTTTTCTCGACGGATCGCATCCGTGTGATTGAGACTTGCTTCGTAGTAAATCAGTTTTCACGGGGCATAGCGCTTGGTCGAAGTAGACAATCTCTGGTTATGTTCTTTGAGCCGCTTCTGCAAGTCAGAGGTACTTCCAATGTATAGACTGTCATTCTTTTGGCTCTCAAGCACATACACGTAGAACATAACCGAACCGAAACTCTACAACAGGATTACTTTCCTTTTACGCTGTGTTTTCGCCATAAATCGATGTGGGGATTGAATACGCCTGTTTTCCGACGCACTCTCTCGACCCATTTTTTATTGTCAGTATACCAGTGGATCGTCTCTCGAAATGCATCTTCGAAACGATATTCCGGCTTCCAACCTAGCTCTTTTCGGATCAGCGATGCATCAATTGCATAGCGACGATCGTGTCCCGGCCTGTCGCCCACAAATTCGATTTCATCCGCACCCTTCCCAAAATAGTTGAGGATCAGGGATGCGATCTTCCGATTACTCATTTCATTATCCGCGCCGATGTTGTATACGGCGCCCGGCCTCCCGCGCAAAAGACACAACTCGAGCGCCTTACAATGATCGATAACATAAATCCAGTCGCGTACGTGCTTACCGTCGCCATAGAGCGGAAGCTTCTTCCCTTCGAGCATTCGAAGTACGAAAAATGGGATTAACTTTTCGGGGTATTGGCGCGGACCGTAATTGTTAGAGCAATGAGTCACAATGACCGGTACCTTCCACGTATTGTGATACGCGCGACAGAGCATGTCGCCGCCCGCTTTCGTCGCGGCATACGGAACATTGGGCGCAAACGCCGTGCTTTCGGAAAATTTGTCCTTGGATCGCAAATCAAGCGAGCCGTACACTTCGTCAGTTGAAACCTGCACAAACGAATGCGTGGTGCCCGCCGCCTTGACTGCTTCGAGAAGGTTGTACACGCCGACAATATTGGTGTTTATGAACTCAAGCGCCCCGACGTGGATACTGCGATCCACGTGTGTCTCGGCGGCAAAATTGATAACGTAGTGTGGCGTATACTTTTTGAAAACGGCAGTGATTTTCTTTCTATCGGCAATATCGCCGCGCACAAATGTGTAGCGTGCTTCGTTTGCGAGATCGCGGAGATTGTCGAGATTGCCCGAATAGGTGAGTTTGTCGAGATTAACGATCTTTGCTTTCGGATACTTTCCTAGGATATAGTGGATAAAATTCGAGCCGATGAATCCGGCCCCGCCACAGACCAATATATTCTTGCCGTTTAACGTCACATCCGGCCCCCTTGAGGAACGCCGCAGCTTTGTGCCTGCCATGGTCGCCGCATTCTATATCTCTTCCTGCACGATGTAAATTGGCCGTTTTTTCACCTCCTCAAACGTCTTTCCCAGGTAGAGGGCTATGATGCCGAGCATCACCACGAGGAGTCCGAAGATGAGCCATACGGAACCAATGAGGAAGCGCACGCGCATAAGGTCGAGGGAGCCTGAGGCGAATCCTTGAAACAAGACGATGGCGAGATACAGTCCCGCACACAAAACGACCACAGCGCCTACTTTGACGATGAACCGGAGGGGTTTTTCGGAGTATGTGAGAATAATGTCAATCGCGAGGCTGAATAACTTTCGGAGTGAATATCCTGATTTGCCACCCTTCCGCTCTGCATGTTGGACCGGCACCTTCGCTGTGCGAAACCCAACCCACCGCACCATCACCGAAAAGTAGCGCATGTGGTCTTCGAGGGACAGGACCGCATCAATGACTTTTCGGTGGTAGATGCCGAAATTGGCGACACTAGGATCTTGGTAGGTGCCCGAGAGGTAGCTCAGCGCACCATAGAAGGCGCGGGAGAAAAACGAGCGGAACATGCTGTCGTGCCGCTTCTGCCGCGACCCGACGACGACGAAAAACCCTTCCTGCGCTTTCTCGTACATGCGCGCAATTTCTTCCGGCTGATCCTGGAGGTCGCAATCCATGACGACGACCCACTCCCCGCGGGACGCTTGGAGCCCTGCGGTCAGCGCCGGATATTGGCCAAAATTGCGTGAGAGATTGAGCCCGCGGACGCGCTTGTCTTGTGAGGCCAATTCCCGTATCACCTGCCACGCGTTGTCGGGGCTCGCGTCGTTGACGAGGATGAGCTCGAGCTCAGTCGTTATCTTTTCCACCGTTGCGACCACGCGCCGGTATAATTCCCGCAAGACGTCGTCAGAACCGTACACGGGAACGACGACAGATATTTCGGGACTTTTGGGATGAGTCATGACTGATATCCTACTACCTTGGCGCGCTAAGAAAAGTCAGTCGATATTCAGCTCAGGGTCAAGCGCGATAGCCGGGCTCTGTCCGTGCCCACGCAATAAAACGCTCTAATCCGTCTCGAAGCCCGACACTGTATGAATAGCCGACATGTGACTTAGCCTTCGAAAGATCGGGGCAGCGCCGCTGTGGCTCGCCAGCAGGGTACGTATCCGGATAGGGTATCGTCTGAAGCGACGCACCCGGGACGAGTTCTGTAAACATACGCGCGAGGTCCTTCATGGTGATTTCGCTGTCGGCATTTCCGATATTATAGGCATGCCCGCGTTCACCCTTCAGCAACACTTGAAGAAAGCCTGTCACGGCATCGCTGATGTAGCAGAACGTACGCGTCTGCGTCCCCTCGCCGTGAACGGGAATGGGATTTTTTTTGAATGCCTGATATGTGAACATCGGGATGACGCGTCGATCAACGTGACCCATGCCAGGGCCATACACATTGAAGGGGCGGACGATGACTGCCGGCACTTTGTGGAGTTGGTGATAGATCGTTGTGATGGTCTCTCCAAGCCGTTTTGACTCGTCGTAGCACGCTCGCGGGCCGACACTCGAGACATACCCGTGATAAGTCTCAGGGGTGGGGACCGCCATAGGACTCGGATCGCCGTATATCTCGCTGGAGCTGAAAAACAAGAAACCTTCGAGACCTTTATTCTTGCGTGCGAGCTCAAGCAGGTTTTTTACACCGGTGACGGCGCTTTCGATAGTCTCGAGCGGATACTTCATATAGTAGACCGGCGACGCGATACCGGCGGCATGAATGATGTAATGGATGTCCTCAGAGACCGATAGCGGATGGATGACGTCAGCCCGCACGTGCGAAATGTACGGATCGTGTGCTCCTGTGTCCTCTGACCCGGTGATGTAGTTGTCGACAGAGATGACTCGCACCTTCTTCTCCTTGAGGACAGATGCGTTCAAATGACGGAAGAGCGCGAGGAAATAGCGGCCGAGGAAACCGGCACCTCCCGAAATGAGAACCGTTTTACCCGCAAATCGATGCGCATCGTCGCCGAGTTTTTCGGCGATTTTCGCGATGTCTTCCGTAATTATTGACGACATGGGATTTGTGTGCCGCACTATACCACTTCCAAGATGAAAAAGAAATCAACCCACTTCGCGCGGCGGGATGGGAATGAAGTACCGGTATGCACTGCCGGTCTTTTTCTTGATGTCATCTAAATATTCATACGCGAACACCACCAAGACATCCGGCTTGTGTGAATCCAAGTACGTACGCGGAACGATCGGGATGTGCGTGCCCGGAGTGAATTTATTCTGCTTTAAGGGACTATCGTCTACCGTGAAAGGAATCAATTCGGGGCCGATATGCCCGTAATTGCAAATGGTCGTCGTGCGCGCGGGCGCTCCGTAGCCCGCGACAGCGACACCTTCTTTCTTGAACGCTTCAAGCGCCTCGCGGAACGCCTTAATCTGCGCATCAACCTCTTTTTTGAACGCCTGCATCGTGGCTTGCGTTAGCTCCCTCTCTTCTGCCGTGAGCTGCTTCGTTACACGCTCGCTCTCCCCCGCGCCTTCCCCCTTCCTCTGCATCGTGACCTGCAAAGAGCCTCCGTGTGGTTCAATGTGCTCCACGTCAGAAATGTACATGCCGTGCATATCGGCGAGATACTTGAGCGACGAGAGCGAGTAATAGAAGACACGGTCGAGATAAAAACGCTCGAATTGTATGTCCTTGATGAAATTCCCGATGTATTCAACCTCAATGATGAATTTCCCATTCTTAGCGAGCAGTTTCTTCACGACCTCAACGAAATCATGTGGATCTTCCAAGTGCGTGAAGATGCTGCTTGCGACGATAACGTCGGGCTCACCGTACTTTTCCTTCGTTTCTTTCGCGCTTTCGGCATTGAAGAAGGCAGTGATCGTCGTAAGCCCTGCATCATTCGCTATTTTCGAGACATTGACGGACGGTTCGATGCCGACTGCTGTAATACCCATTTCCTTCAAAGGTTTCAAGAGGATGCCGTCGTTCGAGCCGACGTCTACCACGAACTTTGAGCCGGCGAGCTTTTTCGCCAATCCCTCAAAGTGGCGTACCAGCCCCTGATTCACCGAGGAGAGGTAGTAGTAATCCACGAACATCCGCTCGCGCGAGACGATCGTGCCAAGCTGCACGTTTCTGCAGGTCGTGCAGAAAAAGACTTCTAGAGGAAAAAAATCCTCAGACGCAAAGTCTTCTTCGCGAGGATATTTGTTCGCAAGCGGCTGCTTCCCTAAATCTAAAAAGGACACCGCTGTGTCCTCGCCGCATATGCTGCATTTCTTCATGCGCCTAGTATATCCTCTATGATGAAATTATCTATTTCCCGTCAACGCTCCCAATGCTTCAAGCTGGCGGACAATGTGGCGCATATGCGCGTCCGTGCGGAAGTGGGCAACGAATGCCGCGCGCGCGGCGCGTTGCATCTCTTCAAACACATCGGGTCGCACAGAGCGATGAAAATCCGCAATACGCTCAGGTAGACGTTTGATATCGCGAAAATCGACAATGAGCGAAAAATCTTCATAGCGAACGACGTCCCGAAACGGGAGGTTGCGTTCGGTATCGAGAATGATGGGGATCCGTCCGAGTGAAAGTATCTCGTACAACCGCGTGGACTCATTGGCATCTCCGCGCACATCGAGCCCATAATCACTTGCAAGGACGAGATCAACCAGCTCTTGCCGGAGTCGGCGCATGGGAGCGCCCGCCGTCTTCGCACTGCCTGAAAAGGTGCGCCGTTTGATGGCGCGAAGTTCTACCTTGTCGGAACGAGCAAGAGTATTGAGTGCCTGCTTCCGCCAGAAGACACCTTTGCGCATTGCACGATAGCGTGAGTCCACGACAGTGCGCAGGCGCGACGGTAATTCTTTTGCTACCGTACGGAGAGTCTGTGTCAGTGTGAGCTCTGCCCAGCCGGCGAAGCTGACGATAGGCTTCTCCCCTTCGCGCTTCGCGCGTATCTGCACCCGCCCGCCAGCGCACCGCTCGAGAAGGTCGTCGGCTGCCGCAGGAACTTGAATACGATTCTTTTCGGGCAGAAAGCGATATCCGCCGATGCGCAGGACGTACGCGTTCTCGATGCCGACTGGAAATTCGACATCACCAGCGCCGTCAATAAAGAGCGGCAGGCCTGTTTCCTCGGCCTGCCGCACGCACTCCCTAAGGAGTGCCTCATCGTGCTCCAAAAGCCAGCTGTGCCTGTAGGGCGGGAATACCATGTCAGCCTCGTTGATCTTTTCCGTAACCGTAAACAAGCGCGTGTTCATCGGATAACTATCGAACATCTCCTTCGCGAAGAGGGATACTTCTGTCGTCGGATTTCCCCAAAAGGGAAAGAGGAGCGGCGAGTGGAGGGCACCTGCGCGCCTCCACGCGGGGTCAACATACAGGCGCAACATTCGAGAATCACTCATACTTGTTTTGCACAGTGCTTTTGAGATGCGAGAATTTCACTCTCACATGCTTGGTTGGCGCATACATTCTAACTCAGGACAGAGCGCGGCTTGTCTTTCCGAGATTTTATCCACTCGGCGGTTTTTAAAATTCCGTCTTTCAAGCTTACTTTTGGCTGCCACCCTATCACCGAACTGATTTTTCGTGGATCCACTTCCCGGCGAATGGCAGTAATTGCTTTGGTATCCTTCGTACTATATTGGAAAGGACGTCCATCGCCTAAAAGTTCCCAAATTAATTGGGCCAAATTCAGAATTTTCGTGGCTTCTTTTGGACCGATATTAAAATCGTTGTTTATCACGTTAGGATCGTCCGCAAACGCTTTTTCGAAAATCATAAAGGTCGCCAACACGGCGTCATCAACGTACGTAAACGGGCGAGTAGCGTGCAAATCTCCTAAAATCTCTAGAGGATACTGCCCGTTGACAACCTTTTCTATTAAAGCAGGAATAACATGCAAATCGCCGGGGCCTTCCCCTTTTGAATCTTCCCCTGGGCCATAAATGTTGTGGTAACGCAAAATCACGTAGGGTAACTTGAATTGCTCAAAGTAAGCGCAACAAAAATACTCTCCAACCAATTTTGACATACCATACACATTGGTTGGTAACAACACCTCTGATAAATCTTTTTCTACATATGGAAACTTAAGTGCGCGCTGGAACACCATCGAGCTAGAGGAGTAGATAATTCTTTTTACACAAGCCTCCACAGCGGCTGGGTATAACGTGGCGTCAATAGCCGAATTTTCCTGTAAAATTTCCGCCTGGTGGTTATGCATATAGGTTAATGAACCGATATTAGCAGCAAGATGCACGATGGTATCAATACCACTAACCGCTTCCTTAGCAATGTGCGCGTCGCGCAAGTCACCGTGCTTGAATTCAATAGCGGCGGGAAAAGTTATACCTCGCTCTTTGGGAGTGACCTTGTCAACAACCGTGACCCTGTAGCCTTTTCCATGCAACATCAAGGCCAGCCTGCAGCCGACATACCCTGCTCCGCCTGTAATCAAGACTTTTCCGTTTTTAAAATCCAACTGGCTCATCTTTTTTTACTCGAAAATCCAAGCGATTCGTACTTTACATAATTACTATCCCAAAGTTGATCATAAAACATGTGCCAACCGTCGAAAACAAGGCCTCCCTTTCTCATCTTTTTACTCAATGGCTCTATTTTGAGTCCTGAATATGATTTGTGATTATTCATAAATATTGCCACATCGGCATCTTTAAAACCGGCTCCGATGGAAACTGGTCGAATTCCCAAACCCCTGAGGAGTTTTTTTGTGACAACGGGGTCATGACCATATATAGTAGAAAAACCGTTGTCTTTCAATAATTTCAATAGCTTTATAGCTTGACTTGAACGCACATCATCCGTTTCCGGTTCACCCTTAAATGCAAAACCGCACATAAATACTCTGGACGTCATTGGATCCTTGCCCCATGCTTTGAGGTGTCGCTGTACTGCTTGCAAAATGTGACCCGCAACGCTTTCGTTCAATTCTTTGGCGGCTTTTATCAAAGAAACATCGTGTTTGGCAGATTTCATTAAAATGTGAGGATCTTTTTCCAAGCAAAACCCTCCCACGACTCCTGGCGACTTAACATCGCTCCTTGGATAGCCCAAATTTGCGGCGTCAATCACCTCTTTGGCGTTCAGACCCAAGCTCTTGCATATAAAGGCTACTTGGTTGGCGTACGCGAACACTAAATCCCGATAACTATTGTTCACTAATTTTACAATTTCCGCCGCTTCCAATGAATTAACCCCGACGATTAGGGGGCTGATTTTAGAAAATAGTTCCACAGAAGCGTCTGTGCTGGCCTGATCTAAACCACCCACTACTTGTGGCAATGTTTTTAACTCTTCCAAAGCCTTACCTTCGGCCGTCCTCTCCGGACAAAAACTTAGGAGAAAGTGCTCTGATCTTTTTTTCAAAATCGGCAACACGATTTTTCTGGTTGCTCCCACTGGAATAGTGCTTCTCAATACTACCAGCTGACCCGAGGTTACGTAGGGCGCAATCTCCTCCGTTGCTGCGATAATAGAATCGATCTTCGGCTCTTTTGTTATCTCGTCAACAGGCGTTGAAACTGCAATAATGAAACAATCCATTCTTTTATTACTTGGAATGTTCTGTAGAAGGTGCAGCTGCTTACCCTCAGTTTTTTTTAATAATTCAGCCAATCCCACTTCATGGAAGTGGGGCTTCCTTTTTTTAAGAAGACTTAATTTTTTTTTATCTTTTTCTATTCCAAATACCTCAAAGCCGTTTTTCGCCAAAATTGTGGCCAATGTGAGCCCCACATAGCCTAAACCTATTACACAAACGGTGTTGATCTTCATGGAATGACCGTGATAATCTCACAACTTACCCTTGGTAACAACCGTGACAATTGCTGGGATTCATACGGTAGTAGCCAAGGCAAGATACTCTCGTGCCGCCCTCGACCAAGAGAATAATCGTGCGCGTTCGAGGCCTTTCTTTATGAGTGTCACCCGAAGCGCCGGATCAGTATGTATCTTCTCCATTGCCTCACTGATCGCGTGCGTATCCGTCGGCGAGACCAATAACGCCGCATCAGCTCCAACTTCAGCCGTTGAAGAGACCGAGGACGTAATGACAGGAACCCCGAGACTCATCGCTTCCAGTATAGGCATACCAAAACCCTCGTGCAATGAGGGAAAAACGCACGCGAGCGCGTTTTCGAACAGGCCCCGCAACTCTTCAGTACTGACATACCCGAGAAAGTGAGCATCATTGGTAAGCCCTGCTTGTGCTAATTTTTCCTGAAGCTCGCGAAAATATGCCCCGCCGTGCGGGCCGGCGATGACTAATTGGACCGGCGCGTGTGTCCGTTGCTTAAAAGCAATGAACGCGGCGACAATGCCGTGTACATTCTTACGGAACTTTACGCGGCCCGCGAAGAAAAAATACGGCTTGAGGGAAGGTGCGGGAGGAATGCTCTGCACATTTTCCAGATTTTGGAACCCATTGGGAATGACAGAAAGCCGCTCTTGAGGTATGCGATACGCCGCCAGTACCTCCTTTTTTGTCGCATTCGATGGAACGATACTACACGCAGCACGACGTAATGTCAGCGGCAGCAGTATACGATCATGTGTAAACTCCACGATTTTTGTTCGGAGACTCATCGAAGAGAGGACATCTTTGCCCTCGAGTTCTTGCAATATCGGTATTGTTTTTGTGCCCTTTCGTATCAGGAGCGGCAGGAGCGGCACCATGAAAAACAATACGTCCACGCGGAGTCGATGCGTGAGGAACCAAATGAATTGACGTATGAATCCCTTTGGCATACGCACATTCTCGTACTCGCCCTCAATAAAAGATCGGTTGATCGGCGTCGACGAGTAGAAAACGAACGTATGTGTGCCGCGTCCTTCGACCAGCATATGACGCATGGTTTCGTGCACAACATACCCCATGCCCGAAGCGCCCTGTTCCTCGTACGGCTCGGCGATATATCCTATTCTCATAGTGTTCTAGTATGCGTTAAGAAACGTCAGTCGACAAAAAGTCAATTATCTTCTTCGCCCGCAATCCCCAGGCGTACTGATGAACCTTTTGCGATGCATGCAGTCCTTTTTGAGCCGCACGCTCCCCTTCCTCAAACACGCGCCGGATGACTGACGCGAGTTGAGCGGGATCGTCCGCGCGGAACCAAAACGCAGTCTCGTCGTCCAGTATTTCGCGAATACTCGGAACGTCCGATGCCACAATCGGCACGTGCGAGGCCATGTACGCGAACAGCTTTAGCGGAGAGGTAAAACGCGCTGAGACGATGTTCTGCGCCGTACTAGGCAAGACTAGCACATCTGCGACTGCAAGATTGTCCGCGAGTTCACGATACGGTCGAGCGCCGACGAACAACATATGCGGAAAGTGCTTTCTAAGAGTCTCGAGTTTTTCCTCTCCCTCACCAATGATGACCATCGTCACCTCCCGCGGCAAAAGTTCGGCTGCTGTAAAGACAACGTCCGTACCCTTCGTGCTTCCGATGCTCCCCACGTACAATGCGATCTTCGCGTCGTGTGGAAGGCCGAGACGCGTACGTGCCGACTCTTTCGAACTCCGAACTTTGAAAGCGTCGAGGTCGACACCATCAGGAGCAACAAGTATCCTGGACGCGGCAATTCCCTTTTCAACATAAAACGTTTTGAGACCATGTGATATGACGACCATACGGCGCGCGCGCCGCGCCGCAAAACTTCCGAATAATCCCCATGCGCCCGTATGAGATTCCCACACGAGCGGTGCGCCAAAGAGACACAATATCGCGACGACCATTTCGTCACGGCAGTAGAAGACATCGGCCTTCATCCGCCTCGCTTTCAACAACACCGATACTGCGAAGAGGATTGATTCAAGAAAGAAACCCCATCGTCCCCGCGCGACGCTGTCGATCGTGAACAGTCTCTGCACCGGGAAACGTGCTCGTAGCCCGTAAAACGATACGGGGTCTCCGGAAATGTTTGTATGACGCCGCGGCACCCACAGAGAAACCTCGCTACCGTGTTGTACAAACGCTTCGCATGTCTTTGCAATTTGTGCGCCATGCGCACGCTCCGTCGGGAACCTGATATTTGCGATGTAGACAATCTTCATAGACGTGCATCGAAGGTTCTCGCCCATATCCGAAGTGTCACGAGTGCCCACAATGTCGTCATAGCATATCTGCCCTTTGTTACATGCTCGTCAAGAAGTGTGAGGACATTGGTACCCAGCAACTGGTCAGTCGGTTCATGGTAGCCCCGCGAGAGTACCTCACGCGCGAGCGAGAGAAGAGCCGGCCTGCGTAACCACTTTGCGGTCGGCGAGAAAAAGCCGCGCTTCTTTTCAGAAAGGACATGCGCAGGAAGACGCTCTTTGAACGCCGCTCGTAACAGTTTTTTGTTCGCAGAATATCCGACGCGAAGCTCCGTCGGCAGGCGCGACGCAAAGAGAATGATCTCCGGATCAAGTAGCGGCACGCGGCTCTCTAGCGAAGCTCCCATTGTCATGGTGTCGGTTCGCGCCAACGCCTCATCCACGAGCCACGCTTTACGATCCACATCCATAAGAAGTTGAGTAGAATCGGCTTCGTCGCGGCCATGCAGATACTGCTCGTCAAACCGCCGCGCGGGTTCGGAAGAAATAAATTCCGACGCGACGGCGCGCGCAAGCTGCGAATCTTTTTCAAAGTGAAAAAGCTCGATACGCGGAATCCCCCGCGGCGTATTCAGTTTCTCCAGTTTCGGATGAAGCGCGGAAAGAGGAGCACGGACAAACGCCGGAAGTGTCTGGTACAAATCCATGAAGTGATTCAGCCGGTAACGCGGGTATCCCCCAAAAAGCTCGTCTCCTCCATCACCCTGCAGGGCAACTACTATTTTTTTGCGCGCTTCTTTCGCGAGCGCATATTGCGCAACCGCCGTTGCATTCGCGAGGGGCTGGTCAAGATAGTGTATGGCCTCCGGCAAAAGCCGGACGAACTCCTGCTCAGAAAGCATCAGCTCATGATGTTCCGCACCGTAGTATTCTGCGGTCATTCGAGCCAGAACTGCATCCGCATTAAATTTCTCCGGCTCTTCATTTCGCCCTAGCTGAAATCCAAGAGAAAATGTTTTCATGGTGCCACCCGCCTTCGTTGCCGCATCGAGAACAACACTTGAATCAAGACCTCCGGAGAGAAACACGCCCAAAGGACGGTCGGAAATAAGCTGCTTTTTTACCGAAGCGTCGATGAGTGTGCGCACTTCTTCTTCCGCTTCGCAATAGTTTGTCATCGACAGCGGCCGGAGCGGGACTTCGAAATAACGTTGAATTTTAAGCGTCTCGCCGCTGAACACGGCGAAGCATGCAGGCGGGAGCTTTGAAAGCCCCTCTATCATGGTCAAGGGCCCCTGCACATAGCGAAGGCGCAGGTAGGAGAGAAGTGCGTGCCGATCAATCTTTCGCGAGATACGCGCGTCGGCCAGAAGCCCTTTTATTTCAGATGAAAAAGCAAACGTATCGCCCGTATGCCGATAATACAGAGGTTTGATCCCAGAGTGATCACGCGCGAGCGTCAATTGTTTCAGAACAGTATCCCATATCGCGATCGCAAACATGCCCTGTAACCGGGAAAACGCGGCGGCTCCCTCTTTCGCAAAGAGTGCCGCGATCACTTCCGTATCACTCTTTGTTTTAAAAGGATACGACTCTTCAAGTTCGCGTCGCAGTTCGCGGTAGTTATAAATCTCTCCGTTGAAAACGATCGTGTAGCGGCCGCCCTCGCTCCGCATCGGCTGATTCGCCTCTTTCGAGAGGTCAATGATAGCGAGCCTGTTCGCGCCCAAGGTCATATGTCCATCACTCCAGGTTGCCGTTGCGTCGGGCCCGCGGTGGCGCGTCGCCTCGTTCATGCGCTGTACCAGTTCCTCGTTTTTTCCCGTAACGCCGTTTATGCCGCACATAGGTTAGGATTCGTTGAAAAATAAGTTCCTAAGATTATGTTCAATGCGCTCCGAATACGGGCGCTCCGATTGAACAAAATCTTGAAGCGTACCCGAGGTACGTTGAGAGATTTTGTGATTGAGGAGCGGCTGTAGTCGGAGATGCAGCGGGCATAAGATTGGAAGTTATTTTTCAACGAGTCCTTAGTAGAATGCAAGAATTTTAGGGATGAGTGCGTGGAGTGAATGGTGCGCGCGTATGATGCTGACCCGATCGGCACTTTCCCGCGCATTCTCAAGAGCCGCATGCGCTATCGCTTCAGGAGTCGGGTCGACAGAATGTACGGGGAAATACGTATGCAGCCAGTCTACAGTAGTGATCACATCGCAGTCACATGCCGCCGCCTCGAGAACAACCTTGTCCATGCCGCCAGTCGTACTAGCGTGGACAAAATGCGCCGCCCTGCGATACTCGTCCAGAAGTTCCGTCTGTGTTAATCCTCCGAGAAATTCAACATTGGCACCTATTTCCTTGGCTATCATAGCAAGCGCCTCCTTTTCCGGCCCTTCGCCGGCAATGCGAAGCGAAAGCCCGGCTTTCTTTGCAGCCTGTATGATGAGCGTGTGATTTTTGCTTTTATCAAGGCGTCCCGCGGAAAGCAAGTGATTTCCTCGGGGAACAGCAGGGTCCGGCATGAAAAAATCGGTGTCAATGCCGTGGCCCGTAATCGTGCGTTTCGGCGTATTGACTCGGAGACTTTCTTGAGAGGCCGTAAAAACACGGTGCACAAACGGAATGGCAAGCCGTAGCCAGAGTGTCACGCTCTTGTGCACGTACCACAGTCCCACTTTTTTTCGGAGGAGCCGCCAGAGCCAGCCCGACACCACGACGAACTCGGGGCTCATGTGTGCAAAGACTGCGTCATATTCACGGCGCCGCCCCCACGAAATTGCACAGAGCTCGACCGCGCGCAGGGCACGGTTACGCTCGCCGAGCGTGATTACTTCAACATTCGCGGGCAGCGCGTATTCCCCTTTCCGAAGACACACGACGATGACCTGCTCGCACCGCTTCGCGAACTCTTCTATCCATCGGTGAAAAAAACCTAACGCTGGATCGTTCTTGTCCACCGATTGCGTGCAGATGAGAAGTCGCATGCTAAGAAAGGAGGTCCTTTTTTGCTTTCTCGACATCCTCTCCATAGACGCCTTTGAGAAGCTCGATATCCTTTTCGCTTGAAAGCAGAAGGTCGATGTTCTTCGCGGCGATGGTATCGAAAACCCCTGCGCCATACTCGTCGGGAACTTTGTCTATATACAAGCGCCGCAGGGCCTCGAAATCCTTAATGAGACAGTGGCCGCCGGCACCGCGCCCCGGGGGGCCGCCGTGTCCGCTCTGGTGCACCGGATCGAGGTGGCTTCTTCCGATGCGCGGGTCTGCGGCAAGCGCATCGCGCACGACCTCGTAGCGGGCTCCAAGCGCCTGTGCAAGGTCATAGAGCATGTTCACGTAGATGACTTTCACATAGAGCCAGCTGTTCCCGGCATATTTAACGAGTTCTGCTTCAAGCGAAGAAGAAACAAGCTCGAACGGCGCTTGCGGAAGGATGCGCAGCACCTCTTTCGCGCGCTCCCTGAACGAGTCGGTGTCTTCGGGAATGCCGATGATGTTCCTGTCGGGATGCGATGCATCGTACGCCGCAGTCGCTTCCCGCAGGAATTCAGGGCTATGCATCACGAAGATGTCGGAAAAATCTTTCTGGAGGCGCTCCGTGGTATGCGGCAACAGCGTCGATTTTATGACCGCCGTTTTTCCTTTCCCCACAAGCGAGAGTGCGGCGCGCACGATGGAATCATCGAATTTCTCCGGCGTCGTCGGCGTCGGCACTGCGATGAACACGATGTCACAATCGCATATCTTCTCTTTGTTCGCACGGTAGGGCTCCTCAAGTGCGTAGCGGATGACGCTGAATCCGCGCCGCTCCATATCGTCGGCGTAATTCTTTCCGATAAAGCCCTGTCCCACGTACCCGACGAGGAGTTTTTTCGAGGGCGCCGCGCGTTCCGGAGCTCCGGCAAGAGCGCCTGCAAGCGCGGCACCGATCTCCGCGCGCCACATGTCGCGGTACTCGGCCTCCGAAGGAAGTGTGAAGGCAAGGGAGCCGCGTTTCCCCTCCGAGAGGATGGCTATGGCAGTCTTTGCCAGCGTTTCTTTCCCCGCGAGAATGGCGCCTGCTTCGCTTGCGACTCCGACATCGTAGGAAACGACGGGGCAACCCGCCGAAAGCGCTTCGACGATGACCATGCCGTATCCTTCGTAATCGGACGTAGAAAGAAGCACGTCTGCCGCTTTGTAGTAGGAATACGGGTTTCGCGCACCTGCAAACACAACACGTTTTTCGACGCCAAGTTCCCGAGCAAGCGCTTTAAGAGTTTCCATTTGCGCACCATCGCCGACGACGACCATGCCGGCCCCTTCCTGCGCTTTAAGGATGTCCGGCATCGCATGTATAGCATCCGCGACGTTCTTCTCCGGCTCGAGTCTTGCAATGATAATGATAAGTTTCTTGAAATCCGGATACTCTTTTCTCGCATCTATGCTCTCCGCGCGTGCGACCGCCTCCGCATCGACGAAGACCGGTAGTACTGAGACCGGAACACGAAGATTGAGACCCGCCAGCGATTCCTTGATGCGCGCCGATACGGTCCGAACACCGTCAGCACGCCGCAGTACGAAACGCGCGATATATGTCCGCAGCCGGTTCGCGCGCGAGTGCGCGGCAAATGCCGGATTGAAAAGGTCCGTATGGACTTGCACGTGGAGTCGTGCGCCGCGCAGACGCGCGATAACCCATGCAAGCAGTCCGATGAGGAAAGGGTCTTGCGCAGATACAACGTCAGGGCGCGGGACTGCTAGCGCTGCAATGAGCGTGCGCAAAGCTCCGAGCACTTTTCCCATGCCGAAACCGCGCATGGTCGCGTTCGGTGCAAGACGAACAATCCGCGCCGGCCCGTGCGGAACGAACACCTCAAGCCGCTCAACGGTCGCAGCCTGCATACGCTGTCGCCTCGCGACAACGCTGTCTTCATTGAATACGTTCCAGTCGGTGGAGATGGAAAGGACTCGCATCACCGAACTGTACCGATTTTATGGGGTTTTTCAAGACAAATGCCTTCTCTCGATAAGTCCGAGAAAGTCCTTCGCGACATCATCATAGGTTTGTGTGAACGAAAAAGCGGCCGCTTTCTTTTTGGCTTCCTCATAGCCCTCAGACTCCGCGAGCCGTGCGAGAGCATTCGCGATATCGTCCTCATCGAGCGGATCGACCAGGATGCCATAGGGAGCGAGCCACGGTGCGAGTCCGGAGTATTTGTCCATGATGAACGGCTTTCGAAAGCGGAGTGCATCGAGGATGTAATTCGGGCTTACCTCTGTCACGGACGGGAGTATTACTGCGTAGCAGCTGCGCATCCGCGACAACAACTCCGCCTTCGGGAGTATTCCTTCTTCTATGATGATATCCGGATGTTTCTCTTTCGCTTTCGCGAATGCCGCCCGCACATGCTCGCCGTTTTTTATCGCTGTCGGACGTACGTGCCACAGGTAGTTCTTCTCACGCGGAGTCTCGCTTTCTAACGGTTCTAGAACGGCGTTCCCGATAACCTCCATTCGGGATGCATCGAGCTTATACGGGGTCTGCCACACGTCGCGCTGCATCGCGGTGCTGAAGACAAGCGTCCCGCGGCGAAGTATGAATTTCGTCAATCGGAATATCGCGCGTTCCTTGAGGGTAAAGGGTCTGTGTTCCTGGTAAAAACGCTGAAGCGGAATAAGGTGATGTGTTCTCTCGGCATATGCTTCCCACAGAAAATCTCCGCCGGTCCGTATGATGAGCGGCGTGCGCGTGACGGAACAGACGAGTGCCGCGGGCAGAGCGACGCTAAAGGTGTCAAGTGCGATGACCGCATCAGCGAAACATGCGGCCGGAAATAATTTCAGAGCGTAGACGAGGTGCCGAATGCCAGTGGGAAGTCTCTTCAAAAACCCATACTGCGCCACGCCGACGCTGTGGCCCGCTTTCTTGAAAGCGGCGGCAAGGCCTTCCGCATAGTAGGCAGGGCCGCCGACGTCCGGCGGGTAAATGCCTGTTGCGATTACGAGCCGCATTCCACGATTCTAGCTGGTTTTAATGACTCGGCCAAAGACTTTTTCGCGCATGTCTTTCGCGAGTATGTCCCAATCGTACTTTTCGAGGACCATCGCACGAGCCGTAGCAACAACTGCTCTCGTCTTCTCCGGATGTTCCATGATGTTCTTTACCTGCAGTGCTATCTCCTCCGAAGAATCTTTGTCTACCGCAAAACCCGTTATTTCCCTATCAGGGTTCCGTTTCTCATCGAAAAGAAAATCTGCGATGCCGCCCTCTTGTGTTGCGACAACGGGTAGCCCTGCGGCCATCGCCTCAATGAACGAATTGCCCATGCCTTCGGAGCGCGAGGGGCGCACGAATATATCGCACGCCTTTAGATACTTCGGCAGCTCCTCGTGTCCGATGTGGCCGATGAATTGCACGCGCGACTCAAGTTTTAAGTTTCTAGTTTTTAGTTTTAAGTCGGATTCGAGCGGACCCGTTCCGATAACGACGAATCTCACGTGTTCCGGAAGCATTGTGAGCGCCGTTAGACAAACATCGAGTGCGTTCTTATGCACCAAGCGCGAGGTCGTAACGAGGAATACATCGCCCATGCGTTTTCCTAATTCATCTTTCACTTCGTCAATGACTCGTGGTGGATACGTTTCGGAAAAACGCGGGACATCCACGCCGTTCGGGATAATTTCGAGCGGACCCTTGAAGCCGCGCCGCCTGGCCCACGTTCCAAGGTACGTCGAGATGGCCTGCACGATACTCGCATGACGAAAGCCATAGTTGATGAATGGCAGGAATGGAAGTATGCGCAGACGGCCGAACATGTGATGTTCAGTATCTCCCTCTTGGAGCGTTAGAACGTACGGGAGACGTAAACGCGCAAAGATGAGCGGAAGTAGCATGTAGCTCATCATGGCCCACGCGGCGTCAAACGACTTCTCCCGATGGAGTCTCCGCGCTTTGAGCGCTGCGAGAGGTAAGAAGATCATTTTGGAAAGATACGAGCCCCTACTCCCTACCCGATGCACCGTGACATTCCCTATTTTTTCGATATCAGGTGCCGCACGATCGAATCGCAACGTCACCATGTGCCACTCGATATCAGAGATACGTTCGGTGATCTCTTTCACCGCGACCTCTGCGCCTCCGACGAACTTCGGAAAGTACGCGAGTGAGAAAATGAGGACTTTCTTTGGCACGATTCATTGTGCGGTCGCTTCGCGGATATATTCCGCAAGCTCCCGCTTCGCGCCCCAGCCGAGCGCCTCTGATTTCGATGTTTCGATTGACGCATCCATGCGATTCCCCGGACGCTCCGGAAGCATTTCTATGGGGTCTCCGAAGAGTTGCGCGAGTTCGAGGATAGTGTAGGTGCGTCTATTGCCTAAACCGAATTCGTCGCCTTCGCCTTTTTCCCCGATCAACATGAGCCCGTCGACGATATCGTCGACGTGCGTGAAATTGCGCTTCTGCATGCCGGGCGCGACGACGGGGAGCGACTCGCCCTTCAGATGCTTCTGCCGGAATATCTCGACGACCGTACCGTATTTTTCCGACCGTTCGCCGGGACCGTAGACATTGTAAAAATATGTTATCGCGTATGAAAGTCCGAACCAGGCTCCATAATTACGCACGAGTTCGGTGTTTATCGCTTTCGTCCACGCATACGGGCTTTGGTCCCGGCCTAGGCCTCCGTCGCCGAATTTCGTCGAGGAGCCGGCATACACCAATTTGCATTTGCGGGTTCGCCAGAATTCGAGCACGCGGAACGTGCCAAGAACATTAAGGTCCCATACTGTGCCCGGTTCCGCGAGGCTGCTCTCGACCCGCGCGTATTCGCCGAGGTGGTAAATGATGTCGACATCGGTTTCCGGTACGAGCGCCTCAATATCTTTCGTGTGCCCTTCCCGATACTCGACTCCGTCAACATGGTTTTCTTTCGAGCCCGAAAAATAGTTGTCGAGCGAAATGACGCGGTTGCCGTCTTTGACGAGGCGAGCGCACAGATGCGAACCGATGAATCCGGCTCCACCCGTCACCAAAATAGTCTTTTTCTTAGCCATGTAAGCCACAGTACACTTATTCCGACGTATCTTCAATGATAGCCCACTCCCGCCGCCCTAGGCGTCTCGCCGCATAGACTGCGACGCCGGCGAGCGCCAAGAGAAGCAAGGCTCCAAGCCACCACAGAAGCGACATGTTCGAGCCGACCCCCGCTGCAGCGGCCGCGGCAAGTTGTTCTGAACGTTGCCCCGCTTGATCTTGGGGAGGCGGAGTTTCCTCCTCGGTCTTTTCTTGGACTATATCTGGTTCCACATCTTCTATAAGTGCGCTATCAGGTTCGAGCCTATTTTCGAGGGTCGGCTCGATCGCCGAAGTATCGACGAATGTGGTTTCTGCCAAAGCTGGGGTTAGTGCTCCTTCTTCAGTGACATCCGGAGTCCCCGTAGAGAACACTGTCCCATTCGGATAAAGGAGTGTTATGGACGCCGATGCGAAAAATCCGATGTTCGTAGAAGAAAGCCGGATGGATGCACCCCGAAGCACTATGGTATTTTGAGGAAAAACGAACGTCATTCCCCGCTCTGCGATGCGCCATCCGGAAAGGTCGAGCTCGCGGTTCGAGAGGTTTTCTATGATGACGCCCCCGTCGGGGAGCGCTTTGAACGATAGTTCCGGAAATTCGACGGAAACCGTTATCCGATGCGACGCTTTTTCTCCATACCGAACCGCTTCAAGAACGACCGCATAGCGGCCTGCGTATTCCCACTTGTGCGACACACTCCGGCCGAGTGCGGTTGCGCCATCGCCGAAGTTCCACCGGAATTCCGCTTCAACGGGACGATTCGAACCGTCGTAGGCGCTGGCTTCCAGTTGCGCTTCGATTCCTGCAATGACTGTACGATTACTCCCAGCACTCACCCGCGCAAGAACTGCTGAACTGGAAGAAACGGTTCCGGCGGAACTTGAGTTGGATTCCGGAGCCTCCACCGCAACACCATCAGTATCAAATGCCGGAACAGAATTATTACCACCCCCTGTCTTCTGCAAACTGCCCGTGCCCGGCGTCGGCGCCGCGGCGGCAAACGAAGAACTTTGAGTGCTTGCTCGATGGAGCGTGTTTCCGTCGCCTGCCGCCCCTATCCCCGGATCATAAAAAACAGAATCCTTGTCGATGAGATTCTCGTCCGTGCTACAGCAGCGAAGAGTCAACGTTTCTCCAGTGTTCGAGAGCGAAAATGAGCTGTCGAAGAGCGCGTCCGTGTACGTCGGCCTATCCACGAGGAATTTTGCAGGATTGTCCGCGATGATTGCGTATGCGCCCCCGGGAAGGGATTCGCCCCCTGAATACGCGATAATATTGTGATTGGAGTCAGCTTCGAATAGTTTCCATTCAGTAAGGGGAACAGGTGTAGAGCCCGTGTTGAATACCTCGACCCATTCGCGGCCGGTGTCCGATCCTTCGAGGTCGTACATGATCTCGGAGATGACGACTTGCGCAGTCGTTATGCCGGGTGCAAAGAAAAGTGCGAAAGAAAGCGCTTGAACGAACTTACTCATGCGTCTCATCCCCGCGAAGCACTTTCTGTAGCACTTCCGGAGAGACTTCGCCTTTTCCTCTCCCGCTCGCATCATCATTGCGTGCGTCTTCGGCGGGAGGCATAGGAGGTATCGGGCGGCTCTGCGGAGTCTCCGGTGCCTCGGAGCTAGGCTTTTTCGCAAGGCGCTCGCGCATGATGTCTGCTGGCGTGCGTCTCGGAGGGGCGCCGGGAATAGGATGCGCCGCCGCTATGGCCGCGCGCAAGGCATCGCGCTGGACTGCGCTCTGGGGCGGCGTTTCTCGAGCACGCGGAGGAGGCGCTGCATGTTCGGGAAATTGCTGCACACGCTCCCGAGGACGAACGTCTGCTTGGGGTCGCGCGTCCCTCTCTCTCCTCCCTCGATCCCCCATGTGAGGGGTTCCGCTTCCCCGCGGCCGTTCGCCGTCGCGCGGTCTTCGCTGGTCGACTTTCGGCTGAAGCGCAAAGTCTTTCTGTCGTTTCATCACAAGCGCTTCCATTTCCGCACGCGGCCGTGAGTATTGCTCTCGTGAACTTCGGATAACATCGTCGCGATATGAGATCGGGGGCGATTCAATTGGCGGTATGGTCTCCGCGGAAAAGGGCCGCGAACCGACGCCATCTATCATAAGGGTCAGGTATATCTGCCCGATACCGAGCCCCACAAGGTCTTCCGGAGTGAACGTGGGCTCAAAAATTATCTTCAATACTTCCGCATCAAACGGCCCGACCCGGAAACATACGAGGGTTCCGACGTTGCCGAAGACCGCGTCGCGCACTTTTTCTTCCATCTGCTCGATGTACTGGTTTGCGAGCGTTAGCGCCAGTTTGTATTTCCGCGATTCCGAAAGGATGTCCGCGAACGCTTCGTTCATCATCGACTGGAATTCGTCGACGTAGAAATAAAAGCGCGGAAGGCTCGCAAGACGCGCTGCCGGTTCGTCAGCGCGCGACATCGCCGCAAGGTATATCTTCACGACGAGCATCGAACCGAGTAGTGCGGCGTTCGTTTCTCCCATGCGCCCTTTCGAGAGATTGACGATGAATATCTTCTTTTCGTCCATCATCTTCCGCAGGTCGAAACTCGAGTGAGCCTGGCCCACGATGTTCCTGATGAGCGGATTTGCGGTGAATTGCCCGACTTTGTTCTGGATAGCGGGCGTCGCCTCGCGCGTATACGTGTCGGTGAAAGCCGCAAATTCCTCTGTCCAAAACCCTTTCACGATAGGGTCGGTAATCTTTTCGACGACCGATGCGCGGAACATTTTGTTCGTGAGCATGCGGTTCACATCGAGGAGCGTCGAGTCAGGATATTCGAGGAGCGCCAAAAGCGTGTTCTGGAGAATGTATTCCATTCTTGCGCTCCATGCGTCCACCCAGATGCGTTTTAAGGCCCCCATAAGTCCCGATACCACGAGATGGCGTTTGTCGTATCCTACGTCCTCCATTACGTTAAAACCTATCGGATGGTCGGTATCGAACGGCGCGAAATAGACGACGTCTTTGATGCGCTCATGCGGAATGAAGTCGAGAAGTTTCTCCGCCGTCGCACCGTGCGGGTCAATGAACGCGACGCCTTCGCCGTTCTGGATATCTTGTATCGCCATGTTCTCGAGCATGGTGGACTTTCCCATACCGGTCTTCCCGATGACATAGATGTGCTTTCCCCGGTCGGCGGCTCGAATGCCGAACATTTCGCGCTTTCCGCGCGTGTGCGTCGCCGCAAAATAGGTAACGCGGCGGTCGTCATCCCGCTCGTTGGGATTCATGCCTCGTATTATAGCGCTTTTACTGGCGACATAGGGCGAGCGATGCCACATCCTATTCGGATTGAAGAATCGCCCGTAGTGAACGATATTTATTCGCAGGGTCCCAAAACATCCAACTGTCGAGGCCGGCGTCGTTCGTCGCTTTAATCTGTGCCGCGACCATTTCCGGCGTATAGGTGACCGGATAGTCGAACGACTGAAGCCATGGGCGCATTTTCGATGCGGGGTACGGCGGCTTCGTATACACGGCAGGTGTCGACGTGCCGATACGCGTATGGGTGAACGACTGTGTCGCGGTCGTCGTCGCGAGCGTGCGTCGCACCGCTTCGCTCATCGAAAAGTGCACGATGTTGTACGCATTCGCGTTCACGTCCGTATAACCGTGGAACCCTTTCGGATAGTGGGACGGGTACACCATGGGGGCGACATAATCGAAATACGGGAGCGCGCGCTCCAAGACCTGTCCGATGTTGAGGTCGTCCTCGTTCGTTGCGGTCATGCCGAAGAGGTCTGCGGAAAGAACGGCTCCGGTCGGTTTGAGCTCAGCGTGCAGGTATTTGAAGAATTCTTCGAGCGCGACTTGCTTCCCTTTTCCTGCGCTCCACGGGAAATAAATATCCTTCATGTCGCCGTCCGACGGGAAACGAATGTAATCGAAGTTCAGTTCGTCAAAACCGAGTGAGTACGATTCTTTCGCAAGCGCGACCATGTAATCCCAAAATGGCCTTGCCCCGACGTCTATGAATGACAGTCCTTTATGGTCTTTCCACACGGTCGTTGTTGCGCTCGCTTTTTTCACTGCGAGCTCGGGATGCGCTTTCGTGTACAAGGGGTCTTGGAACACGGTGATGCGTCCGATGACGTAGATATTTTTTTCATGCAATAACTCGATGAACGCTTTCATGTCACGCGCGCCGCATTTGTCAGAGATGTATGGCGCGAGTGCGGGATTCTCGGAGGGGAACGCGATGCCGCCAGAATAATCTTTGATGTCTATGATGATGGCATTCAACTCCGTTTCATCGATGAGTGCCGTTAGGTCTTCGCGAAATGACGGCGTCCCGACCGCGCACTGCGTCATGTAGATGGCTTTGAGGGGTACCGGGGTCTGAAGATGCGGGACGCTCGACACTTCGGGGGTCGAGCTGGCGGTTGGTTCTCCGCCGAGCGCGCGCGTAAAAGAGATCTCCGCGCTCGAGGAGATCATCGCCGTGGCGGCAAGACCGGCCACCATTGCGGTCGAAGCGAGGAAGCCGAAACTAGTATGGGTCATGTTCGCCTCGTTGCGTCTGGCTAGTATTGACTAACATGTCGTCGCTCTTCTCTCGCGCGCCGCTGCTCCTGCGGCGGCGCAAGGTGACGCCAAGGCCTATGACGAAAATGCCGGCCAAGAACAAGAGTACTGAATCCCAGCTTGAAGGAAACCCTAAAAAAGGGAGTACGGCCACGAAAGCGCCTCCTAATATGATGAGTGTGTCCAAGGTCATGGGCGTACAGTATACCGTGTCTCCGGCTTACCTTCTAGAAGGTTTGATGATGACGACGAATTCGCCTCGTACCTTCTTCCCTTTCTCTAGTGTTTTCGCGAGTTCTTCGGGCGCACCGGTGAGCACTTCCTCGTGCAGCTTCGTGAGCTCCCGCCCAATGACGACCCGCGCTTTCGAGTCCGTTTTGGCGAGTTCTCCAAGAAGTTTCAGTATGCGATGAGGGGATTCATACAGAACGACAGGAATGGTGCTCTCTGCGATGCCCTTGAGGGCAGTCTGTCGCCCTTTCTTATGGGGTAAAAAACCCAAGAAAAGAAAAACGTCTGCGGAAATGCCCGCGATAGAGAGCATGGCAGTCAGGGCGGAAGGTCCCGGTATCGCCTCAATTTTTGCCTCTGGGAGCGTCTCCCGAACGTAGGCAACGAGCCGCGCGCCCGGGTCGGATATGCCCGGCGTTCCCGCGTCCGACACGACCGCGATCTTCTCGCCCGCCTCAAGGCGCTTCACGACTTCTCCCGCCTTTTTCGCTTCGGTCGCCGCGTCCAGTCGGAAGAGTGGCGTGCGAAGGCCGTAGTGATGAAGAAGTTTGGCGGTCACCCGCGTGTCTTCAGCGTAAATTGCATTCGCCTCTTTCAAGGTCCACAGCGCGCGGAACGTGATATCGCCGAGGTTTCCTATCGGCGTTGCGACTATAGAAAGCGTGCCCATTTATAGAGACTACTCCTCGGTGATTTGCTCCGCAACCTTGTAGATGTCGCCAGCTCCCATGGTGATTATGAGCGTGCCTTCGTTTTCTTTATGCAGACGCTCGCGAATAGCATCGAATGAATCGAGGGCTTCCACCGGATTTCCGAGACCATACGCCGCGCTCGCGAGCGCGTGATTGGAAACGGCCGGGTCCGGCTTCTCGCGCGCGGCGTATATCGGCGCGACAAGTGCCAAGTCCGCTTTCGCGAGCGCCG
>QZJK01000001.1 GCA_003599295.1 Candidatus Parcubacteria bacterium | reverse complement strand
GCAATCAACGGGTCTTCTCTCCACGGCATCCTCAACGATCGGCAACGGCGCGCAGGCAGGAGGGCTCACCATTTCAGGCGGCGCGACGACCTCGGGGAATGCGTACTTTGCGGGGAATGTGGGTATTGGGACTGCGTCACCCGGATACAAATTGGATACGCAGACTTCAAGTAGCTACGCGATTAATGCGCAGACTTCCGCGGCAAGCGCAGCCCTGCGTTTGCAAAGCACCAATACAAGTGGTTATTCAACCGCCGATTTCTATGACTCATCGAGTGTGCTTGTCGGCGGAGTAGGCTACGGGAATTCAGCAGTAAGTAATTTTGCTAGCGTGAACTATTTGTACACTGGAAGTACCGATTTCGTCATCGGAACCAATAAAACAACGGGGGCACTCGCTACGTTCAAAGCCGCAGGTAATGTAGGAATCGGGAACTCTTCTCCCTCCTACAAACTCGACGTCGCTGGATTCATCAACACCGACCAATACTCCGGCTACAAGCAGGCGGGGAATACGATTTTGTATGCGAGTACGACGAATAATTCTGTTTTTGCCGGTGCCAGCGCTGGAGCAGGATTCACTTCGACATCGACTGACCTTCGAAGCACGGCGTTCGGACAAAATGCCCTCGGCACTGCGTTTACGGGCGGGGCAACTCCGAACCAAACTGCCATCGGTTATTTCGCTCTCTCTGCGAATACGAGTGGTGTAGAAAATACAGCGCTTGGCTCGCGAGCATTGAGATTAAATACGAGCGGAAGCAACAACACGGCACTCGGTACACTCGCACTCGATGCAAACACGACAGGTTCTTTCAACACCGCAGTTGGTGAATTTGCGCTGTCCGTTGCCACCACTTCTTCAAATCAAACAGCAATCGGCTACGGCGCACTCGACTCAATGATTACCGGCCCATCGAACGACACCGAGGGCAATGTCGCCCTCGGCTACAACGCGGGCACTGCCTTGACCTACGGCGGAGGCAACATTCTCTTGGGCTACCAAGCAGGCGACGCACTCACGACCGGCAGCAGAAACATCATCCTCGGCTACGACATCGACGCCCCCACCGTCACCTCCTCCAACACCCTCAACATCGGCAACCTCCTCTTCGGCACCTCGATTGACGGCACAGGCACAACGCTCTCAACAGGAAATATCGGCATCGGCACGAGTTCGCCGGGCAAATTGCTGACCGTCGCAGGCAGCGCGGCATCGGTCGTCCAGCTCGACTCCACCAATGTGAATGGACCGATCATCGACTTCAACAGAAGCGGCGCGACTAAGTGGCAGATCGGCAACGATGGCGGCTGCGGCAACACCGACGCGTTCTTTATCTACGGCACAAGTTGCCAATTCTTAATCGCGCGAACTACCGGCAACGTCGGCATTGGGACGACTTCACCGCAAGCAAAATTGGCAGTGGTTGGGAGTAATCAATACACCGGCAACAAACTGTTTTGGGTGAACACAGGCGACGCAAGTCCTGTAATCATGGCGGATGATACGTACCGGGTGTCGGTAGGGCCAGGCACTATCAAAACCAGTTTACTTACCAGCGGCGGTCTCCAGGTTTTTTCAAACAAAGGCAGCTCCGCAGTTGGCACGACCACGACCTTCCAGGAGGCGTGGGGAGGAGAGGGCCGCATAGCTTTTCTCAACGCCGGGTCAGTAGGTGACTTCACTGTTGGCCATCTTTCCTATGGAGATCCCAATAATACCTTCGGCGGTGATTACGCCGTAGGCCTGTCTGGCGTTAGTAACGTGTGGCTCGGCACCAATTATACGCCCCGGCTTATAATAAACTCCTCCGGCCTCGTCGGCATCGGCACCACCTCGCCAGCCAAAACACTTTCAGTACAGGGCAACTCATATGTGAGCGGCACCGCGTTCTTCGGCGGCGCACTCACCGCCACCTCCACGCTCACTCTCTCCAATTACACTTCCGGCGCCCTCGCAGCCGACTCGACCGGCGCGCTCTACACCTTCTCCACCTCCACGTGGACGTTCGCCTCCTCAACTCTCCTTGCCGACTCCAACACCTTCTCGGGCAACAACAGGTTCACTGGCGGCAACCTCTTCCTCGCGTCCACCACCATCGGGAACGGCGCTCAAGCAGGCGGACTCACCATTTCAGGAGGAGCGACGACTACACTCAAAGCCTATTTCTCCAGTAACATAATCGGCGGCGCGAATGGTTCTCAACCTTCGACGAATAACACAATCGCACCACTCTATCTCTTCACGACTACGAACCAAGGCATTCGTTTGCATCCGAGTGCAGGAAGCAACACGACCGTCATCGGTGATATCTCGGACGCTTCGACACGGTATGCAATGATTAGTTACGACGGGACGAACGACCTTTTCGACTTTTATGGAGCGGAGGCTGGCTCAAGCATGAGGTTCCGCACATCGGGTACCGAAGCGGTTCGAATCGATTCGTCGCAACGCGTCGGCATCGGGACGACGACACCCGACACGCCCCTCACGGTCTTGACCAACGCCGGGACTGGAAACGCGCTCAAGATTTCCAATGCGTCCTCACCGGGCACAGAGTATATGTTGTTCCAGGCGGGTGGTGTGCAAAAAGGGATCCAAGGTACTGGCGCAATCCCACTGAAAATAGATAACGAATCTGGGGCCGTAGTGTTGCAATCAACAACAGGCAACGTCGGCATCGGCACCTCAACGCCGGGAACGAAACTCGACGTCACCAACTCTTCTTCGGGCGCCACCGCTGACCAGCTCTACCTCACGAACGATTTCTCCGCCACTTCGACCGCCTCCCGCCTCTCCTTCCGCACCAAAGACCTCGTGAACGCCACCTCGACGGGGGCCATTACCGGCATCCTCACCCAGAATTACAACGGCGGAGCCGGCAACCTCGCTTTCTCGACGCTCCGTTCCGGCACGCTCACCGAAGCGATGCGCATTCTCGACAGCGGCAACGTCGGTATCGGGACGACATCGCCCTCGACGAAGCTCCATGTGTACGGCACGTCGGCAACCGGAGAACTTTTGGCTCAGTGGGAGAATAAAGCGGCTACCGCTCTCGCTGGATCCGCGCGCCTCTACCAAGGGCCGGACGGAGAACTCACATTGCTTACCAGCGGGGTGAACGTGACCTCGAGTCTTCAGCCTCTCAACTATACGAGCCCGTTCACGGGAACGACCGACCATGCAGGCAGGCAGGGGTCCATCATGTCCTTCGGCGGCGGCGGGTTCCATTTTCAAACGTTAGCGGCAGGCACGGGACAAGTGAGCACATCCCTCCTGATGGTCAATGAAAACGGCAACGTCGGCATCGGGACGACGACACCTGCAACAAAGTTAAACGTCACGAGTAGTTCAGGAGAGATGCTTCGCCTCGAAGCTACAGGCGGATCGCAGAATTACCTAACTCTCTACAATGCTGCAACTCGCATCGGCTATCTCGGTGGTGGCGATAACTTGACCGACATGATTTTGGATTCTGATGCGGGCAATTTGCGATTTTATGCTGCCGCGGGCGAAAAGGTCAGGATAACAACGACCGGCAACGTCGGTATCGGGACAACTACACCAGAAACAAATCTAAATATAGAGGGGACTGCACTTTCGGCATTTACAGGGACCACTGATGGTCAACTACGGGTGCAAGCGGGTACGGGTGCAAATGAATATACTGTAATTGATTTCGGAAGCAGAAGTGCTGTGAGTGGCGCGGCCTCATTCGGTATTCCAAAAGCTCGCATCGGCTCGCAAGTTACCTCCTCAGGCAGTTACCTCCATTTCGGCACTTCAAATTCATACGCTAGCGGTATCACCAATACGGCAATGACAATCGACTATTCCGGCAACGTGGGGCTAGGGACGACGACGCCCAACCAAAAACTCTCCATTTTTAATTCAACGGCGGATTCAGCCATCGAATTCTCCTCCCTCACCGGCGACCCATACAAGTGGACTATCGGTCAGGACTACTCTGATGGAGGCAAGTTCAAGATTTCTTCCTCCACCGCACTCGGCACCAACGATCGCTTCGTGATTGATGGAAAAGGTAACGTAGGGGTGGGGACGGCGAATCCGGGGTCATTACTTCATTTATCAAGAGATGATGCCTCGTCGGGTCTGGAAATGTTGCGTGTTACAAGCAATGTGAACGGTGCGGACGATGTTGTTATGGGAGTACGCACCGGCGATGGGAACCATCAGCTAGGTTTCTTTGGTGTGAACGCTTATATTGATAATCCTGGTGAGGTGGCCAATACAGGAACAAGAATCAACAGCGGTTATTCCGCATGGGTGATTGGAGGAAAGGCATCTAATGCAGCGTTTGAATCTAGTAGCTTGTTTACGATTAACTATATCAATGCCGCCGGAACAGCAACAACGAGCAGGTTTGTAATAGATAATAGCGGCAACATCGGGATCGGAGACACTTCCCCCACCTACAATCTCGACGTAACCGGAAACGCACGCTTCACTTCACTCGTAGACGCCTCACACTTTGTCGCAACCTCCACCACCGCTGCCTCCACATTCCCATACGCCTCCTCGACCGCCATCACGGTCTCGGGCACGGCAAGCACGACCAACCTCACGGTCTCCAGCGCAGGCGGCACTGCAGGTTGTGCGACCTTCAGCACAAACGGCACCATCTCGAACACCGGCACTGCATGCGGCACAGGAAGCGGCACATTCTCGTGGACGCCGACCACCTTCGGCTCCAC
The DNA here is from genome assembly GCA_003599295.1 of Candidatus Parcubacteria bacterium. Taxonomy (GTDB): domain Bacteria; phylum Patescibacteriota; class Minisyncoccia; order Phycocordibacterales; family UBA2100; genus UBA10103. The sequence continues at coordinate 61,027 of QZJK01000001.1, read as the reverse complement.
TGCCGCAAACTCCACCTCCACCCTTATCGGCTTCAATGTCGGGCTCTACGCCCTCGCTTCTTCTACTATCGGTGACGGCACGGGGGCAGGTGGCCTCACAGTCTCGGGTAACGCTACGACAACAGGTGATTTAGAGGTCATAGGTGGTGTTGTGAACGTTGGTCAAGGCGCTGGCACCTGGCGCGTGGACTTCGGCGACAGTCGAGGAAACGTTGGACTCGACAGTAACTTTGTCGTACTACAAGCAGGTGCCACCAAAGGGATAAGTTTCAACGTCAATAACTCCTCATTTGACGAAAACAATGGCGTTGCCGCACGCATTACAGCGGCCGCCAGATTCGGTATCGGTACCACGACCCCCAATAGCATTCTTCATGTGGCAAGCACCACACCGAAGTTCACTCTCTCCGACACGAGTGCAGGCGCCAACCTCAAACACTGGTTCCTGCAATCTACCGGCGGCACGTTCAAGCTCGCAACGACCTCCGATGCGCTCGTCGACACCGTTAACTCTCCGTTCTCTATCGCAAGCACCGGCTTCGGCACGACAACCGTCACCGGTCTCACCATCTCGGGCTCTGCCACCTCCACTTCAAACGTCGGCTTCAACATCACGACCGGCTGCTACGCCATCAACGATACCTGTGTGGGTGGCGGAAGCGCTTCACTCACCGGCACCACTGGCCAGGTTGCCTACTTTAGTGGGACCGACACGGCCGTTGGCACCTCGACACTTACTATAACTACGGCAGGCAAAGTCGGCATCGGGACGACGACTCCGAACGTGCAGCTCGCGGTCTGGAAAACCAGCGGGCAAGGCACAAATATCGCAGCCGAGTCTGGCAACGACTACACTTCACTGTTCGCGCACAGCAGCGTCGGCCCGGCCATCCACTGGAATGGAGGGACCGTCAACGATCTCCGTTTCGGACCTTCGACGGCGGCGGACGGGACGGGCTTCTCAGAAAAAATGCGGCTAACTTCGACCGGCGACGTCGGTATCGGAGATACAACCCCCATTGACCGGTTAGAAGTAAAAGGAAATCTAAAAGTATCCGGCTACGACGGCACCACCGGAGTTGTGTCTTTTGGAGACACTGCAGCAGCGGCAACAAGCACCGGCGCGGGCCTCTACATCGGTCGTGGGCTACATGGCGAGTTTAATGTTAATGCTCTTACTTTGGGTGGTTACGGTGGATTTGCATTTAATACCGCGGATACTCCTGGCGCAACCAATACACCTAAGGTGGTAGTAACCAGTACCGGCAACGTCGGTATCGGGACGACGAGCCCTCTTTCAAAGTTGAGTGTTAGCACGGCAGGCCAAGCGGCCTTTATGATGTCTGACACCCGGACTACCGGTAATCAGAACGGAAGATTAGTGTACGATGGTGGGACAAGTATTACCGGCGGTGGTTGGGTATTCCAAAAGATGACAGACGCCGGGGCCTTTTCTGCAAACCTTGTCACCATTGTTCAAAACACCGGCAACGTCGGCATAGGCACCTCCAGTCCCGGTACATTACTTTCATTGGGCAACACGGGTGCAAACACGATAAATATTTCTGCAACTGCAACATCAACATTCGGCACTGGTATCAACATCACCTCGGGCTGCTATGCCCGCAATGGCGAGTGCATAGGGGAGACAACAGCGCTTGCGTTCGTATACTCCACATCGACGCCGGGCTCGAACGTCTCTGTCGTCTTTACTGGAGCCGTCGACAGCTCCCCAAGTTTTTCTGCAGGCGTGCTTACTCTCCCATCAAACACCCAGTACTACACCGCAGAGGTTTGGGGAAGCGGCGGCGGTGGCGGAGGCGGCGAAGATGCCGCCGATGACGGCGGCAACGGCGGTGGCGGAGGCGGCTATTCTCGGAAGATAATTACGAACACGACCGCAAGCTACTACACCGTCGCCGCAGGCGGCGCGGGGAACACCGGCACTGGCACGGGCACGGCAGGAGGCACCACCTGCTACGGAACGAATGCAACCGCATGCACCAGCCCTACCATCCAAGCGACAGGTGGTGCCGGCGGCGGCGGAAGTGCCAACACCACCATCGGCACCGGCGGCACCGGCTCGGGGGGTGATTTCAACTACACCGGCGGCTCCGGTGGCGCCGGCAACAACGGCGCCAGCAACTCCGGCGGCCCCGGCGGTGGCGGTGGCGGCGCCGGCAACAGCAACGGCAACGGCCAGACCGGCGCCCACAGCGAACTCGGCGAAACCGGCGAAACCGGCAGCGTCCTCGGCGGCTTTCTTGGCGGCGGCGACGGCGGCATACAGGGCTCCGTCAACGGCGTCAACGGCACCATGGGTGGTGGTGGTGGTGGCGGCGCCGGCACCACCGGCGGCGACGGCGGCCAAGGCGGCCACGGCGGTGTCACCATATATATCTACACCATCTCCAACAGCGGCGCAGACCTGGCAGAGCTCTATGCTGTGGAGGGTCCAGGTGTTGAGGCGGGAGACATCGTTGCGATTGCAACGAGCTATCCAATAGCAGTCTCTCTAGCAGACGCGGCAGCAGACCGCCCACTTGCGGGGGTTATCTCGACCAAACCAGGTCTCTTGCTCGGAGACACCAAGCAGCCCTTTGGCCAGCGGCCAGTAGCTCTCAAGGGCCGCGTGCCGACGAAGGTAACTATAGAAGGCGGTGAGATTAATATCGGCGACCGTATCGCGCTCTCATCAACGCCGGGCGTTGGCCGCAAAGCGACACTCTTTGACGCGACGGTTGGCATTGCGCTTGAGCCGTACACGGGCGGCGCAAGCGAAGATGAACTCATCGAAATATTTATTGACCTCCAGCCAGGGATTAGCTTGAGTGCGCTCACTGATGCACTGCTTGCCACCAACTCTGCCGCAAGCTCTACCGCGACCACGACACCGGGATTCGTGGAGCGCCTCATCACCGCATTTACCGAGCGGCTCTTCGGCCCCGCTACGACCACCACCAGCGCGACCACATCCGACATCACGAGCGCGAGTTCAACTGCCATGAGCTCGGAGCAAGCCACCTCCACTTCCCCCTCATATTTCGACAACAGTTTCCTCGGACGGCTCTTTGGGAGCATCGCATCCTGGTTCGCCGACGCGGCGAACGGGATTACGGATTTCTTTGCGAATCGTGTGCATACAAAAGAGATCTGCGTAGAAAAGTCCGACGGCACCGAATTTTGTGTGGACGGAGATGACCTTGAGGCGATGGCTGCGGGAGCCGCGGTGTCTACCTCTACCTCTACATCCACGGACGCAGATGGAAATGGCGAGGGCGACCCAGCTTCAATGATTGACCTCGTAGGTCAATCATCGGGAGAGGCTGGTGCGCCGAGAATAATCATCATGGGCGACAACCCTGCGCGCGTCGCGGTCGGCAGCTCATACACCGACTTGGGCGCTCTCGTTTCCGACGACAAGGACGACGGCCTCATCGCGACGGTATTTGTGGACGGCGAGCATGTGAACGCCGTCCACCTCGACACATCAACCTCGACGACCTATGAGATAACCTATCGCGCCGTAGACAAAGACGACAATGCCACAGTAGCGACGCGCATCGTCGAGGTGTACGAGCCGACTCCGACCCCACCGCCAGAAGAGACAGGGACAACGCCGCCGCCTGATACCGCGACCACGACTCCTCCGGAGCCAGAACCGACATCCCCGACGCCTGACGAGTCGGGGCAGACTGAACCGGATTCAACAAGCTCACCGCAAGCAGAACCTGCTCCCGAACCTACACCAGAACCGGAACCCGCAACCACTACGCCGGAACCTACACCAGAACCGACTCCTCAAGTCCCTGAAGACACAACCCCGTAACGGGAATGATTGACTTCGTAAGTCAATCATTCCAGCAGGTACGGTTTGACATCGGAAAGCTCAATATCCTTGAGGTATGAGGAAAGGACACTTCCGTAATTTCCGAACACATCGCGGAAAAGTCCGGTCGTCAGAATGGAAGGAAAATTTTTTCTGCCGCAGTAATCAAGATAACTGCTCCAACGATATTGCATCAAATGGCTAAGGGCCTGTTTTGCGCTTTTGACGCGTAACGAGCGCCAGTCTTCAGAGCCCTTGAGAAAATCAAGCGGGTTGAGATGAATATAGTGCAGTATGTGGAGAAAATGCGCGTCGGAACTGATATGGATCTTCTTTGTTCGCCCCTGGAATAGTGTGCCTTGGCGCCGATGTCTGTCGTTGAAATATCGTGCATATCCAACGTTCAGCTTTCGAAGGAAGAGAGAAACGCCGCCCTCTTTCGCTTCAGAAAGTAAGAGATGGTAGTGATTTCCCATGAGACACCACGCATGTATGTCGACAAGTGCCACCCCCCGCTCCGATGATTGACTTACGAAGTCAATCATGGGGTCTGGCTTGCCGCTGAACCCTCGCCCCGCGTTGAACGCTGGTCTATCATCGTTGAATTCATAGAGATCGTGCACGAAGCGAGCACGGTCCCTGTTGTCGGTGAAGATCGTTCGCTTGTCGACCCCGCGGTTAAGGCAATGGTAAAGCTCTTCCATATGATTGACTTACGATGTCAATCATATTAACAGATACGGACGCACTCAAGCGCAGTGAAAATGGTATAACAGTTGGATGGTGCGAGTGGCGATAAATGGATTCGGAAGAATTGGCCGCGCGTTTATGCGGGCGTCCCATGCCAACAAAGATATTGAAGTCGTCGCGGTCAATGACCTCACGAGCCCCGAAAATCTCGCGTACCTTTTGAAGTACGACACCGTGTACGGCCGTGCGCCATTTTCGGTTGAAGCAAAGGGTGCGGCACTTATCGTCGACGGGGTAACCATTCCCGTGCTTTCGGAGCGGGAACCCGCGAAGCTTCCGTGGAAAGACATGAATGTGGACGTCGTCGTTGAATCAACAGGCATTTTCACATCGAAAGAAAAAGCCCAGCCGCACATCGATGCCGGTGCGAAACACGTCGTCATTACGGCTCCCGCAAAAGGCGACGGCGTCGAGACGATACTCATCGGTGCGAACGAGGAACTGTTCGAGAGCGCGGGCGCCATCACCTCGAACGCTTCCTGCACGACGAACGCCTGCTCGCCCATCGTCGGCGTTTTAAATGAGGCAATCGGCATCGAGCGCGCGATCCTGAACACGACGCACGCGTACACGGCAACACAGTCCATCGTGGACGGTCCGGCGCCGGACGATTTCCGCCGCGGACGCGCGGGAGCAGCAAACCTGGGGCCCTCGTCAACGGGTGCCGCAAAGGCGACTGCGCTTGCCCACCCGTCGCTCAAAGGAAAATTCGACGGTATTTCAGTTCGCGTTCCCGTTGCAGCAGGTTCTATCGCAGACATCACATTCGTTTCGAAAAAGCCGACGACCGTCGAAGAGGTGAACGGTGCGCTCAAAGCGGCGGCGGCAAGCGAGCGATGGAAGCGCGTGTTCGCGGTTTCCGAAGAACCGCTCGTATCATCCGACATTCTGGGGCTTCCTTATGGCGCTATTGCGGACCTCCAGATGACTCGGGTCGTAGACGGCACGCTCGTCAAAGTTCTCGCGTGGTACGACAATGAAATGGGATACGTGCACACACTCATCCTCCACGTTCTTGAGGTAGGGAAGCGACTCAAATAACCATGCGCGTGTATTTCGCGGCGGATCACGGCGGGTTCGAAATAAAGAATCAATTACTCGCATTCGTTCGAGATGAACTCAAATACGAAGTAGAAGATTGCGGAGCTACCACGTATGACGCAAACGACGATTATCCCGCGATAATCGCGAGCGCCGCGTTGAAATTATCCAAAGATTCTCTCGCGGGACGCGACAACCGTGCGATAATCGCAGGCGCTTCGGGTCAAGGTGAAGCGATGGTCGCGAACCGCTTCAAAGGCGTTCGTTGCGCGGTGTATTACGGGAAGGCGCTTCGCGAGCAGACCGACATGAGCGGAAAAAAGCTCGACATGCTTGCTTCATCACGCGAGCACAACAATGCAAATGCATTGAGCCTCGGTCTGCGCTTCCTTTCACTCGACGAGGCGAAAGAAGCAGTAAAAGATTGGCTAGTGCTTCCACATACCGGCGAAGAACGCCATGCGCGGCGCGTCAAACAAATAGATGAGGTCAATTGAGGTAATTCCGACGAATACATGCCCTCCGGATTTTGAGGAGCTTGCACGACGCTCTTCCGCATTCGCTTCATTCGCGCCGCACATCCAGCTTGATGTGAGCGACGGGAAATTCTCCCCCGTAATTTCATGGCCGTACCAGAGCGGACAATGGGATGAGTTAATCACAAAGCAACTGCCGCTCTCTGAGCGCGTGCTCTACGAAGCGCATCTCATGATCGAGGAACCACAAGAGACAGGCGAACTTCTTATCGGTGCGGGCGCTAGACGAATTATGGGACACATTGAAGCGTTCACCGGCACGGATTCTGCGCGTGGTGCGCTAGAAGCGTGGCGGAAGCGTGGAGCGGAAGCAGGCTTGGCTATTCTTTTTCATACACCGCTTGAAAAAATAGAGAAGGCCGTGTCTGAATGTGATGTCGTGCTTATGATGTCCATCGCGACGATAGGGAAACAGGGCGCATCGTACGAACCTGGTATTCTCGAGCGAATAAAAACCTTACGCAACGATCATCCGGAACTCCTAATAGCGATCGACGGGGGAGTCAGCCTAGAGAACATCGCAGACCTTGCGCGCGCGGGCGCTTCACGATTCGGCGTCGGTTCTGCGATCTCTAAGGCAGAGGACCCCAAAGCGGCGTATCAAGCGCTGAAAGTCGCTGCGGAAAATGCGCTACAATAGGCGGCATGGAGGCGGTGCAGATACACAACGGCTTCTTTCTCGTGTTTTCCCGCGGTGAGGATTTTATGGAGACCCTGACTCGTTTTTGCGAGGAGAATGAAGTTCACTGGGCGCAGTTCCAAGCCATCGGCGCAGTCGAAGATGTTGAGATCGGGTACTACGACCTTGAGACCCGGCAGTATGTTTTTCGGGTAGAGGAAGGACCTTTTGAGGTCGCCAGCATGGATGGGAACATAGCAGAGATGGCTGAAGAGCTTCCTGTCGTACACGCGCATGCAGTGCTTTCCCGTTGCGACGAATCGCTCGAGTGCATAGGAGGGCATCTTCGAAGGGCTCGCGTCGCACTTACTCTTGAGCTCTGCCTTTGGCATGTGACGCAGCCTTTAATTCGCGCACGCGACGAGGATACCGGCCTCAATCTCATCAGCATGGGGGTATGATCACCGACAAGCAGATAAAGGATATAGAAAAAAAAGCTTTGGCCATCCGAAGAACGATAATTGAAATGCTCGCCGAGGCAAAATCCGGACACACGGCGGGCCCCCTGGGAATGGCTGATATTTTCGCCGCGCTCTATTTTCATGTCTTGAAGCACGACCCTAAACATCCAGATTGGAACGAGCGCGACCGGTTGATGCTTTCAAATGGACACATCACACCAGTTCGCTACGCGGCGATGGCGCACGCGGGGTATTTTCCGCTCTCCGAATGTCTCACCTTGCGTAAGTTCGGCTCGCGCCTTCAGGGACATCCCGAGCGCGAGCGGCTTCCCGGTGTCGAGACGACGTCGGGGCCATTGGGAAGTGGTCTTTCGCAGGCCTCGGGGTACGCGTATGCGGCGCGCATGGATGAGAAAACATTCCGCGTTTTTTGCCTCATGTCGGACGGAGAACAGGAAGAGGGGAATACATGGGAGGGTGCGATGTTCGCCGGAAAATATCGGCTCACGAACCTAACGGCTGTCATGGACAGGAATAACATCCAGATAGACGGCAACACGGAGGACGTGATGCCGTTAGAACCGCTTGCCGATAAGTATCGGGCATTCAATTGGCATGTCATCGAGATCGGGGGGCACAATATCACTGAATTCATCGACGCATGCGACGAAGCGAAATCCATCAAAGAAAAACCGACGCTCATTCTTGCCCACACAACGCCGGGCAAAGGCGTTCCCTCCATAGAGAATGATTACCGCTGGCACGGAAACCCGCCGGGGAAGGGCCCCACGGATAAAGTGCCCGCCGATAAACAAAAGGAAACGTTCCTCAAAGAGCTCGAGGAAACACAAATATGATTAATCCCGACGCAAAGCTCGCTTCGAATATTTTTGAAAAGCCGGACATGGCTTCGACCCGCGAAGGGTTCGGTAAAGGCGCTGTTGAGGCGGGAAAGGAAGACGTACGCGTAGTCGTTCTTTCCGCGGACCTTGCCGAGTCGACGCAAGCGCACCATTTCCAAAAGGCATTTCCGGAGCGGTTCATTCAGGTCGGCGTTGCCGAGCAGAACATGGCAACGGTCGCTGCGGGCATGGCCAATTACGGTAAACTCCCTTTCATAACATCCTACGCGACATTTTCTCCGGGGAGGAACTGGGAACAGATACGAACGACGATAGCGATAAACAATGTTCCCGTCATTGTCTGCGGCATGCATGCGGGAGTTTCCGTTGGACCCGACGGCGCGACGCACCAAGCGCTTGAGGATATTGCGCTCATGCGCGCACTTCCGCGCTTCACCGTTATTTCTCCGTGTGATTCCGAGGAGGGGAGGAAGGCGACCCTCGCCGCGGCGAAATTAGGAAAACCCGTGTACATGCGCTTCGGGCGCGAAAAAACGCCCATCATGACAACGGCGGAAACACCATTTTCGATAGGGAAAGCGAATGTGTTGTGGAAGAGCGTCGAGCCGAAGGTCGCCATCTTCGCAACCGGCCCCTTGGTGCATAACGCGCTTCTCGCGGCGCGCGAACTTGAGAAAGAACAGTTCGGGGTCACGGTCGTGAATGTGCACACTATAAAACCCCTTGATGAAGAGACCGTCCTCGCATGCGCACGCGAAACGGGGGCCGTTGTCACCGTCGAAGAGCATCAGGTAGCGGGGGGCCTTGGAGGGGCCATCGCAGAATTTCTCGCGCGCGAGGCGCCGACCCCGATGGAATTCGTGGGCGTACACGACCAGTTCGGCCAATCCGGCGCACCGCAGGAACTTATTGAGCACTATGGCATGGGCGTTTCCCACATTATCGCGGCCGTAAAGAAAGCCGCCGGAAGGAAAACTAGATAGCCGTTGTCTTGAATTCCGGCGGCCGCTTGGCGAACCATTCCTCTATCTGCGTGTCGGTTAAAAGACCGGTCTGTGCGCCAACTCCCTGTACTACCGAAGCTGCATTCACGAGACCGCGAAGGAGCGCGTTCTTAGGCTCGAGCCCTTTTTCAATATAGGCTACGGTCGTCGAAGCAGTCGCGTCACCGGCACCGGTACGGTTCTTCGGGGGTGCGGGATCTGGGTACATGGGTGCACTCCAAGCCCCGTTCTCATCCATGATAGAAGAACCCTTCGGTCCATCTGTGATGACTACTATCTTCGGGCCGAGCGCACGGACACCGGTCAGAAGCTTCTTTATGTCGTGTTCGTCGGTCCCGAGAACTTGCTGTGCTTCCTCTTTGTTGCAAAAGAATATCTCTGACGCTTGGTACACGGGCGCGAGTTTTTCTTTCCCCAGTTTCAATTGAAATGTTCCCGGCTGGAATGCGAGTTTTACCCCATTCTCTTTCGCGTACTTTGCTATCGAAAGCTGGTAATCGATTGAATGGAGGGGGAGCGACGTAAGATAAAACCACTTCGGCGGTTCACTAAAGGCCGGCATCTTGTAGTCGAACTCTTCATGCTTTACCAAAATGGTACGCTCCGCTTCGTACTGCAGAACGTAATGATAATTTGTCTTCTTTCCCGGATGCACCCTCACGTATTCCGTCGATACTCCTCTTTCTTTTAAGGCCGCTACGCAATCAGTGCCGTTCCTATCATCGCCTATATCCGTAACAGGGGCGCTCGAAAGACCGAGACGGTGGGCAGACACTGCGGCGTTCGGTCCATTTCCGACCGCGAGCACTTCCGTCACCGATTCGAAGGGTATTTTCTGGCCGAACTTCACGCACAGCATGCAGTTCTCGTCGTTGATATCACAGTTCACCCGGGCATCTTTCAGCTTGATGAATGCGTCGGTCGTAATGTCGCCGAAAGAAACAAAGTCGTACCGCATCAAAGAAGTATACCGTATAACGTATGGGATATAACGTATGAGAGGCGGGGAAAATCCCGAGCGCTCATTCTGTCTTTTTAATTTTGACTTCTACCTCGCCTTTCGGTATATTGAGCACTCTTATGTCCGCAATACAGCTTGAAATACAGCCGCGCGAAGCGGGAGAATCTGCAGACACCCTTCGGAAGCAAGGGGTCGTTCCTGCTGTGTTTTACGGCCCGAAGGAAAAGACAACACCTATCGCCATCGACTCCTTGAAATTCGAACGCCTCTGGCGGCAAGCGGGTGAGACGACCGTTATTCGTCTTACAGGCGTTGGTGAGGAAAAAGACGCCCTCATTCACGATGTGCAGTTCCACCCAGTGACAGGCAAGCTTGAGCACGCCGATTTCTATGTCATCGAGAAGGGAAAGAAGGTGCAGATAAAAGTCCCGCTTACTTTCGAAGGCCAGGCACCCGCCGAAAAGGCCGGACACATTGTGGTAAAGACCTTGCACGAAGTGGAGATCGAGGTGACGCCGCAAGACCTGCCGCACAGTCTCCCCGTCGACCTTTCAGTACTCGAGAACATCGGAGACCACATTACCGCCTCACGCATACAGCTTCCGGGAAGCGCCTCGCTTGTCACAAGCCCTGATGAAATAGTCGCTTCAGTCAAAGAGTTCAAGGAAGAGGTGGTCGAAGTTATTCCCGCTCCGGAGACCGTCATCATAGGCGAAGAGAAGAAAGCAGAGGAGGAAGCGGCCGCCCCGGCAGAAGAGAAGAAGAAAGCGGAGTAATTTCTTGCCGTCTTCACGTATGTGAGGACGGATACGAAGCGCGCGCGAGCGTTTGCTATACTTATCGCGATGCATACGCGAAAACGCGCGCAAACGCTTTTTTTGTTGTTCATATTTGCGGCAACACCCTTTTTGCAGGTGCCATTTTTCACTGCGGCTGAGACGGTGGAAGAGCGGCGGGCGCGGCTTGAACAGGAGCTCGCGGTCATAGAGCAAGATATTATTCAGAAGAGAGGCGTGCTATCCGAAAAGCAAAAAGAGCGCACCACGCTTGAGCGTGACATCGCCATTCTCGACAATCAGATAGGTATCGCTCAACAACAAATAAAATACCGCGACATAACTCTCTCGAAGATACGCGACGACATCGGCAACAAACAGGTCGCCATCGCAGAGTTGGATAAGAAGGTCGGACGAAGCGCCGCGTCGTTGGCACAGATACTCCGGCGCACCCGTGAAATAGACGACACTTCGCTCACCGAACTCGTCCTCTCCGGTTCACTCACCGATTTTTTCCGCGATGTCGATGATTTCGAGCGTGTCGAGCGTGCGCTCGATCTTTCGTTCGACGAGATGGCCACGCTTCGCGTTGATCTGTCGGCGCGAAAAGTCGCGCTTGAGGGAAAGCAGAGCGAAGAAGAGCAGCTGCGGCGGCTTCAAGTGTTGGAACGGCAAGCTATCGAGAAGAAGGAGAAAGAGAAGCAGCAGATACTGACGGTGACAAAGGGCGAAGAGAAGACGTATCAGTCGCTCATAGCAGAGCGGGAGCAGCAGGCGGCGCAAATACGTTCGGCTTTGTTCGGTTTGCGCGACTCGACCGCCATCTCTTTTGGCATCGCGTATCAATATGCGAAAGAAGCATCTGCCGTGACGGGAGTCCGGCCCGCGGTCATACTCGGGATACTCCGTGAAGAGTCGAACCTCGGCCAGAACGTTGGCACTGGCAACTGGAAAGCGGACATGCACCCGACCCGCGACCAGCCGGTATTCGCGGAACTCATGGAAGAACTCGGACTGAATCCTGACACGATGCCGGTATCGAAAAAACCTTCGTACGGCTGGGGCGGCGCCATGGGGCCGGCGCAATTCATCCCCTCGACGTGGGTTCTTTATAAGGACCGCATCGCGCGCATTTCCGGCGAGAATCCTCCGAACCCGTGGACAGCGCGGACCGCCATCTTCGCCTCGGCCCTCTTAATGGCCGATAACGGTGCGGACGCGGGAACGCGTGCGGCGGAGCGCCTCGCGGCACTCCGCTACTTCGCTGGCTGGGCGAATGCACGGAAGGCCGCCTACGCGTTCTATGGGGATGACGTGATGAGCTTTGCCGACCAGTATCAAAAGGACATTGATATTTTGGAAGGGAGATAACCTGCTCGCTTGCCGTCTGCGGGTTTGCTAGGATGCCGCGGGGCCATTTTGGCCACAAAAGGGAGGGCACGATGCAAAAGTCGAATAAAGCGCCGCAGTTCGCGCTCGCCTACGTTGCAGGAACCATCATCGCCGGCATCTTTCACCTACTGCGGGCAGTAGGCCTGGTGCAACTCATTCACGGAGAGCGTATCCCGCGCTGGAAATCATCGCTCCTCATCGCGGTCAATCACCCGTCGCTTGTCGAGCCGTTCTTCATTCCCTCGCTCTTCGTGCGGGAGTGGATATGGTCTCCGATCAAATGGGGGCCATGGTCGACACCGGACCGGACGAACCTGGAGACGAAGTTCGCATGGTTCTTCTGGGTAGGCGGCGCGCGGAATATACCCGTGCCTCGGAAACGTGCGGAAGGAGAAACGAACCGGCAGTTCCTTCACGCAACGTATAGAGCGCTACGCAGAATGGGTGCGATCCTTCGCATTGGCGGGCGAATAATCCTGTTCCCCGAGGGCGGGCGCACATGGAGGATTCCCGAGAACGAACGACTTCGGAGCCCAAAAGATAACGAGCTCCGACCACTTCGAAAGCGGACGGGCGAAATAGTAGTAGCGGCTCGCCCGACAGTCCTTCCTATCTCGGTCTCGTACCCATGGGTCAAAGACCAAAGGAGGGGCTGGTTGCCGATACGGATTAAGATCGGGCATCCCGTGCGATTTGAGGAATCGGATCCTCAGGTCGTCGCAAGGAAGCTCGAGGCAATGCTTCTGGCGCTAGCCGACGAGGGCGAGGACTGAACATCCTCGCCTTCACTGTTCGTCGGCGTCCTGTCGAATACGGAATTGCTTTTAAGCGTATTTTTTGTATAGTACGCGGACAATGAAAAAGGATATACACCCGAAGGACTACCGTCCCGTCATTTTTGAAGATGCCACCTCCGGCAAGCGTTTTTTGATTTCCTCAACGGTCGCCGCCTCGAAAACCGACAAGTGGGACGACGGCAAAGAGTACCCCGTGTTCCGGGTTGAAATATCGAGCGCATCGCACCCTTTCTACACCGGCACATCAAAGACCATCGACACTGCGGGCCGCGTCGAGAAGTTCAAGACCCGCGCCGCGAAGAAGACGACGAAGAAAGACAAGAAATAACTACATATTCGGCGCGACACCCCGCCCTTCGGGGTGTCGCGCTTTCATGCAACCGCTGTACACTTATTTCTATGAGTACGCACATTAACCCGGAAGAATTCGCGAACGACCACCGCGTGGCATACCTCGTTTCCGAATGGAAGCGGCTTTCACAAGCCGAGCGCGACGCAACGGAGCTTGTAGAAGTCGATCCCGGAATGCGCGAGCTCGCCGATAAGGAACTCAAAGACATCGGCGCGGAGAAAGACCGCCTTATGGCGCAGATAGAGGCCATCGTCGGCGCGCCCGGCGAGCGCGAATGGCCGAACGAGCTCATACTCGAAGTGCGCGCGGGAGTCGGCGGCGAAGAAGCATCGCTTTTTGCGGAGGACCTTGCGAAGATGTACCTCCGCTATGCCGAATCGCGCGGCTGGTCGTGGAAACCGCTTGATGAATCCGGGTCGCCGCTTGGCGGCTACAAAGAAGCGCAGTTCGAGATAAAAGGCCAGGATTGCTACAAGGAACTTCAGTACGAGACCGGCGTGCATCGCGTCCAGCGCGTGCCCGCGACAGAGAAAGCGGGGCGCATCCATACGTCGACTGCCTCGGTCGCGATACTTCCGCTTTATAAACGCACTAAGATGGAGATAAATCCCTCTGATATCGAAATGTCATTCGCTCGCTCGGGCGGCGCAGGCGGGCAAAACGTGAACAAAGTGGAGACTGCGGTCAGGCTCGTGCACAAACCGACCGGCATTGAAGTGAAATGTACCTCCGAGCGGAGCCAGCAGCAGAATCGCGAGAAGGCGATGAAGCTATTGGCGAGCCGGCTCCAGCAGGCGAAGGATGAAGAAGAGGCGCGTCTTCGCTCGGCCGAGCGAAGCGGCCAGATAGGGACAGGGGACCGGTCCGAGAAGATACGCACGTACAATTTTCCACAGGACCGCGTGACCGATCACCGCATCAAAAGTTCTTGGTCGAACATCCCCAAAATACTTGCGGGGGGGATAGGCCCCATGTTGAAAGAACTTCAGGCTGCGGAAGCCGGTGAGGCGGTTGCGACGGCGGGCTGATTCTGGTAGTATTCACCGGCCCAAAAGGCTTTTACATCATGACAAAATCCGCAATTGACGTTCAGACTCTATACGAGGCCGGAGCGCATTTTGGCTACTCTCGCGCGCGTCGCCACCCGAGCGCCTCATCCTACCTCTTCGGCACCAAAGACCACACGGACATTTTTGACCTCGAAGAGACAGGAAAGCGCATAGAAGCCGCTACAGCGTTCCTTGCTTCTCTCGCGGGAAGCGGGAAACAGGTGCTTTTCGTAAGCGGGAAAGAGGAGGCCGGAGATATCGTAAAGTCCGCGGCTCTTTCTGCCGGCATGCCCTACGTGGTCGGCCGCTGGATAGGCGGCACGCTCACCAATTTCAAGAACATCCGAAAGCGCGTGGAGCGCATGCAAAAACTCATGGCGGAGCGCGAGTCGGGAGAGCTTGAGAAATACACGAAGCGCGAACGCCTTCTCATAGACCGCGAGATAGACGAACTCACGATTCGTTTCGGCGGACTCGCAGGCATGCCAGAATTGCCAGGAGCTTTGTTCATCGTTGACACGCGGCACGAAGACACGGCCGTCCGCGAAGCGAACCAGCTTCACATTCCTGTCATCGGACTCGCGAGCTCGGATTGCGACTTCTCGCTCATACAATTCCCGATCCCCGCGAATGATACGTCCGTCAAAAGCGTGCGGATCATTTGCGACGCTATTTCTGAAAGCTGCGTGCGCGGGCATGCTGACGCGCACCGCGCGAAAGGGAATTCGCAGGGAGACGTCAAGAACGCCGGTTCGGCGGCTTAACCCCATACACCGCGTGCCTGTCCCGATCCAACAGGGTATTATTGTATTTTCACACTATGGCAGTAAACGAAACCTTAAAGCAGCTGCGCGACGAGACCGGCGTGTCCGTCATGCAATGCAAGAAAGCGCTTGAGGAAGCAGGCGGCGATATCGAGAAGGCGAAGGTCATTCTCCGCAAGCAAAGCGCCGCGATAGCGAGCAAGAAAAGCGACCGCGAGCTCGGCGCAGGAGTAGTCGCAGCATACACGCACGCGGGCGGCTCCGTCGTGGCGGCAGTTGTTCTTCTGTGCGAAACAGACTTCGTTTCGAAAGGCGAGCAATTCAAAGCGCTCGCGTATGACATCGCCATGCACGTTGCGGCCATGAACCCGCAATTCCGGACCCGCGAGGATGTGAAAGATGCCGACGTCAAAGCCGCAAAGGAGGTTTTCGAGAAGGAGGCATCAGTAGTTCCGGAAAAGATGCGTGCAAAGGTCATCGAAGGAAAGTTGAACACGTACATCGGCGAGCGGGTACTTCTCGAACAGTCATTCGTCAAAGACCCGACAATAACCATCAAGGGACTCCTTGATTCGGCGGTGCAGAAATTCGGCGAGCGGGTCGAGGTCGCTCGCTTCGAGCGCCTCTCGGTCAAGTAATGCATATGATTTTCGCGGGAACAGCTTTCTTTCTCGCGTGCGCCGGCATCATAGGGCTTTTTACTCTCAAACGCTGGGAGGAGGAGCATCAGCGGATGGTGCTGTCGGAGTTTCGCCGCGGGGCGGATGAAAAAGCGGTCAAATTAAAAGCTATGATTCTTGCCAGTTCTCACGACCTCGAGAAACTTCCTCCGCTTCTTCTCGCGATTGCGAGTGCCATCGTTCGGGTATTGGCGATAGGGTTCGGACACCTTGCGCATTGGATAGGGGAACGCTCTCATGCGCTCGCCGACCTCGTTTCCTATAAGCATCGTTTCGAGCGCAAGGAGACGCGCTCCGAGTTCCTAAAACAGGTGACGGACTACCCGATAACGAATCGGAACGGCGCACTTCCTCGAGAGGAGGTTCCCGCGCCGGTTTCTGTGAGCCCTGTAGTTGAACCGGCGCTGCCGGCTCCCGCGCAGGAGCTTTTAGTAGAGCAAAGCGCGGCTATTTCCAAACCTCGCAGAACAAGACTGTCTCGTTTCGGCATTAAAGGAAGAAAAAAGAAACGTACCGCGGAAATCGGGCGTGAACCCGTTATTGAGGCGTCAGAGGAGAAGCCTTGAAAAATGGCCGTACTTCGCGCAGAATGTCGAAGCGCCGCCTTAGCTCAGTGGTAGAGCAACTCTTTTGTAAAGAGAAGGTCCCCAGTTCAAATCTGGGAGGCGGCTCACGAACAAAGTGAGTGAGAAGAATCTCAGATTGTGAGGGGTCGAGGAAATTTTCATCTGGCCTTTGTTCCCGTCGCTGCACGCGTACTCGTTGCCATCTGGAGCGTTGCCAGTTCCGGAAGTATTTGTTTGATATCGTCCACGCTGCGGAATCCGTAATAGACTTCTTCCTTGATGACGAGGGCAGGCAAGTCTTTCTCGATGTTGTTGATGTTGATGAGCGTTCGAAGGGGAGAGACCGATAAGTTGTAATCGAACGAGTACACGCGAAGCTGCGGGTAGCTTCGCGAGAGTTCGGTCAGGATATCCCCCTGGTCTTCGCACGCTTCGCAATCGCCTTCATTCGAGTAAAAGTACAGGATGAATACGGGATTGAGACGGCATTTTTCCGAGACGCGTTGCATGAGGAGCAGGTCTTTTATCTGGAGGAGCGAGTAATACCGCTTCAGGCTGGTGAGCTCTTCTACATTCACCCCCGTCTGAGATTCAAGGTAGGAAAGGCGTTCCGCGATAGAGCGGAGTTCCGTCGAGAGCACCGAGCTTTCGGAGATATCGCGGCAGGATTGTTCCGCGAGCAGGTCGAACTGCGTTTCGATGGAAAGTATGTCTATCGAAATATTGTCCTGCGCCGCCCGTATTTCCGCCGCGCGCACGTCGTTGAAATAATTCGAGACATACAACGCAGTCCCAAAGATGATAGTCGTAATGCCGAACGCTATTACATACGTCAGCCAGCGGGCCTTCCGCGCTTCTCCCGGAGTCTCGTTGTCCATATGCTATCGCCAGCGAACGCCCGTGTTGAGGACGGCACGAACAAGCGCGATGCCAAGCCACAAGGGAACAATAAAACTATAGAGCGCGAGGAAGAGCGGTGTCGCGACTGGAGGGTAACGCTTTCCGGTCGAGAGGTATGTGCCAAGCGATATCAAGACGACCGTCATCGCGACCGTCGCATATACGGTAATCCAGAGGAAACTCGTGTTCAGAGCGAATAACGGATCGAACGATTGCCATGGCTCGATGCCGGTCGCGAGATAATGAGATGTCGTGTCGGCCGCAGATCGTATGAGATAGAAGAAAAAGCGTCCCGCAAAGTAAAGACCCGCGCCAAAAGAGACAAGCGCCGCGGGCAAGATGATAAGCCCCAAATTCCCGTACTTCGGATTTCCAATCATATGACGATAGTCGAATACGTTCTTCAGGAATCCATACGACCAGCGTACTCGCTGACGAATGAGCGTGCGAAGACTCTCCGGAGTTTTTGTATAGACGGTCGCAAGCGGGTCGTTCGTTATCGTCCACCCCGCGCTCTGAAGCCGAAGCCCCAGCTCCATGTCTTCCGTTGAGTGTCCGTGCCGCCAACCGCCGATATCTCGGATGGCTGACGCCCGAAAAATAGAGAACGGCCCGGGCGTAATGAATATCGAGCCGAGCCCCGCGAACGCGTAGCGGTTGAACACGCTTAGCCGATACTCTACGTACTGAAGGTGCTGTATCAGAGTGCGCGGCGCATCGACGTGAATGCCCGGAGTTACTGCCGCAACGCGCGGATTCTCGAAGCCGGACGCTATTCTCTCGAGCGCGTGCTGGTCTACCATTGAGTCCGCGTCGAGACAGCCGATGAGTTCCGCATCGGTACGCGCAAGGGCGAAATTGAGCGCGGTGTGTTTGCCGCCGTTCTCTTTTCTGAACACCCTGACCCTCGGGTCATTCGTATATCGCAAAGCAGTCTCGTAGGTATCGTCGGTCGAACCGTCATCAATGACCAGTATCTCCAGTTTTTCTTTCGGATATGCAAGCGCGAGGAGCGAGAGCAGAGATTTGCCGACCGTTCTCTCCTCATTGAAACAAGGGACGACGATGGCGACCTTGGGAAAAACAACCGGTTTCTTTGCCGGCGCTGCCGTGCGAAGACCGAATTGTCGTTCGAGGAATGACACAAGCAAAAAAACCTCGAAATAAAATGCGAGGAAAAGAAGTCCGAGCGTTATGAAGGTTCCGGCTTCAGCCATATGAACGACGAATAATAGCAGAAATCGCCTTTAATTCCCACTGTGGTATGGGCTATACTGACCCGATGGAACGCGGTCACATGCATCCGATCTCGAGCCTTATCCGCGAGGCGAACGGCATTTTCGAGAGAATGGGCTTCGCCTTTGAAGAAGGACCGCTTCTTGAGAGCGAACGATATAACTTCGACATGCTGAACGTCCCTAAAGATCACCCGGCGCGCGACATGCAGGATACATTTTTCGTAAAGGGCGAGTCGGGACACGTTTTGCGCACGCACACCAGCCCCGTACAGGTGCACTATATGGAGACGCAGATGAAAAAGAATATCTTACCTCCGTACCGCATCATCGTGCCCGGGAAAGTGTTCAGGAACGAAGCGACGGATATCACGCATGAAGCGGAGTTCTATCAGATAGAAGGACTTGCCGTTGGAGAGGATATAACGCTCGCGCACCTCAAGGGCACGCTTGAACGCTTTTTCAAAGAGCTGTTCAGGGGCGCGGACGTCGAAGTGCGATTCCGCCCGAGCTTCTTTCCTTTCACCGAGCCGTCAGTCGAAGTAGATATGCGCGTCGCGGGCGAGAACGTACCGGAAAAATTGCGCGGCACATGGATAGAAATGATGGGTGCGGGCATGGTGCATCCGAACGTTCTCAAGAACGCCGGCGTTGATCCTGAGAAATACCGCGGATTCGCCTTCGGTATGGGCCTCGATCGACTCGCCATTCTCCGCTGGGGCATCGACGACATACGCCTCATGCACTCCGCCGACCTGCGCTTCATCAACCAATTTTGAATCATGAAGATATCCCGCGACTGGCTTCAGACGTACTTCGAGAAAGAACTGCCGGAGGCCGATGTCTTGTCCGACGCCCTGACGTTCCATGCATTCGAAATTGAGAGCGTGGAGAACGACATTCTGGACGTGAAAGTAACTCCGAATCGCGGACATGATTGTTTGAGTCATCGCGGTATTGCGAAAGAGCTATCAGCCATCTTGAAGCTTTCGATGAAGAACGACCCGCTTCGAGAAAAAGTAATACTCACACCGCATTCGGAGAACGTATCAGTCTCAATAAAAGAACCCACGCTTTGTTCTCGCTATATAGCAGCGCACATTCGGGGTGTAGATGTTGGTCCTACAAAAGATCAAAGAATCATTCGATTTCTAGAATCTATTGGGCAACGCCCTGTCAATAATGTTGTAGATGCCACAAATTATGTAATGTTCAATCTTGGTCAACCATTACACGCTTTTGATGCTCTTAACCTAGCACAAGGCGGAGATACCAAGAAAATAATCGTCAGGCGAGCATCTCAAGATGAACCAATAACAAGTCTTGATAATAAACAATTCGCATTGAACGCCGAAGATCTTGTGATAGCCGATGGTGTAACGGGACAAGTGGTTGGTATTGCCGGCGTAAAGGGCGGTATCTTCGCGGCAGTAAAGAACTCAACACATGACATCATCCTCGAATCTGCGAATTTCGATGGCGTCTCCGTGCGCCGTACCGCGCAGGCGCAAAAACTTCGGACCGATGCTTCCGAGCGCTTCCAGCAGGTCATTTCGCCGGAACTGGCTGCCTACGGCATCCGCGCCGCGGCGGATCTTATTATCGAACTTGCCGGAGGAGAACTCGTAGGATTCGCGGACGAGTACCCGTCGCCGCTTCCGTCCACCGAAATTACCGTTTCCTCCCAGAAAGTGAACGACGTCCTCGGACGGAGCCTTGCCGAAAGCGACATGGCGGATGTTCTTGCACGCCTCGACCTCCCGTTCAAGGCGGCACAAGGAACATTCACGATTCGGGTCCCGTTCGAGCGCCTCGACTTATCCATTCCCGAAGACATTGCCGAAGAGATAGGCCGCATCATTGGCTATGACAAAATCCCATCCGTTGCACTCTCGCCGTTCCCGAAAAAACCGCCCATCAACAAGAACTTTTTCTGGAGCGAGCGGATACGCGAAGACCTGATGTCCGATGGCTATTCGGAAATTTACACATCGGTGTTCAGGGAGAGCGGCGAACGTGAGGTCTTGAACAAGGTCGGCGGAGAACGACCCTACCTCCGCGCAAACCTGACCGATGGTCTGTCCGAGGCGCTTGAACGGAACGTTCGCAATAAAGAATTGCTCGGCATACCCGAAGTCCGCCTCTTCGAAATCGGCTCCGTTTGGCGCAATGGAAAAGAAGAACTATGCGTCGGTGTTGCGAGCGAGAAAGGCGGCGTCTCGGAGAAACTGCTTTCCGAGATGGCAGAGAACTTACCCGAAGGGATTTCGTATGAATCTCTTCCAGTTTCTGCCGCGGAACGCTATCAGTCATTCTCGCGATATCCGTACATCGTGCGCGACATCGCGCTTTGGGTGTCGGCGGGACAGGAGCCCGCAGAAGTGGAGACCGTAATACGCGGTGCGGCAGGAGAGCTTCTTCAGCGCATTGACCTCTTCGACAGATTCGAAAAAGGCGGCAAGGTATCACTCGCATTCCGCCTCGTCTTCCAATCGTTCGACCGCACATTGACCGACGAAGACGCTAATCAACGCATGGAAAGCGTGTACGGGGCATTGAAGTCAAGAGGCTTCGAAATTAGGTAGGGCGCTCGGGCCGATATTGCCCGGTCCGAACAGTACGCGCGTGGAACAGTATTCTGTATCACCACTACGCGGTCATTACCTTGAACAGAGCGTCTCCCACGCGATGTTCTCTCGGGCAATATCGGCCTTCGCTTTGAAGGTTGAAATGGAATTGAGACTGCGTCTCAATATGCCGTCTGCACAGGTTCCGCAAAGGCAATACCCCTCGCTTGGAGGTTGGGAAATAGGAATCCCCATTTCGCGTAAGACCCCTTCCATTTCGGTATATTTTTTGCTATACTAAAGGGACAAAATATGGCTAAAAAACAGGCAAAAAAAGCGGTCGCAGAGGCCCCCAAAAAGGGGGGTTCATCGTACAGCGCGGAAGACATCACCGTTCTTGAAGGTCTCGAAGCCGTGCGCCGCCGGCCCGGCATGTACATCGGTACGACCGACACGGCCGGGCTTCACCATCTCGTGTGGGAAGTGTTCGACAACTCGCGCGACGAAGCCATGGGCGGTTTCGCGAACGATATCGAGGTAGCGCTTCTGCCGGGGAATCGCGTGCGCGTCGCTGACAACGGCCGCGGCATCCCGGTAGACATTCACCCGAAAACGAAAGTCTCCGCGCTTGAGACCGTCATGACGAAATTACATGCCGGAGGAAAATTTGGCGGTGAAGGGTACAAGGTATCGGGCGGACTTCACGGCGTCGGCGTTTCTGTCGTGAACGCACTTTCGACTGCAGTGCGTGCGGAGGTGCACCGTGAAGATGGAAAGTATGTTCAGGAATATAAAGACGGCGGCAAGCCCGTCGGAAAAGTGAAAAAGATCGAGAACTCCGACATGCACGGCACTATCATCACGTTCGAGGCTGATTCGAAGATATTTCCGGACCGCGAGTTCAAATGGGAGACCATCGTCAGCCATATGCGTCAGCAGGCGTACCTCGTCCGGGGCTTGCGCATAAGCATTCTAGACCTCCGACAGGCCGGGAAAGTGGATGACGAAGACGTGTACTATCTTCGCGAGCTTGGCCTTGACGCGCCCTCGATGAGTTTCTACTTTGAAGGAGGGCTTCGGAGCCTCGTCGCGTTCCAGAACCGACACTTGGAGCCGGTGCACAAGAATATTTTTTACATCGAGAAAGAGCAAGACGGCGTTGCCGTCGAAGTATCGCTCCAGTATGTGGACGACATCTCTTCACGCATCTCTGCCTTTGCGAACAATATCTATAACGCCGAAGGCGGCATGCATATCACCGGCTTCAAAACCGCGCTCACGCGCACCTTGAACTCGGCGTCGAAGAACGGAGGCGGCAAAGAAGGCGACTCGTTTACGGGAGACGATGTTCTCGAAGGCATCACGGCCGTCATATCGGTCAAGATGCGCGAAGTCCAGTTCGAAGGGCAGACGAAATCTAAACTTGGCAGTGTCGAAGCACGCGGAGCGGTTGAAGCCGTGTTCAGCGAGGCGTTCGCCGCGTTCCTCGAAGAAAATCCGGATGATGCGCGCGCCATCATGGGCAAAGTCGCGCTCGCAATGAAGGCGCGCAAAGCCGCGAAAGCTGCGAAAGACAGCATTCTCCGGAAAGGTGCTCTTGAAGGCCTCGCTCTTCCCGGAAAACTAGCCGATTGCCAGACCAGGCGGGCTGAAGAAGCGGAACTCTTCATTGTGGAGGGTGACAGTGCTGGCGGAAGCGGCAAGATGGGTCGCGACAGGCGCACGCAGGCGGTGTTGCCGCTCCGCGGTAAAATACTCAATATCGAACGGGCGCGGCTCGATAAAATGCTCGCATCCGAGCAGATAAAGAATCTTATCGTCGCGCTCGGTACGGCCATCGGCGACGTGTTCGATATCTCAAAATTGCGCTACCACAAGCTCATCATCGCGACCGATGCCGACGTGGATGGCGCGCACATCAGGACACTCCTCCTTACGCTTTTCTATCGGCATTTCCGTCCCGTTATAGACGGCGGTTTTCTCTACATCGCCCAGCCGCCCCTCTACAAGATACGAAAAGGGAAAGAGGTCGCATATGCATACACGGAGGAGGAGAAAGTAAAAATCGCCGGGAAAGAGACGCCGGTCGCCGAAGAAGCGGCCGAACCCGAAGAAGGAGAAGCGGTACCAGAAGAAGCGGAAGATAAAACAAAAAAAGCGCCGAAGGTTTCCGTCCAGCGCTATAAGGGTTTGGGTGAAATGAATCCGGAAGAACTCTGGGAAACGACCATGGACCCGGCGCGCCGCATCTTAAAGCAGGTCACTATCGAAGATGCCCAGGAAGCTGACAACATATTTGACATGCTCATGGGCACCGACGTTCCCGCGAGAAAATCGTTCATTCAGTCGCACGCGAAAGAAGCGACGCTCGATATATAGCGTATGAAGGAAAGGGGCCCATCACCCGACTTTGTTCCTGACAAGCGGGCACGGTGGGCTTCGGGACGTCGAAAACAAGAAGAGCCTTCGCTGACCCGAAGATCGCTTCTGTTCGGTGTCGGAGCGTTCGCAGCCGTTCGAGTATTGCCGCAGGATCTTATAGATGACCTGGCGGGCTCATTCGAGAAGGAATCGAGCGAAAAACAAAAGGCGCTTGATGCGGCCATTGCAGCAATTCAAAAAAGACTGCGAGAGCCGGAAGTTCTGGAGGCGCTCGAAGGCAAGGGAAAGCACCCCATCATGACGGTCCTTCGGGCTATCGAAGCGCCGCTCTTGCAAGAGCATCTCGAAGACACTTCCTACGACACGACCGAGCTCCACAAGAAGTATGTGCACAGCATGCGTTTTCCGTACGGTCGCGGGAACGGTACGTATTGGCGGGATGGGAGAACGGTACTCACTGCAGCGCACGCCACATATGGAACTGAGCGAGGAGTCATAACGTATCCCGTGAAGAACATAGACATCGATATGGTCGACGTGTCAGGAACAGCGGAGACTTCTGATAGCGCAGGTATTGTCGAGGACGATATCTCAATGACAAATAACGACATCCACGCCCAATTCGTCGCCGTGGTTGGCGTCGATGTAGATGATACGGCTTCGACTGCGGCACACGATCGCGGCCACAAAACATATCCCGGCGTTGCGATAAAAATATCTCCCGGTCTTGCCAGACGTTTGACGAATAATGCCGAGGAAGTTATCCAAATGGAGAACTCCTTCATGTTGATCTTGCCGCCCGGAGAGAGTGAGGCAGATCTAAACGATCTGGGCAAGCTCGCATTGAAACCCGAGGATGAATCTCCGCTTCATGCAAAAGGTATGTCCGGTTCGACGGTGTATGCCTATCTCAACGGCAAGTATGTTCCGGCAGGTGTGTTTTGGGGAGCGGGCCCTATGCCCGACCAAGAATTTCAGCGAACTTTAAGCGTAGGATACTTCCACGGCATTGATGAAGTTCGCCGCGTTGAAGAGAGAAAGAAACAGCCTGTCTCTGATGAACTGGCAGCCCTCGATTAGAAGGAGCCGGTTTTAGTACGCGTACGGGTAGTACTGCGAGTACGGATACTGCTGGTACTGATTCGGGTACGGGTATTGGTTGTTGTATGGGTTTTGATTGTTGTAATTGTACGGGTACGGATTGTATACATTCGTGTTGATGAATTGGCTTGCGTAGTTGTTTATCTCGTTCGATTCGCGGACGATGTTCGAAGGATCAACGGAGACGGAGAACGTACCGCCGCCTTGGCGCGTCTGCGTGAAGCGAAGTGTGTTGACGATTGAAGAGCCAGGCGCGAGCGATGCCTGCGCGGGCGACGCATATGTGTACGCTTGGGTCGTCGGGAGCTCGGCGGTGAAGTAATACGTGCCGCTTGATGTGCCGCCGTTATTCGCAATCGAGAACGTGACGGTCGTTATTCCTGCCGCATCGGGTATCACTGACATAATGTAGACGGAAAGGTCAGCCGGAGTCGCAGGACGCGGTGCCGGGGTTGGGGTCGGTTGAGGAGTCGGCGTGGGCGTCGGAGTAGGAGTCGGCGTGGGCGTCGGAGTAGGAGTCGGCGTAGGAATGGCAGCCCCTCTGTTGATGGTCATGGAAGCGCTTCCTTCCGCTCGTGTTCCTGTCGCACTCGGCAAGAAAATAATCGAAAGCGGGACCGAAGCCGAAGATGTTCCCGAAAGCAGACCGGTCAGTGTGAGCGCGCTGTCGGAAGGAACGGTGTACGCAGCTCCGCAGGGGATAGCTCCGAGCGTTCCCATCGGGGTGGGCGTGCGGAACTCTAGACCGCTTACGCACTGATAGAGGAACGCATATGAACCCGTCGAAGACGGTTCGTGTTCCCACGTGATGCGGAATACTTCACCTGAATCCGCGTTTTCCGGAGCCGCTATCTCGATGGTCTCTTCCTGCGAAGAGCCTCCGAAGAAGGAACCGAACCATCCGCGCGAGATGCTCGCGAGGTTCACGAGCCCCCAAATGACGACGATAATAACGACGATGAACCCCGCGACCGCGAGAACGTTCGAGATGAGACTGGTGCGTGTGTCTTCAGGCGGGGGAGGGATGGTAAACGGCCGTCCTGGCGCCTGTGTGTTTTCTGCCATAAGAATTCCGGCACGATACATGGATATAAGGCACTTGTCAAGGAGCGCTCGAAAACCATCTTTTGGACTCCGGAGACAGTGCATTTGACAAGGACGGCTAAATACGGTACTATTTTCACCTGGATATGGAGCCGAATTTCAACAATTCAAACATCCGAAATCACGCGAAACCTCCGAAGCGGGTTTTTTTCGCTGCGTCTATTGTGATGTTCTTCCTCACCCTCTCTGCGGCCGATTCAGTCGGATTCGTTCCGTACTACATTGACGGGTCGCCATCTCGCGATGAGCGCGTCGCGCTTTCAAATCTCCCGGAGCTCGGAAGCGAATCCACCATCGCAGAAAATGAGCCGGCAGTGCCTACGGCACTTCCTGAGCGCATCGTCATTCCTTCGATCGACCTTGATCTTCCCGTCTCAAATCCCGCGACGCGCGACATTGAGACGCTCGATGGATATCTAAAGAGCGGCCCGGTACGGTACGTGGATTCGGCGAAAGCCGGTGAGAAAGGCAATGTCTTAATATTTGCGCACACGTCAAATCTTCCGGTCGTGCGTAATCAGATGTACCGTGCATTCAATCGCGTACCAGAGCTATCACCCGGCGACATGATAACCATCATGGGAGATGGCAAGTCGTATCTTTATATCGTGAAGTCCGTTCGCCGCGGAAACGCGAACGACGAGATAATCGACCTCTCGACGAAGAACGGCACGCGTCTTACGCTCGTCACCTGCGACACGCTTACCTCAAAAGACAGCCGCTGGATCCTGGACGCGGAGTTCGTAGGGGTTCTTTAATTAGTCATTCGTGTATGCCCGCACAGAACCTTCTTGCGAAGGTTCTGTGCGGGCTCACATGACGTCCATTTCGGGCGTTCGTCGGAGCCACATCGCGGAGGAAAGCGATGAGAATGTTCCTTTCAATTCTACTTGCGCTCGTCGTTTCTTCGGCGGCGCAGGCTCAGTCCCCGTATTGCGGCGGCGCTCTCGGCGAAGGCTGCTGGCCGCCTCTTGTGCGGCTCTGCTACGAGGAGTGGCGGGGGCGAATCGGGAACCTTGCAGCGTTGAACCGTTGTGGTGTGTCTCGTGCTCATCACGCGCCTCGGCATGCGGCGCCGTTCGCGCCGCCCCGCGGCGTCCTCGTACCGCATCTCATTCCCCGCGGACAAATCATCGTCATTGACCCGCACCCAGTCGGCCGTTGCCTCAACTACACGTGGGGCGACGTCTGCTTTCCACTTCGCTGAATCGAGGAGAAGAAAAGATGCAGCGCATTCGGCACTACCTGAAGACTGGAACTGCAATTGTGGCTGACGAAACGGGTCCGGTGATTTGGACAATTATCGTCAGGCTCCGGTGGCTCATTGCCATCGCGATCCTTGCCGCCATTTTCTTCACGGGCGGCGAGGAAGTGCTTCTCGGCTGGTTCGACTTCAACCTTGAGATTCTCCGCCTTCTCCGGGACATTCCCGTCGTCGGCGGCAAGGTCGAGGTGTTCCTTCGCTTCTTCAACGTGGAGCGGTGGATGGTTATCGGCGAGATCGGTCTTCCGTTGCTCATCGTCGGATGGGCACGGAGGAGACTCCGTGTCCGGGTCTGCCGCCACGGCCACGATACTTGGGATCGGCACTTCTGGCTCTTCTGCCGCCACTTCCTGTTTCCACGGCGGCGGAACGTCGAGGTCTGACGAACACAATTACCCCGCGGCGCACCTTAAGTGCCGCGGGGGCGTCTTTTATCTCACTTTGACACGCGCCACTTTTTAATGCATTACTGCATTTAGTCCCGAGCTGTTTCGGGTTCAGGATTATTCGGCAATTTTGCCGGTCACGCAGGAGGAAGACATGAGTTGGAAACTGTGGCAACCGGGTCCAGATGGGAGGCCGAGGTTCATATGGGCCGAACGCTGGAACGCACCCGGCTACGCGCTCATCATCCTGGTCGCCGTCCCGCTCCTCGGATGGAGCGGCTTCGCGGACAGCACCAAGTGGATCATCGCCGCGATCTGGTTCGGCCTGTTCCCGTTCTACATGCTTCTCGAGGGCCGCGAGCTGACAGGGCAGATGGAAGGACGAGGCTCGATCGATGCTCCACAGGCGCGTGCGCAGATCAGGACCGGGCAGCTCCCGTACTTCGGCGCCATTCTTGCCATCGTCGTTTGGCTCGTCGCGCTCGTCTACTTCCGCGACGAGCCGGCGGGAAGCCCGATACGGTATGGCATTGTCGAATGGGTGATCCTGGCGCACACGTGGCTCGCGATACTCCTCTCGAACCGCATCTTCTACGGACTCATCATGGAGCTGCTGAAATCGGCCCCGAGAGGAGAGCGGACGGAGCGTCGCTTGGGCGCATAACGGCGCGTTTCTCAATCGGCGGCAGACGCGCGTGTCTGCCGCCGAACGATTTTTTGGCTCAACGTAGGCCTAATTTGACAATCTCCTTTTGCATGATATAATTTCCTTAGAGCATACCGTAGCTCTGGCCTCACAGAGGCTTATCTCCCAACCTGGAGCTGAAAAATGGTTGAACAGACGAACTTCCACTTTTTCCTCGGGCGTAACGACGCTCTCTTCAACGGCATTCGTGCCAGCGAAGTACCCGATCCTTATGGGAATCGGGCGGGGGTTGTTCCTTCCCTTGTCGTTGGTCCCCAGTTGCGGGCCAAGAACGAGAAGCCCGTGAAATGGGCGCGTATCATTCCGCCTGGACTGGAGGACTTCCCGAAATTTGCCGCCGACGGTACGCGCGGCGAAAAGATCGTCTCGGGGTCTATCATTCAGGTGGAAGAAGGTGACCTGAAGAAATCGTTCATTGTGTCGCACCGCGACGAGCAAGCCTACTACGTGCTTGTCCGTACGGGCCTCATGGCGGTGAACGGCAGTACGGCGAACGACCGGCTGGAAATTCAGAAGCATGGCGAACTCGTCACCCACGGTTCGTATTCCTTCGACAATGCCTCAGTCAGGGTTGCGATGGCCGAGAACGAAGCCGAACTGCGGCACGCTCTCACCGATCCGACTTTCAGCATGGGCAAGGTCGAAGCGGAGCGACTGGGAGCAAAAGCAGTGGGTCGCAATATCCCTCTGCTTGGTTGCCCGGCGTCATCCTACGTTCTCTGGAAGATGCCGATCGGCGCAGTGCTCCTGATTCGCGAAGTCAACGGGAAGCTGACGCGGCTCGTTGCCCAGAGGGATGTCTTGCGTCGCGTCGACGCCAAGAACTACGGCTCGTTCTTCGATCGGCTGGAGGACAATTACAAGAAACTTCGGTCCGATCTACGTGCCGCGAAACCTGCTGAGGCGTCATCAACGCCTCAACACGCGGTTTGATTCGCCAAAGCGCTATGCTGCGGCAACGGAGCGGGAGGACCTAGTCCACCCGCTCCGATTTCTTTTTCATGCTACCATTTTGCTATGAATTTGGAGGATGGCTTGAATCGTTCACAGACCGTACGCATCAGAGAAGAAGACGAGGAAGCAAGCGCACCCGGCAATCGGATCCCTGTTCAACAAGAAGAGTCTGGCGAAGCATCGCCGGAAACACCTCAAGAAGTTGAATATCAATCACGCGACGAAGGTGTCGTGCTGTTCAATCCCGACGGAAGCGAGCGTCAACTTGTTCCCGGAACGCCGGAAGAGGATGAGGTCGCGCATCAAATGCTCGGGGGCGCTCCGCGCGGACCCGTTAGATATAGATTAAGGATGTTAGATGCTGACGGAACACCAGCTTCACCTCTGCGAGGAAATGACCAAACATCCACGACAACAGAACCTACCCCAACAACACCGCTTGCGTCGCCAGCAAGTCCCGAACAGCAAAATAATCCGCTCCGATTTAATCGCGCATACATTGCGGCCGCCGCCGATGGGCAGGGCGATGGTCCCAGCGTGCAATCGCCGGAGCCGCCTACACCGGAACATTCTCGCGATGGACGGCTCGACGCGGGACGCATAATGTCGGGCGGGCCGCGGCCGGGTGCCTATGAGATACGGGACCGACGGTATGCGGGAATTCCGATAAAGCCCATCCGAGACATTCTCGCGGACAGTCGCGATTCGCAGCTTTTCGGAGAAGCGCTGCGAGCCATCAATTCAAAAGATGCCGACGGAGCTCTCGAGCGGTATATCAACGGCGCTCCGACGAAAGAGGACATGGATTTCATGACGTATGCGGCGCATGAATATTCTCTGCGCTTGAGATTCGCCGAAGATATCAATAAGCGCATGACGCCCCAGGAGGTGGAGCTTTTAGCACGTCGGAATAAAGATTTTTTGAACTTGCTTACGCACGAAGGCGATAGGGCGACAGAGATGGTGCATCAGGCAATATTGCATCAAGCGATGGAGAAGCCGGACGACATCATGAAGATGTGGGGCGCGATGGCAGACATGGAAAAAGATCGAGGCACATTGAGATATAAACGCGCCGATGAAGACATCAAGGCGATTAGTGATCGGCTGGGTCTTTCGCGAAAGGATCTGACCGTTATGGTAAACGTCTCGAATGCGAATGAGCGGCAAGCCAGCAAAGACCAACTGACTGCATATATTCACGAACGAGCTGGAACGTTCAGGCGTGCGATTGATCGAGCTGAACGAATTACTAAAATCCCTTTTGTCGGGTCTTCGAGAAATGCTGCACTGATGGCAATGCGTGAAATGGAATCAGCCATGCCAACGCGGCTTGATGTACGCGACCCGCGCTCCTGGGTCATGAACCGCATCGATGGAACGCTGCAGGACATCGCCGAATTCCTCCAACCGACAATTTCCAATCCCGAAATGAGAACGCGTATCGCGCGAGAGGTGCTTTCAAACAAGAATCAAAAGGCGTCCGGCGAAGGAGGTCCGCATTCTTACGAGGAAGCGCAGAAGTTGAGCAAGGAGCGTTTCTCGCCGAAATCAGTTGAGGAGCGGGTGCGTGCGCGCATGCGAGAGCGAGACTGGCCGCAAAACGATATCGCCGCACAAGACCGTATACTTGGCGGCATGGCCGAGACCGAGAGAAAAGAACATGCAGGTACAGGATTTTGGGCGTGGGTCTTTGAGATACTGCTCGGTCAAAATTGGAACAAAGGGGCAAGCGCCGCACTCGGCAGGCCCGTTCACGCATAACTATGGTCACCGTAATGACAAAAGAAGAGTTGGACGCATTCCGCGAGAAACTTGTGGAATTGACCGAGAACGGCTCGGAAGGCGAGGTGCGCGAATACGTGGAGCATTACTATCCGCGGCTTCCGGAAGAGGAGCGACGCGCGCTTTTATTCAATACTCTTTTCGATGCCATCCGAGAAGAACATGCGATTAGCGAGATACAAGAAAAAGGACTCGAAGCTGCAGATTCTTTGGAGCAACTGAAGCGGAAAATAGAGAGGGAAAAGTTGACAGAATGACATTTTGAGGTACAATCTCGCCGGCTCCCCAGACTGCCTGGGGCTGCGTTACTTCACACCAAAGGCCAAGGCGGCCAGAAAGGAGCTAAGCGATGGTTCTTCATATCCATTTGCGGCTCCGGCCGCTACCATCGTCCTACCCGTTCGCGGGTAGGTGATTCACCGCTCCGTATGGAGCAATATGAGGAGGACTAGCCTTGATTCTTGAAATCATCATCACGCTCGCCGCATTCGCGACTGCGCTTGCGACGGCAGTCATAGTCCCGGTTGTCTACCTCTTGGGCTGGGATCACGTCACCTTGCCGAACGGATACGAACTCTCGTTTATTTCGCTCGGCATCCCTATGTTCGTCGTGTGGGTGGTCTCGAACATTCTCTCGGGGCTGATGCACCAGACAAACAAGGCGTTATACCGGCTCGATGCGACCGGGTCGGTGCTTGCGTTGCTCTCGGTCCTCGGCACCGCGACGATCTTCTTCATCTCGTATTTCTCCGGAGAAGTCGTCGTCGACGCCGGCAGGATCTTCAACACGCCGAATGCAGTTGCACTGCTCATCGGCCTCGTGCTCTACGCACTCTTCGACGTCGGCATCATCCAGCGTCTGAAGAAGCGGAAGCTCATGGCCTTTCTCGATCAACGTGATGCAGCTGCCTTGCAGTCTCGTGTCATTCCGCCTCCCGGTGGATATCCCGCGGACCACGAACCGAAGCTTCATCCGTCGAGAACGGGCCTTCCCGAGGAGGTCACGGAATACCGGGTCGGCATCGTTTTCACCTTCGTGGTGCAAGACGAGAACGGCAAGTGGATCGAGACGACTCCGACCCCGCGCATCGCCAAGCGGGTGCGTTCGGAAATTCCTGCCGGGACCGTGGGCGGCCTGACCATCGACCATGAAGAAGCCTCTTCGCCGACATCACCCACCGCGAAGACGGCTGCAGGCGAAAGTGGTGAGACTCGTCAAGTCCACTGAGGACTGCGCAACAGAAATCTAAGGCGGCGGGGAGACCAGTTCTCTCCGCCGTTGTTTTTTTGTCCTTGTTTTGAGCCATTTTTATACATTGACAATTCGTCTTTGAGTGATATAATTAACATTAAGTTCTCACCAGGGATACGCTCCCGGTGGGGCGTGTTCCTTGTCTTCAACGGCAAATCCAAGGGAGAATTGCCATGACTGATACATCAGCGGCCGAAACTGGCCCGATTACTGCACGCCGTGTGCGTCAGCCCGTCGAGTGGGTTCACACCCACACCTACGAAGGGGAAGAACCAGTATTCGGCGATCGTTCTCGGCGGCGGACTAGCGCTGTTCACGATTCATCGTGGTCGGTCGGAGGCGTCATCGCCTTTGTTCTCGTTCTGTTGTTCGCGGCGGGCGGTATCGCCTTCCTCTACAACGGCGGGACATTCAACTGCGACGCCGTCTGCCAAACTTCGCGTGTCCAAATCGCGAAGGTGCAGGCGGAAAGGGACAGGGCAGTCGCGAATGCGAATGCGAATGCTACTGCTGGATTTGGCAACGACGACGAAACGACGAAGCAGCACGCGGTTGCCCCGCCGCTTCCGCCGACCGTCGTGACCCCACCTGCACCACCGCCGGTGGTGTACGTGGTTCCCCCGACTCTGCCGACGGCACCCTATGTCGCGCTGCCGGCTCCTCCATCGGTTCCGAGAGGCGATGCGACGTATCCGCGGGTCAGCGCATGTCTCGTGTCTCTCGGGCTCAGGGAGGGAACCGACTTCTGGTCCGTGACCGACTCCTCTGGTAACCGAATCGACCTCGGTCCGGGAGTCCGTGCACGGCTTGAGGCGGGCGGCAAACTCGACGATGCCGTCGCGTGCCTCAAGAGGTCATACAGCACCTGAGATCGACACTACGCGTGGCCGCCCTGTATCTTCGGGGTGGCCACGCTCTCTAAACTAAAAATCAAAGCGTACAAAATATTGACAATATATTTTTATCTTGTATAATTAAAACTTATCTATGAAAAACACAATCACTGGCGATCTCACACTTACTGTCGTGGGCGTTTTCGTTGCGATTTTTGTTGCTACCTTGCTCCTGCCTGTATCCACGGTTCGTGCGGACACTCTCGGGTACTACGGAGGTAGTTCAGACACGTTGGGATATTTCGGAGGTTCGTGGGATACACTCGGCTCTTTCAGTGGCTCGTCTGATTCAATTGGATACTTCGATTGGTCTGGCAGCGATACACTTGGATACTACGGCGGTTCTGGTTGGGATTCGTTCAGTGATTCGCTCGGTTATTACGGTGCTGATACGCTGG
This sequence comes from Candidatus Parcubacteria bacterium, assembly GCA_003599295.1. Lineage (GTDB taxonomy): Bacteria > Patescibacteriota > Minisyncoccia > Phycocordibacterales > UBA2100 > UBA10103. The sequence continues at coordinate 27,660 of QZJK01000001.1, read as the reverse complement.
GGTACTACAATTATTCGGATACTCTTGGTTACTACGCGGATACGCTCGGGTATTACGGTAGCAACTCTGATTACCTCGGCTACACGGATTACTACACTGCCACTGCGTATGACGTCTATGATGTCGGGTATTCGTACGTGCCGACGTACACAGCGCCCTCGCTCTACTCTGCGCCCATAGCTGTTTCTAAGCCCGTCGGCGTAGCGGCACCGGTTAGAATTGCGGCCCCGTCTTACTACACGGCACCTGTCGGACACTCTATGTCTTCGACGTACACAGCCCCGCTCTTCACGAGCTATCCCGTCGGCACCTCGCAGCCGATATCGAACACGACCATCGACAATAGCATTTCAGGAAGCTACAACACCTACGACTACAGCATCAACGACAGCTTCAACACGTACACGAACATCACGAACAATCCCGCGCCTGTGTACACGGCGACGCCGCAGTACACTGCGACCGCAGTCCTTCCTCCTTCGTACTATTACTATCCGCCCACGTACCCGAATTACTATCCCTCGTACTCGGCTCCGTACGTGTCGCTGAACCAGATACCGTACACAGGCTTTGACGGGGGTCCGATAGGGAACACATTCTACTGGCTTGGTATCACACTCTTCGCCGTCGCCATGGCCTACCTTGCCGTCTACTACATTCCCGCGCTCTTCCGCGTGAAGCAGATGGTTCCGACGCGTGTGATGGAAGCACCGATTCAATTCGCTCGTTCCGCGGCTTCAACTATTGTTGCGAAGCCGGCGAAGGACTTTCGCGCAAAGACCGGCTCAATGCTTTCGGACTCAATGACGCTCGCGCGTTCTTTGAACGGGGAAGCACCGCGCATCGTCATAACACGCAGCTAAATCTCGCTTTCTGAACTAACGAAAATCGCCCGAAAAGGGCGATTTCGTTATTGTTGACAGTACTCTCAAAATCCCGTATGGTCCCAATAGCACGCCTCAAAAGGGTTGAACCTATTACCACGTAACAGAGCACTCAGTATGAATACACACGCATCCGACAGAGTACGTATCATTGCGATTAGCGTCCTCGCAAGCATCGCGATATTCGCTCTCTCTATCTCATTTGCATCTGCGCAGGTCGCGCCAACGTGCACCATTAGTGCAAATCCGTCGAACATTGCTTACTCGGGAACCAGCTATACGCCGGTCGTGGTGTCGTGGAATTCGACGAACGCCAGTTCGGCCAATCTCACGAATGTCGGTTCGGTCGCGCTCTCCGGTTCGCAGACATTCTATCCTTCCTCGACGAACACATACGTTCTTACTGTCTACAACACAGAAGGGCAGAGTGGTCAGTGTCAGACGACCGTTACTGTTACCGGTACGAGTGGCGCGCCGAGTTGTTGGATAACGCTTGCGCCGCAGTACAGCGGCCAGTACCAATACAATCAGCCAGCGACACTTTCGTGGGACTCGACGAATGCAAATTCCGCTAATATTTCTTCGATCGGTTCCGCCGCGACGTCCGGCTCGCAAACCGTATACCCGACGCAAAATCAGATCTACACGATGACGGTCTACAATTCGCAGGGCCAGTCGGCGACCTGTCAGACATCTTCGTACTACCAGCCGGGCAATCTTTACTGCACCGTCACGGCGAATCCGCAAACGGTTCCGCCGGGCGGAACGACTAACCTCACATGGACATCCTCCGGAGCGACGAGCGCTTGGCTCTCTGATGGCATCGGAAGCGTTTCTTTGAGCGGCTCGCGCACCGTCTATCCGCAGAGCTCACGCAACTACACGTTGACCGTGAATGACAATCAAGGCCGCACGCAGACATGCAGCGCATATGTTTCAGTCACCGGCACATCGTACTATCCGGGCCCGACGTACCCAACGTATCCTCCTCCGGTGCCTTCGACCAACGTCTCGCTCGACCAGATTCCGTACACAGGATTCGATTTCGGGACGGTAGGGAATACGCTGTACTGGTTCGCTATCGCACTCTTTGCGCTCGGTGCGGGTTATATGGTCGTCTACTACTTTCCGAGCCGTTTGTCGTTCCGTGCACCTTCTCGTGCACCGATGACTTCTTCGGAAGTCTTCGCGAAGACGGAAAACAGCGTAGAAGTGCCGGCGATTTTCCGCTCTGAGTCGCAAAATTCAGACAATCGAAATTAGTCACTGTCAAATCGTGGTAGCAAAAAATGGCTCTACAGAGCCATCTTTTGCTATTGACAGGGCATTGATTATCAGGTACTGTACTCGACAGTAGCACGCGTAACTGCGTGCTCGTTCGTTTCCGGGATCCGCAAGGATTCCGGAGCAGATCCATCACTCACAGGAAAGGAATTCAGATGCGCAAGCTTCTCACGGGTGCCGTCCTCATCGGTGTCGCTACCATCTTCGCCGCGGTCGCCGGTACCGCCGAGGCCCACTACACCAAGGGGCGTTTGCACGAGCACGTCCCCCACATGGGATGCCTCGTCCTCAAGTACGAGCAGCGCAACAAGCCGGAGGTGAGGGCGCTTCGTGCCTCTCTCAAGGCACAAGGCTACCGCCTCTACTTCAACGGGCACTGCTGGCTGCGCCCCGGCCACACGTACAGGGCGAATCCCTGCGTGTAGACCGGTTCTGGGAGCGGGCGCCATGCGCCCCTCCCAACATTGCTTACCAAAATTATTAATCGTTATTAGCAAAAACATAATTATTTCGTATGAATTTCAAATCGGTTTCTGGAAAAGTGATAGTGTCGGTCGCAACGACCGTTTTCGTGATTGCACTGGGCACCGTTGCATTCTCAATGACGTTCTCAAATGAGGGCGGCGTTTCTGTTGCTTCAGTTGCGTCGGCATGGAGCGACGGTTCTTCCGGTGGTTGTTGCGGCGGCGGAGGTGGTCGCGATAACGACCGCGACAATGACCGCGAAAAAAAGAAGCCGAAACCGTCGTGCGATATTTCCGCAAATCCGGATAAAATTCAGTCCGGTGATTTCTCCGTGCTGACATGGACGTCGAAGAACGCTTCATCCGCGACACTCTCGAGCATCGGCTCTGTCGGCACAAGCGGCACCTTTACCGTAGTTCCGACACTTACCACGACCTACACTCTCACCGTGAAGGGTTCCGGCGGCACGGCAACTTGCAAGACGACCGTCGTTGTGGAGAATCCTGTTCCCGCGTGTAACATTTCTGCAAATCCCAACGTGATCCAGCACGGCGGCTCATCTACGCTCACGTGGAGTTCGACCAACGCCACGTCGGCAACCATCAATCAAGGCATCGGTAATGTCGCGCTTTCAGGTTCGACGTCCGTCTCGCCGTCGGTAACGACCACGTACACGATGACGGTAACTGGCCCCGGCGGCACCGCGAACTGCCAGACGTTCGTCACCGTTCAGGAGGTTCCGAATGCTCCGTTGTGCACTATTTCTGCGAATCCGAACAACGTGCAGCACGGTGGTTCCTCCACACTCACATGGAGCTCCAGCAACGCGACCTCTGCGTCGCTCTCGGGCCACGGCACTGTCGCCCTCAACGATTCGCACGCGGAACACAACCTCACCTCGAACACGACGTTCACACTTACCGTGACCGGCCCCGGCGGCACCGCGAACTGCCAGACCACGATTACGGTCCAACAGGCGCAAACGCCCTCGTGCACGATTTCCGCAAATCCGTCTTCTATTCAAACAGGCGGCTCTTCGTACCTCACCTGGTCGTCTTCGAACGCGGTGTCCGCAACCCTTACGAATTTCGGCAACGTGGGCGTGAATGGGAACCAAACTGTGTATCCGTTGCACACAACGACATACACGCTGACCGTCTACAATGCACAGGGTCAAAGCGCGCAGTGTCAAACAACTGTCACCGTAAGCACCATTCCATTCCAAAATCCGCCGAGCTGCTGGATAACGCTCACGCCGCAGTATGGGTACGGCTCGTACAACTACAATCAGCAAGCGACTCTCACGTGGGGCTCGAACAACGCGACGAGTGCATACATTTCGCCCCTGATCGGTTCTGTCCCAACTTCCGGTTCTCGCACGGTGTACACGGACGGCTACGTGATGTACACGATGACCGTGTACAACGCGCAGGGCCAAAGCGCGACCTGCCAGACGCAAACCCAGGTCATCCCTCCGCCTCCGGTATATCCTCCGCAGATAACGTTGACACAGATCCCATACACAGGCCTTGATCTCGGCACCGTTGGAACAATGGCCTATTACTTCTCGATCCTCGCGTTCGCTCTTGCGGCCTCGTATCTCGCAGTCTACTACCTGCCGATGTTCGCTGGCATCAAAGCCCGCGTTCCCGCGCCGGTCATGGAAGCACCGATGCAGTTCGCGAAATCAGTTGCTGCTTCTATCCCGCTTCGCGTGCCTTCTTCGACGAAACTCGCACTGGGTTCTCTCACGAAGGATGCAATGACGTTCATTCGCTCCGAAAACGGCAAAGCGCCTCGGATCGTTATTGCAAGAAGTTAAAGCCGCTGCCCGCAAGGGTTCCAAAGTAGAAGCAACGAAAATCCGCCCGACACACTTGCGAGTGTGACGGGCGGTTTTCGTTATGCGCGCGAGCGGATTTCTTCTTGCAGTCGTGCGAGCACATCAGGAAGCGGAAGCGCTCCGACCTTTCCTTTATCACGACTCTCGACAGCGGCGGTCTTTGCGGAGACTTCTTCGTCGCCAACGACGAGGAGGTAGGGGATTTTCTCCGATTTCCCATTCCGTATCTTTTTGCCGAGAGTCTCATTCGAACTGTCGATTTCTACGCGGAGCCCCGCTTCACCCAGCACACGTGCGATCTCTTCAGCATATGACGCGTGCTTGTCCGATATCGGGAGTATTTTCGCCTGGACTGGTGCGAGCCAAAGGGGCAGACGCCCTTCGAGGTGCTCAAGAATGACGGAGAGAAAACGTTCGATGGAGCCCATAACGGCATAGTGGACCATAACAATTCGCTCGCGCTCGCCTTTTTCATTGATGCACGTGAGGTCGAATCGCTCGGGCATGTTCATATCGAGCTGGATGGTCGCTACCTGCCACTCGCGTCCGAGTGAATCTTTCGCCATGAAGTCGAGTTTCGGCCCGTAGAATGCGGCTTCGCCGATACCGTCTATCGTGTTTGCTTTCTTTTCTTCTGCTATCTCGCGCAAGATGCTCTCCGCGAATTTCCACAACTTTTTGTCGCCGAGATATTTTTCAGGCTGTTTTGGATCGTGGAACGAAAGACGCACTTGGAGCGAAAATCCGAAGGCGTTATAAAACTCCTCGATAATGTCCCACACCTTTAGGAACTCTTCTTTGACTTGTGACTCTCGGCAGAACACGTGAGCATCGTCTATCGTAATGGCGCGTACACGCGAAAGGCCATTCAGCTCGCCTGACTGTTCATCGCGATACATCATCGTCGTCTCACAAAAACGCTGGGGCATTTCGCGATAGGAATGCGGGCGACGCGCGAATATTTGTATGTGATGCGGGCAATTCATCGGCTTTAGCGCGAAATCGTGCCCCTCGCGCGTCGTTATCCGAAAGAGGTCATCTTTGAACTTGTCCCAGTGTCCGCTCGTTTCGTAGAGCTCTTTTTTGGTGATGTGGGGGATTTGCACCTTTTGATAACCGCGCTTTTTACGCAATTGCCACACGAAGTCGTCGAGAAGGTCGCGTACGAGAGTGCCTCGAGGGGTCCAAAGGGGGAGTCCGCTCCCGACAAGGTCGGAGAACACGAATAAATCCAACTCGCGGCCAAGGCGTCGGTGGTCTGGATTCTTTGAGTCTTCTTCAGCCATATTGCGGCTCATCATAGCTCTCTTCTCCCGTGCGGGCAATTTATAAAAACGGAACGGCGGCCCGCTTGGCCGCCGTTGTATCACCCGGACATCTTTCAGCGTCGGAGCATGGGGTGAGAGGTTTCCTTGAGGGCCTTGCAGAACGCTATCGTGAGCTTGTAGCGATCCGGTGTTCTCGTTAAGGTGTTCCCCATATGCGTGACCTCTTCACAGAGGTCTTCCACGATTTTCCACGTATCGCGGGCAGACGGGTCCCTCGAAATATAGGGCTTCAAGTTTTCGTGCCGGATTGCGGCGAAGAAGAACTTCTCCTTCTCTTTGTCGTCCTTGTCGCCAATAGCCCGGTTCAGTCCCGCGATGAAATCAACGATCTGAATCTGCAGACTATCGTTCCACAGTTTGCGCGCGTGAATCTCGAGCATCTTTGCGGTCCGCGACGCCGAAGCACGGAGTTCAGAAATGAGCATGCATTCCCCCTTTGTTTGGGTGGCCTTAAGGAAGTCAGGCCCCTTTATATCGCAGATCGATCGAAATCCCTAGAGTGCTTTCGCTTTCTCGACGACGAAGTTTGCTTCACCGTTCCGGTTGGAAATGCGCCCTTTTACGGCGATGCACGAGCCTTGTCGCAGAAGACTCTCGAATTCTTTAAAGACGCGCGGGAATGCGACGGCTTCTATCGCATCCGAAAAATCCATCATCTTGAAGAAACTCATCCTCTCGCCGTTCTTTGTCGTATTGACGCGCGCGCTTTCGATGAATCCCGCAATGACGCACTCAACGCCGCGCAATCGCTCTTTCGCGTTCTTGATGCTTTTCTTTGGGTCGGCGAATTTCGCCTTGTGCTTATCCAGAGGATGCCCGGATACGTAGAGGCCGAGCAGATCCTTCTCCCATTCGAGGCGCTGTTCTAATGATGCCGGTTCGGCTTTCTTCAATGTCATCGCCGCGTGTCCCGCGAACGCTGTTGCGCCAAAAAGGGAATCCTGATTCGGCGATTTCACGTGTTCACGGTGGTATTCGAGAAGCAGGTCTATATTCGCGAGCAGTTCTCCGCGCTCGCCAAGTTCGTCAAGCGCACCCGACTGTATCAGGGACTCCAGAGATTTTTTATTGAGATTCTTGTCCGACACGCGCGAAAGAAAATCCGCGATATCGGAGAACGGCTTTTCTCCCCTGGCCGAAATAATGGAATCCGCGACACCCGTCCCGAAGTTCTTGATTGAATAGAGCCCGAATCGGATGGTCGTGTCATCGAGCGCGGTGAATGTGCCCTTGCTTTCATTCACGGACGGCGGAAGTATCGCAATATCCATGCGCTTGCATTCTCGGATAGTCTCACCGACCTTGTCGACATCGCCTGCGTCCGCAGTGAGAAGCGCCGCCATGTAGTCCACAGGGTAGTTCGCCTTCATGTACGCCGTCTTGTAGGCAAGATTTCCGTAGCTCGCGGCATGGCTTTTGTTGAATCCGTACGCGGCGAACGTCTCTATTTGCTCCCACAGTTTTTGTACAACGGCCGGCTTTACATGATTCGCGAGGCAGCCCGCTTTGAATTTTTCTTTCTGCGCCTCCATTTCTTTGGGTATCTTTTTACCCATTGCTTTTCGGAACGTGTCGGCTTCGAGCCAGCTATAGCCGGCAAGCTTCACCGCAATTTCAAGAACGTCGTCCTGATACGTTATGACGCCGTACGTGTGCTTCAAAATGGGCTCAAGCGCGGGGTCGATATATTTCACGAGCTTCGGATTCTTTTTGCGCTCGATATAGGCTGGAATGAAAGCCATTGGGCCGGGACGGTAGAGCGCCACCATAGCGTTGATGTCGTGTATGCTCGACGGCTCAAGTTCCGTCAGGTAATTCGTCATGCCGCCGGAGGCGAGTTGAAAGACGCCGTGCGTCTCGCCCCGCGCGAGCATTTCATACGTCTTCTTGTCATCGAGAGGCAAACGCTCCAGCTCCACTTCCGTATTCAATCGTTCGCGGACGCGCGCGACGGCGTCTGCGAGGACAGAAAGGTTCGTGAGGCCAAGGAAGTCGAATTTGAGAAGACCGGCGCTTTCGACGGCGTGCATATCGTATTGCGTGATCATTTTTCCGCCCTTCGGGTCGAATTGGATGGGCACGTAATCCGTGACTGCCGTCGGGGAAATGACGACTCCTGCAGCGTGCACCCCGACGTGCCGCGCGTTGCCTTCTATCTTTTGCGCGAGGTCTAGGATTTCGCGCGCCGACGCGTCGCTTTTATACACCTGCGCCAATTCTGGGACTTCATCGAGCGAGCTCGCGATGGAAACGGGGAATCCCTGCTTCCCGAATGGTATCAATTTCGCGATGATGTCGCCGAGGCCGTACGAGTGCCCGAGCGCTCGCGCGACATCGCGCACCGCCGCGCGGGCCATCATGGTGCCGAACGTGCCTATCTGCGCGACTTTCTCGCTTCCATACTTTTGCCGCACGTACTCGATGAGTTCGTCACGTCGGTTGTCTGCGAGGTCCATGTCGATATCGGGCGGCGACGGGCGTTCAGGATTCAGGAAGCGTTCGAACGGCAGATTGTATTCGAGAGGGTCCACTGTCGTGATGCCTGTGAGGTAGGACACCAGCGAACCGGCGGCGCTGCCTCGGGTGTTCGTGAGGATTTTCTCCTCGCGCGCGTGGCGAAGCAGATCCGCAACGACGAGGAAGTACGAGGCATAGCCCTTTTTCTCAATGATGGAAAGTTCGTAATCAACTCGCGTTTTCGCCACTTCGGTTTTCGGCATGTTGCGCTCGCCGAAGCCCGCCTCTGCGAGCGCGCGCAGTTCACCGTCTGCGGTATGGCCGGCGGGAAGAGGGAATTCGGGGAACACCCACGCACCCAGCTCCAGTTCGAGTTCACACATGCTTGCAATGCGGGCGGCGTTCTCGACCGCCTCGGGGAGGTCTTCGAAAAGCTCTCCTATCCGCGTGCGCGTGAGGAACGAGAAATCGCGCGGCTCCATCTCGATATCGCGGTCGAGAACGCCGCCCGAGCGTATCTTGTTGACGAGGTCGCACGCGAGCGCATCGTCGCGCTTCAAATAGTAGACATCGTGCGCGGCGACGAGCGGCAGTGTTGCGGCGCGTGCGGCTTCCTCGATGCTTTTCATGCGCGCATCGTGTCCGTCTATTTCCGGATGCCTTGTTATTTCAACGAAGCAATCATCCCCGTACAATTTTTTATACCACTCGAATGTCTGCGCCGCCCGGTCCTTATCGCCATGGCGGAGTGCGTATGCATGTTCTCCGGCGTGAGAAGGAAGAATGGCGAGGACGCCTTCCCGATGCAATTCCAGGAGCTCTCTGTCGACGCGCGGCCGTTCGTAAAAACCTTCAAGATGCGATTTCGAAACGAGCTGTATCAAATTCCGATAGCCCGTCTCGTTCTTCGCCAGAAGCACGAGACGCCCCTTCGGCTCGTCTGTCGCGTGCTCTTTATCATGGCGTGTACGGGGTGCCAAGAAAAAATCGACGCCGACGATCGGTTTGATGCCGTTTTTCTTCGCCGTTTTATAGAATTCGATGGCGCCGTAGAGGTTGCCGTTGTCAGTCAAGGCCAGCGCCGTTTGCCCTTCCGCTTTGGCGGCCGCGACAAGTTCGGATATTTTCGGGAGCGCTTCGAGAAGAGAGTAGTGGCTGTGCGTATGAAGATGGACGAAATCACGCGCACTCATTTCGACAGTATAGCGTATGAAGTATCGAGTATAGAAAATCCGCGGAGAGGCGCTATAGTGATAGTAGGCAAAGTCGGGGCCGAAATCCGACACGGGAGGTTTTGATGAGTTCGCAACTCGGTAGTCCGAAAGGTCGGCGAGGTGAACCGCTCGTAGATGAGGAAGAAATTCCGACGCGGAACAGAGATCCTGGGCGTCGCGCAGTGCTCGATGAGACAGCGCGGTTGCTCAGGGAGAGACCTCCGCTGACGATGGAGGAAATCGAAGCCATCAAGAAGAGCGGAACGTTCCCGTTGCCGAAAAGCACTGTGACGTAGGCGAACCTTGAACGAGGAGGGAAAATGTCGAAGACCATGGACAGAGACCGTCCTGAGGAAAAGCAAGACCGGCCGTACAGACCGCGGCCGACCCAGGAAGAAGTCGACAAGGGGGTTCCGGGTGTGGACAAGGTGCCATCCGAGAACCTCCCTCCCGGCGTGACGCCGAGGGAAAGAATCACGGGAACACCGCCGACCCGGCTCAATGACGATCCGAGCTGGAACGGCGCCTGACCCACTTGAGCCGCGGAGAGGAAGTGCATAAGTGCCTTCACTCCCCGCGGCTCGCGATACTATTGAGAGGTGTCAGGATTGCTCGTCGGCATAGACGAAGCAGGGCGGGGAGCCCTCGCAGGACCGGTCTCGGTCGGCGCGGTTCTCTTCCCGTCGAATTTCGATTGGCAAGAACTCTACAAACTCGTCACCCGGAGCGGGGCACCTCGGCTTCGCGATTCAAAACAGCTTACCGCACAACAGCGCGACCTTCTGTATGAACACATCACAGCGCATGGACGCCTTCGCCATGCGTGCGCGTTCGTTGACGCAAAGACTATTGACCATATAGGTATCGTGAACGCGGCGCACGAGGCCACCGCGAGCGCACTCGCGCTTCTTGGCGCCGAACCGGAGCACGTCGAAGTGCTTCTTGATGCAGGGCTCAAGGCTCCATCTCGCTGGCGGCAGCAATCGTTCATCCGAGGCGACGAAACTATTCCCGCGATAGCACTCGCTTCCATCGTCGCCAAGGTATCGCGCGACCGATTGATGGAAGATTTCGGAGAAACGCATGCCGCATACCGTTTCGAAGAGCATAAAGGCTACGGAACGCTCGCGCACCGGCGCGCCATCGCGCGAGACGGCCTCTCTGAACTTCATCGAGCGACATTTTGCCGAGGATTGCGAATAGCCCAAAATTCTGTATAATCTCGGCCATATGGTAGTACGAATGCGCCGAAATCGTTCCCAGACCGCCAAGAGGCGGAGCCATCACGCGCTTCTAGCCGACCGCCTCGCGAAATGCGAGTGCGGCGCTCTTCGTCTCTCTCACCGTGCGTGCCCGGAGTGCGGAAAGTACAACGGCCGCATCGTCATTGACGTCGTCGCTCGCGCGAAGCGCGATGCTCGGCGTGCAACACGGAAGCAAAAGGAGCTTCGCGAGTCCGGCCAGCAAGCAGATACTAAAAAAGAAGAAACCACCGCTACATAATAAAAACTCGATCTCATCATTGCTCTTTGTGCCCACATTCCGCTGAATACTGTTCCTTATGGCCAATAGACATCTCGCCCGTTCAGTTGTCCTCCAAGTACTGTTCGAAAGAGATTCCTCGCAGGGGAAGATGACCAACGCGGAGGCGGAGGCGCGTCTTTCGGATTACGCGCAAGAATTCGGCGCGCGCGATTCTGACTTGCCGTTCATGAAAAGCTTGCTCGAAACGGCCATCGCAAAGCAGAGAGAGATAGACGAAGTCATCGTACGCGCCGCGCCGGAATGGCCGCTTGAAAAGATAGCGCCGATAGACAGAAATATTCTTCGGCTCGGACTCTCGGAATTATTGTATGCGGACCGCGCGCAAGTGCCCGCAAAAGTCGCCATAAACGAAGCTATCGAGCTCGCGAAAACATTCGGGAGCGCTTCATCAGGCCGCTTCGTGAACGGCGTACTCGGAGCTGTCTACATCGAGCTCGGGGAGCCGGGAAAGACCGAGGGTGTGCCGCGCAAAAAAGACGCAGGGCGCTCCGGCCCCATGCCGGTCGAGAAGCTGGTGGGCGCGGTCGTCTACGCGCGGGACGGCGGGGAAGTCTACCTCGCGCTTGTGCATGACATTTTCGGCCATTGGACGCTCTCAAAGGGACGGCTTCAAGACGGCGAATCGCACGAAGACGGAGTCGTAAGAAAGGTGAAGGAGGAAGTGGGCCTTGAGGTTTCCGTCGAAGACAAACTGGGAGAGAACGAATACATCGCCAATGATGGTGAATCCGGCGGCAAGAAGCGCCGGCACGCGACATACTTCCTCGCATGCGGCGATTTCCGCGACCTTATGCTCAAAAGGGCAGGCGGTCTCGATGACGCACAATGGTTCCCGCTGGCCTCTGTCGGCGACCTCAATTTCTACGACGATATCCTGCCGGTCGTTACGAGAGCGATAAATATTCTTGCCCAGAAAGGCTCTAAATAATCTCTGCCATGGCCGAACTTCCAGAATTCGAGAAACGAATCGGACACTCTTTCACAGAAAAACGGCTCCTCGAGCAGGCGTTCACGCACCGCTCGTATTTGAATGAGAACCGCGAAGCGGGGCGCGAGCACAACGAGCGTCTCGAATTCCTCGGCGACGCCGTTCTCGAGCTTGTCGTTACAGAATTTCTCTACTCGAAATATCCGGAGAAGCCGGAAGGGGACCTGACCGCTTATCGAGCGGCGCTCGTAAATACGCAAAGCATCGCGGATGCCGCAGGAAAACTCGGCATGAACGAATTTCTATACCTCTCGCGCGGTGAAGCGCGCGACACGGGACGGGCGCGGCAAATAATACTTGCGAACGCGTTCGAAGCTCTCATCGGCGCTATATATCTAGATTCCGGATACGAAGACGCAAAGAAATTCATCGCCGAACAGCTCTTCCACAAGACCGACGACGTTGTCTCAAAGCGGCTCTGGCAGGACGCGAAGAGCCGTTTCCAGGAGTTGTCGCAAGAAAAACATGGCATTACGCCCGCGTATAAGCTTCTCGATCAGACAGGCCCTGACCACGACAAACGCTTCGTCGTCGGTGCCTACATCGGCAAGGAGAAGGTGGCGACCGGCGAAGGCCGCGCGAAACAGGAAGCCGAACAGGACGCAGCGCAAAAGGCATTAGTCGCCAAAGGCTGGTAAAATGAAGGTCAATGTACCTCAAATCCATCGAACTTGCGGGGTTCAAGTCGTTCGGAAAGAAAACTGAACTGCGGTTCGGAAGCCCCATTGCCGCTATCGTAGGGCCCAACGGCTCGGGAAAATCGAACGTCGCCGAGGCGTTCCGCTTCGTACTTGGCGAGCAATCAATGAAATCCATGCGCTCCAAGCGCGGTGAGGACCTCATTTGGGGCGGCTCGCCCGCACAGCCGCGTGCGAATCGCGGCGCGGTCAAAGTAATCTTCGACAACTCGAAGCGCCTTCTCGATATTGACTTTAAGGAGGTCACGATAGAACGCGTCGTCTATCGCGACGGGCAGAATGAGTACCTCTTGAACGGGACACAGGTGCGCTTAAAGGACGTCATACGTTTGCTCGCGGGCGCGAATATCGGCGGCTCGGGATACCAGATAATCTCGCAGGGCGAGGCGGACAGGGTCTTGAATGCGAGCCCGCGCGAGCGGCGGGAAATGGTGGAAGACGCGCTCGGCCTCAAACTCTACCAACACAAAAAAGCCGAAAGCGAGCGCAAACTTGAAGAGACCGGCGTGAATATCGAAAAGACGAAATCGCTTCGCCGGGAGATCGCGCCGCACCTGAATTTCTTGCGCTCGCAGGTGCAGAAACTTGAGAAGGCGCGCGAACTGAAAGAAGACCTTGCGGTGAAATTGAACGACTATCTCGCTCGCGAGCACGCGTGGATAAGCCAGGAGGATGCGCGGCTCGCCGAAGAGGCGCGCGCGGAAGAAGCAGCGCTTAAATCGCTTTCCAGCCGCGTTGAAGCCGCTCGCGGGAAAACAAGCACGTCTTCCGGAAAGGGGGGCAGTGCGATAGCGGAACTGCAGACAACGATAGCCGAGCGCGAGAAAAAGCTCTCGGATGCGCGCCGAAAGAGCGAGGAGCTCGCGCGCGAACTGGGCCGTGCTGAGGGCGCCCTCCAAACAACGAACGTGACCGTGGAGCAGATAGTCGCGGTGCCTCATGTGCGCACCTTTACGCGTGAAATAGAAGAAAGTATCGCGGAAGCGGAAAGTACAGACGATATTGCATCGGTCCGTAAAATACTTGCATCTGTCAGGGGTCGTATCAAAGCGTTCGTCGACGGGCTCACGAGCTACGCGCCGCACACGAATAAGGAAGTTGAGGAGCGCATAAAATCTCTATCAGACTCGCTCTCTCGCGTCCAAAAAGAGGAAGAATCACTCGCAGGGGAACTCGAAAGTTTCCGTCAGAAGATAGCCGAAGTGCGCGAACAAGGATTCACCGCAGAGCGCGACCTCGTCGAATTGGAGTCATCCGTTCGCGAGGCGCAGGGGAAGCTCTCTTCCATCCAAATGGCCCGCACGAACATCGCTGAAGCAAAGCGGCGGTTTGACGAAGAGGTGCGCGAGTGCGTCGCGCTTGGAATCCCTATCGGCGATTGGAAATCGGCAGGGATACCGGAAGGAGCGCTTTCCGAAGAGCGGTCCGTGCAGGAAAAACGCCGCCGCGATATCGAACGACTCAAGATAAAGATAGAGGAATCGGGGATAGGGAATGGCGATGCCGTCATCAAGGAGTTTACGCAGACGAAAGAACGCGAGGAATTCCTTGCACGCGAGCTCGACGACCTCGAGAAGTCAGCGGCATCACTCAAAGACATCATCGTCGAATTGGAGAAGACGATAGATGCACGTTTCCATGACGGCCTCAAACAAATAAACGAGGCGCTGAAGGCGTTCTTCGAGAAACTGTTCGGCGGAGGCACGGCAAAACTTATCGTCGAAGCACCCCGCAGAAAAGCGGCTCATATGCCCGGTGAAGACGAAGATGAGGAAGGCGAGGATGAGGTGCCTGAAGAGGAGACGCTTTATGCCGGGCTTTCCATATCCGTCTCCATTCCGCGCAAAAAGATACGCGGACTCGAAGTGCTTTCCGGCGGCGAGCGGGCGCTCACGTCCATCGCGCTCATTTTCTCCATGACACAGGTCAATCCGCCGCCGTTTTTGATACTCGACGAGACCGACGCCGCGCTCGATGAAGCGAACAGCCGCCGCTATGCCGATATGATAGTGGAGCTCGGCGCAAAGTCTCAGCTCATTGTTATCTCGCACAACCGCGCGACCATGGCCGCCGCGGGCGAGCTCTACGGCGTCACAATGGGCTCGGACGGCGTGTCGAAACTACTCTCGGTGAAATTGGAGGAGGCCGAGAGGGTAGCAAAGTAATCGGCTTGAAGTTTCCTGATTTTCTGGTACATTGGCGCGGTTATGTTGAAAATACGAATGCAAAGGACAGGGCGCATAAACATGCCCACGTACCGCATTGTCGTTACCGAACACACGCGTTCTCCGAAGGCGGGCAATTTTCTTGAGAAACTCGGCTCCTACAATCCGAAGACGAAAGAGCGCATTTTGAACACGGAACGCATCAAGTACTGGCTCTCCGTCGGAGCGAAGGCATCCGGCACCATGCACAATATGCTCGTCTCGGCGAGCATCGTTCAGGGCAAGAAGGTCAACGTCCTTCCTCGTAAATCTCCTCCGAAAGCCGAGGCCGCACCCGAAAGCAGCGCTCCTGCCGCGGTTCCCGCGGAGGCACCAGCCGAAGTACCCGCAGAAACACCTGCATCCCCCGAGGTTGCAGAAGCGAAGCAGGAGTAGTGCTATACTGGATAGAATTACAAATAGCCTCCCGTTATGGAACAGGACCAGCAATTTTTGGACTACGTCGTAAAAGCGCTCGTTGATAATCCGAACGACGTCAAGATAAACCGCACCGTCGACGAGATGGGTGTTCTTCTTACACTCTCCGTCAATAAAGACGACATGGGAAAGATAATCGGCCGGAGCGGCCAGACGGCGAAAGCCATCCGCACCGTTCTTCGCATCGTCGGGATGAAGAACGACGCGCGCGTGAATCTCAAGATCGAGGAACCGGAAGGAAGCGAGCGCGGCAACTACGCACCGGACCGCTCGGTGGACGACGTCATCGCAGATCTTAAGAACGGTCAGTAGAACCAGCCCTAAAAGGGGATAGGGCCGGCCCCAAGCATATGCTCCATTTCCATATCATCACCCTCTTTCCGGAGGCTATCGAACCCTACCTGAAAAGCTCTATACTCGGCCGCGCACAGAAGGATAAAAAGGTAAAGATCTCATTCTACGACCCGAAGAAGTTCACGCGCGATAAATACGGACGCGTAGACCGGCGTCCGTACGGCGGGGGGCCCGGCATGGTCTTAGAACCGGATGCGATGCTGCGGGCAGCGGAAAAAGCGGTGGGGAAGAAGCGCTCGGCGAACATATTCTTTTCAACGGATGGCGAGCAATTCAGCGAGATCCTTGCGAAGAAATTCTCGAAACAAAAAGACATTCTTCTTATTTGCGGGCACTACGAAGGAGTGGACGAGCGCGTCGCCTCCATTCTTAAAGCGAAAAAAATCTCCATGGGGCCGTTCGTGTTGACCGGCGGAGAACTTCCGGCGGCGGCGCTCATCGACGCCGTGTCGCGCTTCGTTCCCGGCGTTCTTGGAAAAGCGGAATCGCTCGAACGTTCGCGCGTATCGAGTCCGAAAGTCTACACGCGCCCCGAAGTGCTTGCGTGGAAGGGGAAAAAATACCGCGTACCGAAAGTGCTTTTGTCCGGACATCACGCGAATATCGATGCTTGGAAAATAGGGAAGAAGGGCGGAAAAACCTCAAAATAGCGATAGACAACAATCTTGAGCTCATGTCAAGCTTGACGGGGAAGCGGGGGATGATAAAATCCCGCGGTATTTGCTACTAGCTTGATTGAGTTCCGGATGCGCTTTTAGTGAAGAAACACTTGCCAATTCGGCGAGTCGGCATCGGCAGTATTAGTTTGCGATGCTTTCGATGCAAAAAATTTAATAACGCGCTCAAACCTGCGACGCTCCCGCGCCGTACGGGTATCTTGTTATCACAATGGCAAAAACGAAGCACAGGCCGCAAAAATACTTCGCACGATTTCAGGAACCGCTGGTGAAATTGCCGAATCTGGTGGACAGCCAACTCGCCTCTTTCCGCGAATTCGTGGAGGGCGGCGCGGAGCGCGTCTTCAAGGAATTTTCCCCCATTTCCGATCACTCCGGAAAGAAGTTCGAACTGAAGCTCGTGAAGTTTTCCTTTGCCGACCTGCGCTGGGATGAACACTACGCGAAGCGGACGATGCGCACGTATGAGGCGCCGCTTTCGATGGTGGTGAAGCTCAAGAACAAAACGACCGGCTCCGAAAAAGAGCAGGAAATTTTCCTTGCGGACTTTCCGTGGATGACCGCGCACGGCACGTTCATCATCAACGGCGTTGAGCGCATCATCGTTCCGCAGCTTGCCCGCTCTTATGGTGTCTTCTTCGAAGCGATCCCCTACAAAGCAAAGAATTATTTTGCGGCGAAGATAATCCCCGCCCGCGGCGTGTGGGTCGAAATCGAATCCGATCCGGACGGCGGCATTTACGTAAAGATAGACAGGAAGCGCCGCTTCCCCGTGACTTCCCTTCTCCGGGTTCTCGGACTCGCGACCGACAAAGAGATGCTCGGACGATTCAAGGGCGCGGGGCACGATGCCGTCGCAGCGACCCTTGAGCACGACAACGCAAAACAGCCGGAAGAAGCGTACGTCGAGATATACCGAAGGCTTCGCGACGGAGACATCGCGACTCCCGAGAGCGCGCGTACGCACGTAGACGCCATACTTTCTCCCGAGCGATACGATTTCTCGCGCGTCGGCCGTTTCCATTTCAACCGCCGCTTCGGACTTCCCACAACAGAGAAGGAGCTTTCGAATGCAACGCTCGGTCTTGAGGATATCGTCCGCATCGTGAACCACATCGCAGAATTGAACGCCGACCCGGGCGCAACGCCTGACGACATCGACCACCTCGGCTTCCGCCGCGTCCGTTTCGTCGGCGAGCTTTTGGAGCAGAGGATGCGCGTCGGCCTCTCGCGCATGAAGCGGAACATTCAGGACAGAATGGCGATGGTGGACGTCGAGACGACGCTCCCCGTCCAATTCGTGAACCCGCGCCCGTTCCAAGCTGCCATCCGCGAATTTTTCACGACCGACCAGCTTTCGCAGTTGATGCAGCAATACAACATTCTTGATGAGATAGAGCACTTGCGCACCCTTTCGACTTTGGGCCGCGGAGGATTGACCAGCGAGCGCGCAGGGCTCGAGGTCCGCGACGTGCACTCATCGCACTACGGCCGCGTCTGCCCTATTCACACGCCGGAAGGAAAGAACATCGGACTCGTGCTTCACATGTCTTTGTACGCTCGTCCGAACGAATTCGGCATCATGGAGACGCCGTACGCAAAAGTCGAGAAGGGCATCGTGACCGACAAAATAGTCTATTTGAATGCGCTCGAGGAAGAGCAGTATGCGATAGCGCACGCCGCGGTCCCGCGCGAAGGGAACGGGCGTTTGGTGGAGAAAATCGTCGGCGTCCGCAAAGAAGGGAAACCGACCTTGGTGCGCCGCGAGAACGTTGACTACATGGAAGTCTCGCCGAACCAGCCGTTCTCCGTTGCGACATCACTCATCCCGTTCGTCGAGAACGACGACGCGAACCGTGCCTTAATGGGTTCGAACATGCAAAAGCAGGCTGTCCCCTTGGTCACACCCGAGGCCCCCGTGGTCGCAACGGGCGTTGAAGCCGCAGCGGCTCGCGATTCCGGCCGCGTCATTCTTGCCGAAGAAGCGGGAGAAGTAACGTACGCGGACGCGCAGAAAATATCCATAAAGAATTCAAGCGGCAAAACGAAAGAGTACACGCTCGTCAATTTCTCGCGTACCAACGGCTTCACGACCTTCCATCAGCGGCCGGCCGTTTCCGTCGGCGACAACGTCAAAAAAGGCGCCGTCATCGCAGACGCCTCGACATCTGCAGGAGGCCAACTTGCGATAGGGCAGAACGTCCGCGTCGCATTCTTGCCGTGGTTCGGCGCGAACTTCGAGGACGCCATCGTCATTTCCGAGAAGCTGGCGAAAGAGGCTCGCTTCACCTCTATCCACATGGAGGAATTCGTGTGCGTCGTTCGCGACACGAAGCTTGGGCCCGAGGTGACAACGCACGACATTCCGAACGTCAGCGAGTTCAAGCTCCGCAATTTGGATGAAGAAGGAGTCGTTCGCATTGGCGCGGAAGTCAGGCCCGGCGACATCTTGGTCGGCAAAGTAACGCCGAAAGGCGAGACTCAATTGACCCCTGAAGAGCGTCTGCTCCACGCCATCTTCGGCGAAAAAGCGAAGGACGTGAAAGACACGTCGCTTCGCATGGAAGGCGGCAAACGCGGCCGCGTCGTTGGCGTCAAAATATTCTCCCGCGAGAACGGCGACCAACTCGAAAGTGGCGTCATCTCGCGCGTGCATGTCGAAGTCGCCCAATTGCGCACCATTTCCGTCGGCGACAAGCTCGCCGGCCGCCACGGCAACAAGGGAGTCATCTCACGCGTGCTTCCGGAGGAAGACATGCCGTTCGATGAGGAGGGCAACCCGGTGGACATCATTTTGACCCCGCTCGGCGTGCCTTCCCGTATGAACTTGGGGCAGATACTCGAACTGCACTTGGGACTCGCGGCGGAAATGCTCGGCTACCAGGCCATCGTACCGTCGTTCTCGGGTGCCTCGGAAGAGGAGATCCGGAACGAACTCAAAGAGGCCGGCGTCGCGGAAAACGGCAAGCGCGTTCTCTTTGACGGCCGCACGGGTGAAGCCTTCGCTCAGCCTGTTTCTGTCGGCGTCATGTACATGCTGAAACTTCACCACATGGTGGAAGACAAGATACACATGCGCTCCATCGGTCCGTACTCCTTGACGACGCAGCAGCCTCTCGGCGGCAAGGCGCAGAACGGAGGCCAGAGGGTCGGAGAAATGGAAGTCTGGGCGTTCCTCGGCTACGGCGCCGCATACAGCTTGCGCGAAATCCTCACCATCAAATCCGACGACATCCTCGGCCGTTCGGCGGCATTCGATGCCATCGTTTCCGGAAAGCGCATCGAGGAATCACACACACCCGCGACCTTTAACGTCCTCGTCCGGCACCTCCGCGGGCTTGGTATCGACATCGAATTCGTGGAGGGGGAAGGAGCTAAGAACATACGCATATGAAAAAGAAAGACGTCATACCGGCTGATTTTGCAGCTGTCGCAATGCGGCTTGCTTCGCCTGAGCGCATCCAAGAGTGGAGTTTCGGCGAGATAACGAAGCCGGAGACCATCAACTACCGCACCCAGCGCCCCGAGAAGAACGGTCTCTTCGACGAGCGCGTGTTCGGACCTGAAAAAGATTACGAATGTTATTGCGGCAAGTACCGCGGCATCCGCTTCCGCGGCATCGTCTGCGAAAAGTGCGGCGTCGAGATAACGCGCGCGGTCGTGCGCCGCGAGCGCATGGGCCACATCGACCTCGCGACCCCGGTCGCGCACATTTGGTTCCTCCGCGGCATTCCATCGCGCATAGCGCTGCTTCTCGGACTTTCCGCCGCGGAAGTCGAGAAGGTCGTCTATTTCGCGGGCTACATCGTCACATCCGTGAACGAGCAGGAGCGCACGCGCCTTCTCAAGGAACTCGATCAGGAATTCCAGACGAAGACGAAATCCGCTGCGAGCGCCGAGGTGAAGACCGAACTCAAGGACAAAGCGCAAAAAGCGAAGAAGGAGATTGAATCCATCCGCGAAGGCGCAGTTCTCGACGAAGCCGCGTATCACCTCTTCGCGGTCAAGTACGGCGCGATGTTTCGGGCATCCATCGGCGCCGAGGCGCTCTTCAATATTTTGAAACAGATAGACGTAGAGGCATTCATCGAGCGCTTGAAGAAAGAGTACGCGGAATCCGGAGCCGCAGGGCGCGACAAGCTTAGGAAACGCGTTGCGCTCGCCGAGGCGCTCCGCCGCGCCGATGTGCGCCCCGAATGGATGTTCTTGACGCGCCTTCCTGTGGTGCCGCCCGCGCTTCGCCCCATGGTCGCGCTTGAAGGAGGCCGCCACGCATCAAGCGACCTGAACGACCTCTATCGCCGCGTCATCAACAGAAACAACCGTTTGAAGCGCTTGCAGGCCATTCACGCGCCGGAAGTCATCCTCCGCAACGAAAAGCGCATTCTGCAGGAAGCTGTGGACGCGCTCCTCGACAATTCCATGCGCCGCGGGAGCGGCATCTTGGGAATCCTCGGAGGCCGCCGCCGCGCACTCAAATCGCTCGCTGATTATCTCAAAGGAAAGCACGGCTACCTCCGCCAGAACCTTCTCGGCAAACGCGTTGACTACTCGGGCCGTTCCGTCATCGTCGTCGGCCCGGACTTGGCGCTCGACGAGTGCGGTCTTCCGAAGCACATGGTCTTGGAACTTTTCCGCCCGTTCGTCATTCAGGGACTTCTCGCGCGCGAACTCGCATACAACATCCGCGGCGCAGGGCGCCTCATCGAAGACGAAGCTCCGGAAGTGTGGCCCATTCTCGAAGAAGCTATCAAAGATAAATATGTGCTCTTGAACCGCGCCCCGACGCTTCACCGTCAATCCATTCAGGCCTTCCGCCCGGTCCTTATCGAAGGCAACGCTATTCAGGTGCACCCGTTGGTCTGTCCGGCATACAACGCCGACTTCGATGGCGACGCGATGGCCGTCCACGTGCCGCTCTCTGAAGCCGCACAGATGGAAGCCGCGAACATAATGTCCGCGAATAAGAACGTCTTGAAGCCGGGAAGCGGCGACGTCGTCGTCGCATCGAAGCTCCTCGACATCGTGCTCGGCTGCTACTGGATGACGAAGACGGTCGTCGGCGCAAAAGGCGAGGGGAAGGCGATGCCTTCGACGAACGCGGCCATCACCGCCTGCGATTTCGGCGTCATTGACCTTCGCGCAAAGATAAAAGTCCTTCCGGGCGACAGCAAGAAATACGAGCAGTTCGGAGGCAACGTGTTCGAGACGACCGTCGGCAGGCTTTTGTTCAACTCGGTACTCCCCTCTGATTTCCCGTTCGTGAACGAAGAAATAACCAACAAACGAATGGGAGCACTTGTCCACGACCTTGTAGCGCACTACAAACTCGACAGCTTGCCGGGCATTCTCGACAAGATAAAGGCGTTCGGCTTCCGCTACGCGACACACGCCGGCATCACATGGTCAATTTCCGACGTCATCACGCCGGGAATCAAAGAAGAGCTTGTTCAGGCCGGCCGCGAAGCGGCTGCGCGCGAGCAGGAGAACTTCTCGAACGGACTTTTGACCGAGATGGAGCGGCGCCGCATGACGATAGAGATCTGGGGCAAAGTATCGAATGACCTTAGGAAGCAAGTCATCGAATCACTTGATAGACAGGGTCCCGTGCACGACATGATAACCTCCGGAGCCCGTGGTAGCGCCGTTCAGCTGCACCAGATGGCCGGCATGAAAGGCCTCATCACGAACCCGCGCGGAGAGATCATCGAGTTCCCTATCACGTCCTCGCTTAAAGAGGGCCTTACGCCTATCGAATACTTCATCTCGACCCACGGCGCGAGAAAGGGTCTTGCCGACACCGCGCTCAACACCGCGCGCGCAGGCTACCTTACGCGCCGCCTCTTCGACGTGGCGCACGACGTCGTCATTCTTGAGGACGACTGTGGCACCAAAGAGGGCATTGTCATCAATCGCCCGGGGCGTGAGAACATCGGCGGCTCGTTCGCAGACCGTGTCATGGGACGCGTACTTGCCAAAGAAGCCGGTAACTTGAAACGCAACGCGCTCATCTCCCGTGATGACGCAAAGAACATCGAAGCAAGCGATATTCAGGAAGTTGAAGTGCGTTCTCCGATGACCTGCAAAGTGGCACGCGGCGTCTGTCAGAAGTGCTACGGTATGGACCTCACCACAGGAGAATTAGTGGATGTCGGTGAAGCGGTCGGCGTCATCGCGGCGCAAGCTATCGGTGAACCGGGAACCCAGCTCACTATGCGTACCTTCCACACGGGTGGCGTTGCGACCGTTGGCGGCGACATCACCATGGGTCTGCCGCGCGTTGAAGAAGTGTTCGAATGCCGCATGCCGAAGGCGCCCGCTACCATCGCGCGCGTTTCCGGCACTGTTTCTGGCATGGCGAAAGACGGCATCGAGACGGTCATAACGATACTTCCGGACGGAGGTTCGGTAGGGAAATCTGCCAAGGCCGCGAAGCGCGACACCGAATATCGCATACACCCTCTCCGCACCATTATCGTCAAAGAAGGCGCGCACGTGGAAAAGGGAGACTTCATGACGGACGGTTCCGCGGACCTTGAAGACATCTTCACGCTCGGCGGCAAAGAGCAGGCGCAGGAATACATCATCGGCGAAATCACCCGCATTTACGAATTGCAGGGCGTTTCGACCGCGCGCAAACACTTGGAAATAATCGTGAAGCAAATGTTCAGCCGCGTAGCGGTCTCGCACTCCGGCGACACGGGCGTGTCGGCAGGAGAGATAATCGCAGATTTCGAATTTGACCGCATCAACAAGAATCAAAAAGACGCGGGCGGCGAGCCGGCGAAGGCGAAACAGCTTCTCCTCGGCATCACCGAAGTGTCTCTCACACGCGCATCGTTCCTCTCCGCAATTTCATTCCAGAACACACCGAGGAAGCTCGCCGAAGCTGCTGTTTCCGGCGCCGTAGACCGCCTCATCGGCCTCAAGGAGAACGTCATCATCGGCCGCCTCATCCCTGCAGGCACCGGTTTCCCTGGTTCGAAGAAGCACGAAATGATAGAGCAGATGGAGCGCGACCTCGCGGAAATCGCACCCGTAGAAGTTCCCGAATCCCAGAAGCAAAAGGACTCGATGGAGCGGTAAGAGCGTTTTGACGCGACCCTCGCCTTAGATTAAGGTGCCTAAAGCACTGGTCTTAATGTGTGCGGCAAAACCGCGCGAGGAGGGAACGTGAGCAAGATTCCGAATCACATTGCTATTATCCCGAATGGAAACCGACGGGGTAGCGCGCAACGCGCGATATCGCTCGAAACCGGCTATATAAAAGGAGCCGCTCAAGCGCTTCGCGTCACCCGCTGGGCGAAGAAGCAGGGAGTGCGCCACGTCACCTTTTTCGGCCTCTCCTGCGAGAACATGAAGAACAGGTCCGACTTCGAGATCGATTCTCTCATGAAGGGCGCTATCCGCTTTCTCGATGTGATCGGCTTAGTCGGTCACGTCCACGCGTTCGGCCACATCGAGGAATTCAAGGATGTCGAGAAGTACGCACCGCTCTATGAACGGTTGAAGCGCTTGAACGGTTCGGAGCACCACGACCGGCACGATTTCGTTGTCCATGTCGCGGCGAACTACTCCGGGCTCCCAGAGCACGAACTGAAACCTCTTTTCCAGGCCCTGAAGAGCCGTGGGTTCGCAGATGTTGAGTTAGAGCCGGAGCGGTACCTGCTTTCCGGCGGCGTGCCACGTGTCGACCTTCTCATCAGAACGGGGGGCGAGAATCGCTTTAGCGGCTTTCTTCCGTTCCAGTTGAGCTACGCCGAGATGTATTACACGGCTACGCTCTGGCCGGATTTAACACACCGTGAATTCCGCGCGGCGCTCGAATGGTTCGAGAAACAACCGCGGAACTTCGGCAAGTGAGACTTCAGGGAGGCGCGCCGCGATGGCCCGCCTCCCGATGCTTTTTATGAGAGATGGGAGCATAATAGAGAAATGGCGGATACTGTTCAGCAGATAAAAGACCGACTCTCCATAGTCGATGTTATTTCGCAGTACGTGAAGCTCGAGCGGAGCGGACAGAATTTTCGCGCGCGATGCCCGTTCCATGCGGAGCGGACGCCGTCGTTCTTCGTCTCGCCGGAGCGCGGCACATACCACTGCTTTGGCTGCAATCTCGGCGGCGATATATTTTCGTTCGTCGAGCAAATAGAGGGATTGGATTTCAAGGGGGCGCTCAAAGTGCTCGCGGAAAAAGCCGGCGTGCCGCTCGTGTACGAGCGGCCTGAAAAGAAGGACGAACGCGATCGACTTTTCGAACTGCTTGAAACCGCCACCATTTTCTACACGTCGCGTTTGAGCGAGCCCGCGAAGAAGTATTTGAAGGAGCGCGGCTTGGACGACGAGATGATACGGTTGTTCCGGCTCGGATTTGCGGGTGAGGCGTGGAGCGACGCATCGGAATATTTTCGGGAGAAGAAATTCAGCGACAAGGAAATTATTGATGCGGGTTTGGCCAAGAAAGGCGATAGGGGGCTCATTGATAAATTCAGGAATCGCATCATGTTCCCCATCGCGGATTCTGCGGGGCGCGTCGTCGGCTTTTCGGGGCGCATCTTTGGCGAGAACGTGTCGCCCGAAGCGCCGAAGTATTTGAACTCGCCGGAAACGCCGCTTTTCAGGAAATCGCGCATTCTCTACGGGTTCGACAAAGCGAAACAGGCGATGCGCAAACACAGCTGTGCCGTCTTGGTAGAAGGGCAGATGGACCTCTTGGCGTCGCATCAGGCAGGGTGGGCGAACACGGTCGCCGTCTCCGGGACGGCCTTCACGCCGGAGCATGGCGCACTCATTCGCCGTATGACGGACAATCTCGTCATAGCCCTCGACCCTGATGAAGCAGGGTTCAAAGCGGCTGCACGGGCGGCCCGAGCGGCTCTACAGGGCGGTTTAAACGTGAAAGTCGCCCAGCTTCCCACGGGGCTCGACCCGGCCGATCTTATACAAAAAGAGGGGAAGGATGCGTGGAGCAAGACAATCCGCGAATCCAAGGACATCATCGTGTTCCTGCTTGATGTGCTTGAAAGCAAGTCGAAGGACAAGGATGCGTTCCGCCGCGCCGTGGAGACAATCGTTCTCCCGTTCCTCTCCGACGTCCCGAGCCCTATCGCGCGTGAAAGCTACGTGAGGGAAATTGCGGCGCGGCTCAGCGTCTCCGAAAGCGCCGTCTCCGAGGCGCTCGCAAAGATGCCGACGGCTCCGGAAGGTGCTTCGAGCGACGCCGCGCCGCCCGAGGCCACGCGTCTCTCCGACAGAGCACGCCAAGCGCTTTCGATACTTTTGTGGCAAGAGGCGCAGAAGAAGCCGGAGATAGACGTGGAGAAATACAAACAGGCATTTGCGGAAGCGGTAGGCAAAGAAGAGTTCGATGCACTGCGCGCGCTCCCGGAAAGCGAACAGGAGGCGCTCCGCTTTTCCGCCGAGCGCATCTACGGAAAAAGTTCCGGCTTCAAGCAGGAGGTCGAAACGCTTCTTCAGGTCATCATTAGAGAAAAACTATCCGAGAAGCTTGCCGCCGCGACCACGGCTCTCAAGGAAGCCGAACGGGCGGGGAATGACGGGGAGGCGGCTGTGCATATGTCTGTGGTTAAACTGTTGACAGCGCGTATTGCGCAACTTCATACTTCGGTGTAAAGTGAACCGCTTCGCGTTTCCGCCGTATTCTACGGCGGGGGAAGGAAAGGCGAAATTTTTGAAAACGATTTCCGTCTACCTGCAAGGGGGAGGGCTTATTTCACGGTCATATGGCAAAAAAGACAAAAAAGAAAAAGAAGGCAGTAAAACGAGCGGCATCGAAACGCGTTAAACGCGTTCGCTCGCATGCAAAAAAACACGCCGCGCCAAAAGCAAAAAAGAGCGCGAAAAGATCCCGCGCGGCGGAAAAATTCAAGAAAGCTACTTCCCGCACGCACAAGACCCTTCTTTCCCGCGGGAGAGAACGTTCGAAGGTAGACACGCTCATCACGCTCGGCCGCGAGCGCGGCTACATCACGTACGACGAAATTCTCCGCGAGTTCCCTACCATCGAAGATAACGTGCTTCTCCTTGAAGAAATGTATGAGCGCTTCAGCGCCGCGGGCATTGATGTCTTGGAAGGCGGCGGCATGCTTGAAGACAATTCCGCGGACACCGTCTTGGAAAAGAAAAAGCTCCAGCACCGCCGCGCGGACGCCGGATTCGATTCCGTGCAAATGTATCTTCGGGAGATAGGTCAGTATCCGCTTTTGAACGGCAATCAGGAAAAGGAATTGGCGAAGCGCATCTTGATCGGCGACGACGAAGCGCGCGGCATTCTTGCGCGCTCCAACCTCCGTCTCGTCGTTTCCATCGCGAAGAAATACGTGAACCGCAGTCCCGACCTCACACTTCTCGATCTCATTCAGGAAGGGAACCTCGGCCTTTTCAAGGCCGTGGATAAATTCGACTACACGAAGGGCTATAAGTTCTCGACGTACGCGACATGGTGGATTCGTCAGGCAATCACACGCGCGCTTGCAGACCAATCGCGCACCATCCGTATTCCTGTCCACATGGTGGAAACTATCGCGAAATACAAGCAAAAAGTCAGGGAATTAAGCCAACATTTGGGCCGCGATCCGCTTCCGGAAGAAATCGCTGCGGAAATGGGCATCGAGGTGGAGAAAATCTACACCATACAGAAAATCAATCAGGACACCGTGTCGCTCGAATCGCCTGTGGGAGAAGACGACGACGAGCGCTCAACGCTCGGCAGTTTCATCGCAGACGATACAATCGCAAGCCCGGACCAGGACGCATCGCGCCGAATCCTCGGTGAGCAGATGGCGGAGATTTTGGACGAACTTTCACCGAAGGAGCGGAAAATTTTGGAAATGCGGAACGGTCTTACCGACGCAGGCATTTGCTACACGCTTGAAGAAGTGGGACGCGAGTTCGGCGTCACCCGCGAACGTATCCGCCAAATCGAAGCGAAAGCGTTGGAGAGGATTCGTTTCCACGAGCGCGCCAAGCAACTTCGCTCGTACTAGCGAAACTCTTTCTCGGCATATGTTCTCCGGAGCACGGATAATTTTCTGCTGGAAATTTCCTCGAGCTCGCGCCGTCGCGCTCGCTAGTCTCCGTCAAACACATGCCTCAACGAGTTTCGCTTACTCGCACGCCTCACCCGAGAAAGGGGGAGAGTTAGAAAAAGGAATTCGCGCTTGCGCGCGAATGCAAAAAGTTATTCATTAGCGACTAAAATGCCGTACGGCATTTTAGTCGCTAATGATGTGCACGTCAATGCAATTTCTATCGCGAGTAC
>QZJK01000007.1 GCA_003599295.1 Candidatus Parcubacteria bacterium | reverse complement strand
GGCCCCCCGCAAAACCTTTCGATTCCTGACGCAGAAGTGCCCCGCACTCCTGCTCCGGGGGATTCGTTCGCTCTGCTCACCTCATCCCCTCGGCAGGAATCGAACCTACATTACATCCTCCGCAAGGATGCGTCCTATCCATTGAACGACGAGGGGTATTCGCACAGAGTAGATGAATTCTACCC
This sequence comes from Candidatus Parcubacteria bacterium, assembly GCA_003599295.1. Taxonomy (GTDB): domain Bacteria; phylum Patescibacteriota; class Minisyncoccia; order Phycocordibacterales; family UBA2100; genus UBA10103. The sequence continues at coordinate 76,443 of QZJK01000007.1, read as the reverse complement.
TAAAGTAAATTGGGTTTATCCCGCGATCGCGCGGATGCGCTTCGCGATGCGCGACTTTATCCGTGCGGCGGCGTTCGCTTTCAGTACTCCTCCTTTTACGGCCTTGTCGAGCGCTTTCTGAACGGTCGGAAGAAGCGTCTTCGCTTTGTCCGCGCTTTTCCCTTGTATCAACTTCGAAATATCTTTGAGCGTATCTTTTGCCGTCTTTTTGCGGCGCGTGTTAAAAACGCGGCGCCTTCGTGCCGCTCTTTCAGCCTTTTTTGCCGAACTCGTATTCGCCATACGTCGCGCATCCTAGCGGATTGCGCTCCAAGTAGCAAGTACCCAAAGAACAAGTATCAAAGATCGAGCTTGATACCTGGTGCGTGATACTTGATACTTACCCGTATGATAGGGAGGATAGAAGGAAATGTGTCTGTCGTTCGACCAACATTCGTGATCGTCTCTGCCGGAGGAGTCGGATATAAGGTGGCGGCAACGAAGGAAACGCTCGCAAGCTTGAAGGCGAACGATAAGACCGCGCTGTGGACGCATCTTGCCGTACGGGAAGACGCGCTTGACCTGTACGGATTTAGAACGGAAGACGAACTCGGATTCTTTACGCTCCTTCTCGCCGTACCCGGGATCGGTCCGCGCTCCGCGCTCGCCGTTCTCGATCTTGCGGCGATAGCGACGCTCCGCAGCGCCATCGCCTCCGGCAACGCCTCATACCTTACGAAGGTCTCCGGCATCGGGAAGAAAACGGCTGAAAAAATCGTGCTCGAGTTGAGGGACAAGATCAACATGGAAAACCACGGGGTGTCGCGCACGTTCTCCGGCGATGAAGAGGCGCTCGAGGCCATGCGCGCGCTCGGCTATTCGGCCGATGAGGCGCGCGAGATACTGCGCAAAGTCCCGGAGAAATTCGAAACGGGGAGCGAGCGACTGCGTGAGGCACTCAAGATAACCGGCAAACGATAGGCAGAGTGCCCCCACATGCGAACACTCAAGAACATCATCGCCGCACTTCTCCCGAAACCGGTGCTTGGGGCACTTCTCTCCGCGTACCATTTCTCCCTCGCATGGCTCGGCGCTGTCCTCTACGGCTTCCCCGCGCGAAAGATGCTGGTCGTTGCCGTAACGGGCACGAAAGGCAAATCGAGTACGGCAGAACTAATGAACGCGATACTCGAAGAAGGAGGGCACAAGACCGCGCTTATAAACTCGATACGCTTCAAGACCGGCGACACGTCGAAAAGGAATATGACGCGCATGTCCATGCCGGGCAGATTTTTCACCCAACGATTCCTTCACGACGCATTCGAAAAGCACTGCACGGCGGCGGTGCTCGAAATGACTTCCGAAGGCGCGCGGCAATTCCGGCATCGCTTCATTGATCTTGACGGGCTTATCTTCACGAACCTCGCGCCGGAACATATCGAATCGCACGGCTCGCTTCAGGCATACGCGAATGCGAAATTCGAGATTGGCCGGGAACTCGCCCGCTCCAAGAAGCGGCCTCGCACTATCGTCGCGAACGCGGATAACCGCGAAGGAAGCCGCTACCTCATGCTCGCGGTCGAGAACTCTACTCCTTTCTCGCTCACTGCCGCGAGTCCGTATCATGCCGACGAGCACGGCGGATACTTTACGCTCGAAGGTGAAAAGCTGGACGTGCGCTTGCCGGGCGAGTTCTCCTTGAAAAACGCGCTCGCCGCAGCGCTTCTCGCACGCGCGCTCGGGATCCCGATGGAAACGATACGAAAAGCGCTCTACCGCATGACGACGATACCGGGTCGCGCTGAAACCGTGGAGGCCGGACAGGATTTTACGGTCGTTGTCGACTATGCACACACGCCCGATTCCCTGTCGGCACTCTACGATGCGTACGCGAACGTGCGGAAAATATGCGTCCTTGGTTCTACGGGCGGGGGGCGGGATACGTGGAAACGTCCTGTCATGGGAAGCATCGCCGACAAAAAGTGCGACGCGGTCATCCTCACGAACGAGGACCCGTATGACGAAGACCCCCAGCAAATCGTGCAAGACATCGCGCACGGCATGTCGCGCAAACCGGAGATTCTGATGGACAGGCGCTCTGCGATAGCGGCGGCGTTTGCAAGGGCTCGCCCGGGCGACGCTGTCCTTATTACCGGCAAGGGCACCGACCCGGACATCCGAGGACCGCGCGGTACGAGAATAGTGTGGAGTGACACGGGGGTGGCGCGGGAGGAACTCGAGAAACTCCTCAAGAATCGCACTATATATACCCCCGCCAAAAGAGCCGGCGAGGGTATATAAACTCCTCGGCTCGGACATGAACATGTACCACATGTTCATGTCACTCGCTCTACGTCGCTTATAATGTACGCATGCTGAAAAGCATCCTTATCTGGCTTGCCGTATTCATCGCATTGTCCCTCCTCATCCTCTGGATAATCAGCGGAGGTATCGGGCGCATAATCGATTCCGTGCGAGGAGTTGCGAGCCAGCCGGAACAAACTGAACCAGGAACACTGCGCCTTCCGTGGCAGCCGGCGGATCTTTCTTTCGGCGCGAACATGCAGGAGTTGCTGAACTACAGCGGTGATAGTGGCGCTTCAGATTCGCAGAATATCGAGGACGAGCTTGCGAAACTTGGAGAGGAGTATGAGTCGCTTGAAGAGGCCGCGCGTGAGGCACGGGATTTCGGGACGCCTTCGCCATATCGGGACGATGTGCGCATCGCGCAAGATGCGGCTATCGCTGACAGCGTCGAGAACGAATATGTGACGCTCACTGCCGCATGGAACAACACAACCCCCATCGACATCACAGGCTGGTCGCTCCAGAGCGCTCTGACGGGCGTTCGCGCATACATCCCCCGCGGTGCACACAACTTCTACATGGGCATCGTGAACGAGCAGCGGAACATCCAGTTAAATCCGGGCGATTCCGCGACCGTCCACTCGGGGTACTCTCCGGTCGGCACTTCGCTCCGCGAAAACATCTGCAGCGGCTATTTGAACCAGTTCCAGACATTCGTTCCCCGTTTTTCCGAGGAATGCCCGGCGAGCGCGGAATCGCTTCCGCTGACCGCGGAGAATTTGCAGCTGTACGGCGACGCGTGCATTGATTTCGTTCGAACGCTTCCCGCGTGCTTCGCGCCTCTTGAGAGTTTTACTCCGGAACTTTCTTTCTCATGCAGAGGCTACCTCGCCAACACGCTCTCCTACAACGGCTGTGTCGAGCGATACCGGCACCGAGCGAATTTCATCGAGGGTTCGTGGCGCATATATCTCAGTTCGACCCGGGAGCTGTGGCGGAACTCGCACGACGTCATCCGTCTCCTCGATAGCGAGGGGCGCACCGTTGATGCAATAACGTACTAGCACTTCTCTCTCGCTGAGAAAAGTATGACGCCCGCGGCGACCGCGACGTTCAGTGATTCCTTCTTCCCGTGCATCGGTATTTCGATAAGCATGTCGCACAACGAACGGAGTCCTTTCGAGAGCCCGCGCACCTCGTTCCCGAAGACGAATAATGTTGGCGTTCGCGGTACAAATGTTCGGTAGTCAATCGAATGTGCATCTTGTTCGACGCCGATAATGTTCCATCCGCTCCGCTTCAAGCGCGTGATGAGAGGCGCAGGTGTGTTGCAATACTCCCACTGAATCGAGCGCTCCGCACCAAGCGCGGTCTTTGCAATTTCTTTTTGTGCGCGCCCGAAGCGATCTCTCGGGCGCGGCGTATATCCGGACAGATAGATGCGGATGGCCCCCGCCGCGTCGGCAGTACGGAATATGGAACCTACGTTGTGCGCGCTTCGCACGTTATGCAACAACACGGCTACATCCATGTTCTATACAATATACGAGATACACGATACGATATACGCCTATGCTATCCGTCTTTCCCGAGCTTTTGTTCCTCGCTCCTTTCGCCGCGTTCCTCATGAGAGTCGCGCTCGGCGGCGTCTTTACGTACGCCGCAATGCGGCACCTGCAAAGCTCCGACGGCACGATGCGCTCGTTCGCCGTCGCTGAAGCCGCGACAGCGACCGCGCTTCTCGCCGGAGCGTGGACCCAGCCGGCCGCAATCGTCAGTATGCTTCTCATCGGAACGTGGTTCATATTCCCGAAACTCCGCGCGACGGCGCTTGGTACTGCCGTGCTTTCCGTCGTTATCGCACTTTCACTCCTCATTACGGGCGCCGGTCCGCTCGCGTTCGACCTGCCCCTCTAACGAACTCGGGCAAGTCTTTCAATAATCCTCGCTGAGAAAGCGCTCAAGTGCTATAGTTTTTCGCGTTACCCCTCGTAGCTCAATGGTAGAGCAGCTGCCTTTTAAGCAGTTGACGGAGGTCCGATTCCTCCCGGGGGGACACGAACGAAGTGAATTGGTTAAATCGCCAAACTCACGGTCACCGATTCCGTCACCGTAGTGCCGCTCGGCGTCTGGCAGGTAATGGTGAACACCGTGGTGCCGGTTATCGGCACCGTCGCGGCTCCGCCGGAAAGAGCAGTTTCAGAAAAGTTGCCGTCGGAGGCCGTTACCGCGCACGACGTGACCCCTTTCGAGTTCCAGAAGATAGACGTGCGCGCGGCAAGCGGGACTTTTTGCGGTGCAGCCCATATGTCGACTTCAGGCGGCACCGTCGGTATGGGAATGACCGGGACGACTATCGCGGGCGTTCCGGTAGCGGACGGAGTTGGCGTCTGTCGGACGATGATGGGGGGCGGAGGCGGGGGCGGCAGGCCTACCTGATAGCCGCGCCATGTGCAAAGTCCGTCGAAGAACGTCGGAGGAATGACGTACGACACGAATGACGTCGCCCACGGGCGGTTCTCGCACATACGGGCCGCAAGACCCTGCGGCTGGCCCGTTCCGAAAGTATCCGCGCCATAGAATCCGGCGACCTCGGTATTTCCTGCGACATCGCGCGACCCGGCGAAAATAGTCGCGCCGGTGCCAATGACCTGAATGTCGCCGCGCGTGCCGGCGGGAAGAGTCACTCCCTCCGCAAGCGTCGGCGAAAGTGGCGTTGTGGGTCCTGTCTGCGATGTCACTTGAGAAGACGTTTGCGATGACTGTGTGCCTCCGCTCGGTATCTGACCGAATATCTGGCCGCTCACGTCGGACGCGCCGCTCCCGCCGCCGAACGCCGAGCCAATGGAAGACTGGGAACCGCCGCTAAGCGCGTCAAGAAGCTGATTCGATGTGTTCAAACTTCCCTGCGGTGAAAGGATGGAACCGGAGGTAGGCGGCGTATAAATGGCACAAGGGTCGCTCGAGGGAATAGTGACCTGATAGTACTGCGAGCAACCGCCCGATCCGGGAGCGGGAGTTCCCCCACCGCCAGCGCTCCCTCCCTGCATCAATTTATCGAGAAGTCCTTTGAATATTTGTCCGACGATTCCACCGATATCACCGACGCCAGTTTGCTGACCCTCAAGATTTGTATAGTTAACACCCTGGCACTTGTTCTGTGCCACGCAAATACCGTCTACAACAAGTCCGGGCACCGGAGTGTCTTTACACACTCCCACCGGACAGTTTGCTGTGTTCTTTCCAGGCTTACATCCAAAAGTACTGGGTACTTGATTGCAAGGACACTTCGGATAAAACGGGTTGCACATCGGGTTCGCCGCCGTGCTGACATTTACGTCTGGCATTTTCAAGTTGCTCGGGGTTCCATTTGGTCCTTGGTTGTAACATTTGTCCGGATCCCATTTACTTGAATCAAGGTCCGTACGCACAGTGAGTGGATAAACTTCGGTAATACAGTAGTAAGGCTCCGCTCGCACAACGGATGGAAGAAGGGCTACGGAAGCCAGTAGTGCGGCAAGGAAGAACTGGATTCTTACGCTCGACGGTGCTGTTTTTGCATCGGCCATCGTCATAAGCGTAGCACGCCTATGCGTCGGATAGTTCCGCGCTGTGATTAATGAGAAACAATGTAATCTAATTCAAAAATGGAATGCGTTTCGTACGCAAAATATGTCGCTCTTTGTTCGTCATAGGCCGCTTGCTCCACTCGCCGCGAGGACCGTTGTTGTAGCATACATCGGCGTCCCATTCGTGAGTTTCGATGAGGTAGGCGGTGTATGGTTCGAGTTCAGTAACGCACACATAGCTCGGCGGGAGAGGCCTTGCGGGAAGGAGAAAGAGAAGAAGCGGCGCGCTTGCCGAAACTATGAGGGTCGCTTTGCTATAGGGATGCAGACTCCTGAACATACGGTTTAGCGGGCCACATCGGCAAGCATGAATCGCTCAAGGGCATACTCGAGTTCAAATCCGCTCCGACGCGCTTTGTGGGGAAGTTCGGCAAGTTCCGCTACGAGTGCCGCCCCCCGCTGGTATTCAGTGCTGCCTTTCCGCGCGGCGAGAAGCACTCTCTTTGCACCCCAAAAAAGAATGCCGTGAATAGCCTCTGCGCGCTCGCCGCGCGCGAGCGCTCGCTGATATCCAACCCAGAGCGCCTTCCTGTCGCCGCGCGCGAGCGCTCCCGCAAGAGCGAACACCGTATTGTCCTTCGCCTTCCCCAGTGCATCGTGCCTCACGCGAGTTTCTGCATATTTTTCGAGTTTCCGCCGAAGGTCAGCGTTCGGTTTTTCTTCGTACACAAATACAACTTCCGCCGACTCCGCAAGACGCGGAAGTGTTTCGAGCACAAGGGGTAGCATCTCTTCGTTCGCGAGAACTCCTTCGAGGACCAGAATCCGCTTTCCGCCGAACATCCCTGGGCCTTGGAGCGCCGCACGCAGGTCCTCGATGGAGTTCGCATCCGTGATGCGCGCTATTTCATAACGCGCTTTTTTTACGGTGCGCTCGATCTCGGTGTTCATCGCACCTCGTGCCTTATCTCTATCTGTACCCGAATAAAAATGGAGCATGAATGGTGTATGTTACTTTCTGCCGATACGTTTCACTTCTCCCCAATTTTTCCCTATCGCAACCTCTGCGACAATAGGGACACCGCTCAGTTTCGGAAGCGGAACGACTGATTCCATTACGCGCCGCAGTTCTCGCGCGATTTTCTCGCCATCCTTCTCGTCCAGCTCATACACGAGCTCATCGTGCACCTGGAGGACGAGCCTTGCCTTTTCTCGCCACCCTTCACTTTCGATGCGCTTGTCTGCCTCCACCATCGCGAGTTTGATGATGTCTGCCTGCGTTCCCTGAATAGGCGCGTTTATCGCCATGCGCTCCGCCTGCGCGCGAAGGTTCGGCATCGCGGATTGGAATCCCGGGAAATAGCGCCTGCGCCCGAAGAGCGTCTCTGTAAATCCGCGCCGTGCCGCCGACGCTTTCGTGCGCTCTATCCAGTGAGATAGTCCGGAGAAGTTCTTGAAGTAATCAGAGAGATATCTTGATGCTTCGTCGCGGGTGACCCCTTTCCCTAGGGTCTCGCGAAGCGCGTTCACGCCCATGCCATACAGAATGCCGAAGTTGATGACCTTTGCGCGGCGGCGCATTTCGTAATCCACCATATCAGGAGGCACGTCGAAAACTTCGGCTGCTACTGCGGCATGAATGTCTCCCCCTTTTTTGAAAACACCCGATAACTTTTCATCTCCTGAAAGCCCTGCCGCGACGCGCAGTTCTATCTGCGAATAATCTATCGCGGCGAAGACACTGCCTTCGGGCGCTGCGAACGTCCGCCTGATGCGCCGTCCATATTCGCTCTTAATGGGAATGTTCTGGAGGTTCGGATTTTGCGAACTCATTCGCCCGGTGGTAGTACCGGTCTGAATGAATTCGGTGCGAAGCCTTCCGTCGGAGGCGACAAGTCCCGGTATCTTCTGCACGTACGTCGAAAGGAGCTTCTGAAGTTCCCGATACGCCAAGACATCCCCGATGACGGGGTGAAGTTCGGATAGTTTCGCCAGTTCATCTTCTCGAGTTGTCCGCGCGCCACCCGGAGTCTTTTTTTGCTTCGCGGGCGTTATCTTCAGTTCATCGAAAAGAACGGCTGCCAATTGTTTCGGGGAATTGATGTTGAATTCGTGTCCGGCGTGCGCATATATGCGTCCAGCTATCTTCCCGAGTTCTGTTACATATTCCTTCTCAAGCTCGCGCATATATCCCGAATCAATGAGGATGCCCGCCGCGTTCATGTGTTCGACAACTGGGATGAGCGGGCGCTCGATCTCTTCGAACACTTCGGCAAGACGTCCCGTCTCGCGGAGCTCGGCAAAAATATGCTCGCGTGCTTTGTCGAAATCTTTCGTTTTTGCGTAATGGAAGATGTCGTCGAGGGTCGGATTCGTCAGGTCCGACTGCAGAAGCCAAAGCGCTATCGACGTTTCTTTGAGGGCACGTTCCTGAACCGCGGACGTGAACGCGATGCTCGCTTGGCCCTGCCTTTCTCCACCTTTTTTCGGGGCAGCCACGTCAAGACGGCTTTTCAGCGAGCGGAACTCAAACTCATCACAAAGTGTTGCGATGTCCGTCTTGTGCTCTTCGAGGCGCCACTCCTTTTCGGGAAGTTTGAATGATATCGGGACGTTCGCTTCTATTGAGGCGAGTTTTTTTGAGAATAATGCATCCTTCTTTCCCTGCTTGAGCAGTTCTACGACGCGCGGCTTCACCTGTTTCCCGAACGCCTCTCCGTTCTTCTCAAGGGCGCGGTACATATCCTCGATGGAGCCGAACGCCTGCACGAGTTCGACCGCCGTCTTTTCTCCTATCCCCCTGATGCCGGGAATGTTGTCGGAAGGGTCGCCGCGAAGCGCCTTGTAGTCGACGACATGCTCCGGACCGAAGCCATACCGTTCATGCACTGCCGCCTCGTCGTAGAGAACGGTGTCGTTGAGACCTTTGCGGAGCGTGTACACGGACACCTTTGGCGAAACAAGCTGAAGCGTGTCCATGTCTCCCGACGCGATGATGACCTGTATGCCGGATTCGGACTCCAGCTTCTTCACGATAGTGCCAATGCAGTCATCCGCCTCGTATCCAGGGCTTGCATACACCGGAATGCCGAATGCTTCGAATACCTCTGGCGCGCGCAGAAGCTGTCGAACGAGCTCCGGCTCCGCCTTCACACGCTTCGCTTTGTACGCTTCGAACAGTTCGTGCCGCTTCGTCCGCCCCGGGAGGTCTCTCGCTGCGAGGATGTAGTCGGGCTTCAGGTCGTGTATGACCCGGAGAAGCATCGAAACAAGCCCGTAGAGCGCCCCCGTCGGCTCGCCTTTCGACGAAGAGAAATCGGGAATGGCATGGTACGCGCGATGGAGTATCGCGTGAGAGTCAAGAAGAACCAACTTCTTTAAACCCTGCCCGTCCTCTTTCTTCTTTTTTCTTGCCATACCTACCTTACCCGAAACGTATCAAGGGTAGCACGCCCCGAATGCGCTACAATGAAGAAGACATGGCCACGTTCAACGATAAAAAACAGGAGGAGCGCTTGGAGGAACTCCATAAAAGAGAAGAGGAGGAGCTTGCGGAGATGCTCTCCCAAAAATACGGCGTCGAATACGTAGATCTTACGAAAAAATCCATTGATACTGACGCGCTCCGACTTGTTCCCGAGGAAGAGGCGCGAGCGAGCGAGATCGCGGCGTTCCGAAAGATAAACAAGAAGCTGTTCGTGGCTCTGCGCGCGCCGGAGCGCGTAGACTCCCTTCAGAGCATAGAGAAACTTGTTCGTCTCGGATACGACGTCGCGCGCTTTATTGTTTCGCGCGCTTCGCTCGAACACGCATGGGATCGCTACCACGACCTTTCATACGCAACCGAAACCGAGGCCGGCATTCTTACGCTCTCGAACGAGACCATTCAGGAGATGCTTCAGAAATTGAAAACGATAGATGATGTGCGAGCGGAGATATCGTCACACGCGGGGAGCAAGGATACACATCGCATATCGCGCGTACTCGAGATCATCATGGGAGGCGCTTTGTCTCTCGGCGCCTCCGACGTCCACCTCGAGCCAGAAGAAGAAAATGTCCGCATGCGCTACCGTCTCGATGGCGTCCTCACGGAAGTTCTCACGTTCGACGCGCCAACATATGCGCTCATATCGTCCCGCATAAAACTTCTGTCGGGTCTCAAGCTGAATATAAAAAATGCGGCGCAGGACGGCCGCTTCTCCATCGTCGTTAATCAAAAAGAAATCGAGATACGCACCTCGATACTTCCGGGCGCCTACGCGGAAACCATCGTGATGCGCGTCCTCGACCCGACGACTATCGCGCTTCCGATGGAGGTGCTCGGCTTTGATCCGTACCTCATGGAGATCTTCAAGAAGGAGATAGCGAAGCCGAACGGCATGATACTGAACACCGGACCGACCGGAAGCGGAAAAACGACGACGTTGTACGCGTTCCTCCGGCAGGTCCATAACCCCGGCATAAAGATAGTCACCATCGAAGACCCTATCGAGTATCACCTGCCCGGCATCGTCCAAACGCAGGTCTCAAAGGACTATACGTTCGCCGAGGGACTGCGTAGCACGCTGCGCCAAGACCCGGACGTCATCATGGTCGGCGAAATACGCGATGCCGAAGTGGCATCGACCGCGGTCAATGCGTCGCTTACAGGGCACCTCGTCTTCTCGACGCTTCACACGAACGATGCGGCCGGCACATTCCCGCGGCTTATCGACATGGGCGTGAATGCCGACATTTTGGGCGCTGCGATAACGACGGCAATGGCGCAGCGTCTCGTTCGACGCCTGTGTCCGCACTGCCGTGAGGCAAAACCCATCATGGGAGAAGACGCGAAATTGCTCGCACCGCTTATCAGGAACATACCGCATCCGGAAGACCTTCCCGCGAATCGCGACACGATGTGGGTGCCGAAGGGATGTCCGAAGTGCGGCGGTCTCGGATACAAGGGCCGCATCGCGGTCGTCGAAGTTATCCTTATGGACAAAGAGATAGAGGCGTGCGTGCGCACAAGCTCGAGTGAGCGCGACATCTGGAAAGCCGCCGCGCATCAAAAAATACGCCGGATGGCGCAAGATGGTGCGGCGAAGGTGCTTCAAGGTGTTACCTCGCTTGATGAACTCTCACGTGTTGTTGACCTTCATGACGAGGTCATGTTGGAAACAATAGGATGATTTAGACCACGAAAGCACCTTGTGCGCATTGAAAGCGATGCTATCGTGAATTCAGTTTGGAGACACGCACTTTCGGGCGATGCTTTCATGGAGAAAGTTGCAGCAAGAGCCTGAGGATAGGGGCCGCGAGCCGTTCGCAAGCGAGCGGCAAACCGCCACCGTCCTCGGAAGAAGCCACCATCGCCCGAAACTGAGTGTCTCGAAGGTACGGTAAAATAAAAAAGCTGGAGAACGTCCAACCGGCAAAGAGTATATCATATAATAATTAAATGTCAATGCATGCCTTTGCCCGCCTCGTTTGAGCCCGGCAGAGCCATGAGGTATGGGGAAACAACCGAACTTGGAAGAAAAAGGCTCCCGGACGCTTGACCAAGCGCTCCGCCCCGGCCTATGGGAAGAATATGTCGGGCAACCGACCATTAAAGAGAATCTCCGCATCCTTCTCACCGCCGCAAAAGGCAGGAATCACCAACCGGAGCACGTGCTGCTCTACGGACCGCCCGGATTGGGCAAGACAACACTCGCGCATTTAATGGCGAAAGAGATAGGCGCGTCGCTACGCGCGACTTCGGGACCTGCGATAGAGCGTGTCGGCGATCTCGCGTCCATATTGACTAATCTTTCCCCGGGAGACGTGCTCTTCATCGATGAGATCCATCGTTTGAACAGGACTATTGAAGAAGTGCTCTATCCGGCGATGGAGTCGGGGGTCCTCGATATCGTCATCGGGAAAGGCCCCGCCGCGCGCACGGTGCAATTGGAGCTTCCCCCGTTCACGCTCATCGCGGCGACCACGCGCATTTCTTTGCTCTCCGCGCCACTGCGCTCGCGTTTCTCCGGCGGCACGTTCCGCCTCAACTATTACAACGAGGGTGAGATAGCGGAAATCCTGAAACGCTCGGCGAGTATCTTAGGTATAGGTGTTGACGGCGAATCACTCGCGGAGGTCGCGCGGAGGAGTCGCGCTACGCCGCGCACCGCGAACTACCTCTTGAAACGCGCCCGCGATTTTGCCGAAGTGAATAAGGAACCGCTCGCGATGAAAACCGTAAAGAAGGCGCTCGCGCTCCTGGAGATCGACGAGGGCGGCTTAAATCAGACCGACCGCGATATCCTGACCATTATTATCGAGAAATTTGGGGGTGGTCCTGTCGGATTGAAAACCGTTGCGGCGTCGCTCTCGGAAGAAGAAGCCACTATCGAAGAAGTGCACGAACCATACCTTATGCAGCTTGGTCTTTTGGAGCGAACCCCACGCGGGCGCGCGGTGACAAAAAAGGGATACGAGCATGTGGGGATCCCTCCGCCTCGCTCCGCACAAGAACCGCTTCTCTAGAGAATATGGGGATAAGAAGCTTTCGTCGCTCCGACCGTGTATACAATTGTGTGGCTGATCTAGCAAAAGCACGGTAAAGCGTTCCGAAGCCTCGGCAAACACCGAGGCTTCGTGCGTGTAGAACACAATCGCCTCCGCTTGCGCGGAGGCGATTGTGTTCTCGGACGACCTGGTCTCGTGGCGGGCTTTTCTTGGGTTGATACGATCTTCCCTCGAAAGCCGGAGGTGTCAAACTTGCGCCCGACATCCCCTTGCTCTCCACTGCTCCGTCCGACGGCTCCTGCAGTGTCTCGCGCTTGCGCACGAGAAACCCTAGGAGCTGGGAACCTTGGGATGTCCCTTGCGGAACATCCCTGGAACCCGCTGACGCACGGTAAAGCGCATCAGACTTGTGATTGTAAAGCATGCATTTTGGCGTCAAATGCATGCAACATGTCGAAAATCGTGGATAGCGCGTGGATAGCATTGTGAATAGCAAAAATGCTAGGATGCATTCATGGGCGGACACAATAAATGGTCTCAAATAAAGCGGCAAAAGGGTGCGAATGACGCGGCAAAAAGCAACGTATGGGGCAAGCTTGCGAAGCGCATCACCGTCGAATCGAAAAAAGCGGGTGGCGACGTTAACTCCCCCGCCCTCCGTGCGATCATCGAGACGGCTAAAAAGGAAAACATGCCGAAAGATAATATTGAGCGCGCGGTCGCACGCGGAACATCGGCTGATACCGGCGCGCTCGAATCGGTAACGTACGAAACATACGGGCCCGGTGGTGCTGCGATAGTCATTGAAGCGCTTACTGACAGTAGGAACCGTACCGCGCAAGAGATCAAACACTTGCTGACGAAGAACGGTCTTGCGCTTGCGGCACCCGGAAGTGCTTTGTGGGCATTCGAGAAGTCCGCAGAAGGCTACGCGCCGAAAACAACCGTTCCCCTATCTGAGGCCGATAACGAAGTATTGATGAAGGTCCTCCAAGAAATAGACACCCACGACGATGTCGAGCATGTATACACGAATGCGGCGTAGATACGATACACATGAGAGTTCTCGCTATTGATCCGGGCTACGGCAGATGCGGCGTCGCAGTCGTCGAGAAATCGAACGGCGAGGAGCTCCTCATCCACTCTGCCTGCATCGAAACGTCGGCGCAGTCGGAGTTCCCAGAGCGGCTCGGGAAAGTCGTCGGTGAGTGCGCCCGGCTCATCGACGAGCACGCGCCGGATTCGATGGCCCTTGAGAAACTCTATTTGACGAATAACCAAAAAACCGCGATGCGCGTCGCGGAGGTGCGCGGCGCATTGATCGCCCTCGCTACGCGCTCCGGCATTCGGGTCTTCGAGTATACGCCGGGCCAGGTGAAGAGCGCCGCGGCAGGCTGGGGCGGCGCGGATAAAACCCACGTGATGAAGATGCTCCACGTCCTCCTGAAGATAGAGAAGGATATCAAACACGACGACGAGTACGATGCGATCGCCATCGGCGTCACGCACCTCGCCCACACGCGATAGCAAAATTGCCCGAAAAACGCTACAATGCCGCACAAATGAGGCGGCTGCCAAAAAGGGGTGAGCTACTGGTATGGCTCGAGGTCATCGTGGTCTTGGGTGTCGCCGTTGCGCTCTTTACCCTTGGCGCGGGCGTCATCTGGGCTACGGTCGTGCCGCTGCCTTCCATTCAGAACTTCGAGAGCCGTCGCGTCGCTGAATCCACGAAGATTTATGACCGGACGGGCAATGTCATTCTCTACGATGTGCACGGCTCCATGCGGCGCACTGAAGTACCCCTTGAAGATATCTCGATACACATCAGGAACGCGACCATCGCCATTGAAGACGCGACGTTTTATGAACACAACGGGTTCCGGCCGCTCTCTTTCCTTCGCGCGGTCCTCGTGAATTTGCGCCTGCGCGAGGGTTTCGCCGGGCAAGGCGGTTCGACCATTACCCAGCAAGTCGTAAAAAATACGCTCCTGACGACGGATAAAACGCTGACGAGAAAAGCGAAAGAGATAATCCTTGCTCTTCGTCTTGAACGCGTGTATTCGAAGGATGAGATACTTGAAACGTATCTCAATGAGGCGCCGTACGGCGGGACTATATACGGGGTAGAAGAGGCAAGTAAATATTTCTTTGGTGTCTCCGCCTCCGACGTGACGCTTGCGCAAGCCGCATACCTCGCCGCGCTTCCCCAGGCGCCGACGCGCTATTCGCCATACGGGAGCCGCCGAGACGAGTTGGAGGCTCGCCAAGACCTCGTGCTCAGCCGCATGCTTGAGAACGGCTTTATCGATGAGGCAACCTATGAAGAAGCGCTCGCGGAAGAGGTTGAGTTCCAGAGCGAGGCCGAAGTGGGTATTAAGGCGCCGCACTTCGTCTTCTATGTGCGCGAGTATTTGGAGGAGAAGTACGGACCCGAGGTCGTCGCGAACGGCGGTCTCCAGGTGATCACGACGCTTGATTACGACCTCCAGCAAGAGGCCGAGCGCATCGTACGGGAGCACGCGCTCGCGAACGAACGGAATTTCAATGCGGAGAACGCGGGCCTTGTTGCAATAGACCCGAAGACGGGCCAAGTGCTCGCGATGGTCGGCTCGCGCGGATTCTTCGACGAGAACATCGACGGCATGGTGAATGTTACTGTGACCCCGCAGCAGCCGGGCTCAGCGTTCAAACCATTCGTCTACGCGACCGCATTCAAAAAAGGCTATACGCCAGAGACCGTCGTTTTCGATCTCAAGACGCAATTTACCGCGCATTGCGAGCCGAACGATCTCGAAACGCACGACGACTGCTACTCTCCCGACAACTACGACAACGTGTTCCGCGGTCCCATCTCCTTCCGGAACGCGCTCGCGCAATCCGTGAACATTCCGGCGGTAAAGGTCCTCTACCTCGCCGGCATCGATGATTCCATAGACACTGCGCGGAGCATGGGCATTACGACGCTCGAAAATAAAGACCGCTACGGGCTCACCCTCGTCCTCGGAGGAGGCGAAGTGTACCTTCTCGACATGGTCGGCGCGTACGCCACGTTCGCGAACGACGGCGTGAGAAATCCGCCCGCTCCGATACAGAGCGTCACGGATAGAAACGGAGATGTGCTCGAAGAGTACGAAGAACATGCCGAACGCGTCATGGAGCCGCAGATCGCGCGCGCCGTTTCGGATATCCTGTCCGATAACATCGCGCGCGCGCCGGCGTTCGGCGAAACCTCCGCGTTGTCGTTCACGGAACATGCGGTCGCAGTAAAAACCGGTACGACGAACGACTACCGCGACGCCTGGATCGTCGGCTACACGCCGACGATTTCCGCCGGCGCGTGGGCGGGGAACAACGATAACTCGCCGATGGAAAAGCGCGTGGCGGGTTTTATCGTCGCCCCCATGTGGCGCGAGTTCATGGATTATGCGCTTGAAAAATATCCGCCGGGACCTTTCACACCGCCCTCTCCGGAAAGCAATTTGGAATCCATCCCGCCAGTCCTCCGGGGCGAATGGAACACTGACTCTGCGCAGGGGGTCCACGAGATCCTTCACTGGGTGGACAAAGACAATCCGCGCGGCGGGAGGCCCACGAACCCGTGGGGGGATTCGCAATACGCACATTGGGAGTATCCGGTCGCGGTCTGGGCGGGACAGCAAGCGAGCACAACCCCCGGAGTACTAGTGCCGGGAGCGGGAGGTATGGATTTCTCCATTATTTTGCCGCTTCAAAATTCAACATTCTCCGGCTCGGCCGCGATCCCGGTTCTCATTACGTACCCGAGCGGGATCCAGGTGTCGAGCGTGTCGTTCTATCTTAACAACGAGCCCGTTGGCTCTTCGGACGAACCGCCGTTCTATTTTTCATTAACAACCGCGGCGCGCGGCGAGGCACTCCTCCGCGTCGTGTTCGATACGCCCTCAGGTCCCGTGGAGCGCACCGCCGCGTTCACAATTCAATAGTTGAGAACCCGAGTTCTCAAAGATAAGATTTGAAAAACCTCATCTGTTCAACGGCATCACGAGATAGGTGAATGTCGGGTCTGAAACTCCTTTAATGACAAGTGGTTTGCCCGCGCCGGAAAAACAAAGTGTGATTGAGTCGGACGCGATCGAAGGCAAACAATCCGCGAGGTATCCGATATGAAAGTTTATGTCGGTGTCCTCGCCTGAGGTTGCGGCGTCGATGGAGTCGGACATTTCTCCGACATCAGCGCTCTGTGCGGTTGCCGTGAACACCTTTTTCTTCGGATACAGGTGGAGCCCTATATTCTGTTCATTCCCGGAGAACACGCGGGCCTTCTTTAACATTTCAGAAAAATCACTTTTAAGAACAGTTGCCTCGGCGCTGTATTTCTTCGGAAGAATTTCTGTGTAATTCGGGAATGTGCCGTCAATGACGCGAGATACGTACCTTACCCCATCTGCGGAGACCGTCAGCTGCGACTCGTCTGCCGATAGTTTTATGTCGTCCACTTCGGTGCGCTCCAAAATGTGCACCACCTCGAGCGCGTGCTTAAGAGGTACAAGGATATCCTGTGTGCTCCCCTTCTCTCCCCTGATTGTTTTTTCGGCAAGCCTGAAGGAGTCTGTTGCAACGCACGTCAAACCGTTACGGTGCATGGAAACGTACACACTGCCTAATTCCGGTCGTATCATCGACGGGGACGCTGCGTACGAGACAGCTTGTATCCCTTCGATGAGGTTCATCCGAGATATTGATATTCCTGAGCCCTCAGCGCCTCCTGGGAGCGCGGGAAACTCATCGTGGGGTATGGATTTAATAAGGGTCCTCGTTCCTTTTGACTCTATAACCAAATTACCCTCATCTGTTTTAAGGCTCACTTTTTCACCCCCAATGGAACGTAGTGTTTGTGAAAGAACATTCGTCGGGACAGCGATCACGCCTTTCTCAACAACATCACAAGGTATCCGGATCTCAATACCCGCCTCCAAATTAGTTGCCCGAATGGTCAACTCTTTCGAAACATCAAGAAGGACACAGGAAAGAATCGGGAGAGATTCTTTTTTCCCGGTTACCCGCTCAGCGATCAGTGTCGCCTGAAGTATTTTTTCTTTCACTGTTGAGATGTTCATACCTTGTTAGATGTTTATATATTTAATACATACTATTACTACTATAGGTGTGGAGAATGTTGGTAAGTGTAATTTTTAAATGAAAGACTGGGGTAAATGAGTGTTTTGTTTTGTTGAGAAGTGTCTGGTTAGTGTGGATTGTTTGTGAACAAATTGAAATTCCTATTTTTTATGCACAGTAATTACTATTTTTCCTTTCGTTATTCACGCGTTCTTCACACACTATGCGTGTATAAGCGCGCGGATATGATCAAGCTCTTGCTCAAGCGCGGTATTCGATTTTATTTCCTCCTTTATCTTCTCGCAGGAATGGATGACTGTCGTATGGTCTCTTCCGCCCAACTTCTCGCCTATTGATGGGTATGAAACACTGAATTCTTCTCGGAGAATGTACATGATTATCTGCCGCGGCTTTACCACCTCCTTCTTGCGGGTCTTTTCATAAATACTTTTCTCCGCGACCTCATAATATTGAGCGATCCTACGCACGACCTCGTCGACAGAAACGCCTCTGGCGGGGCGCACATTGTGTTTAATGAGGACCCGCACATCCGCGAGGGACACCCCTCGCCCCTTTAACTGGGATTTACAGACGATCATATTAAGTATTCCCTCAAGTTCGCGGATGTTCCCGCGGACATTCTCCGCGATGAAGAGAATGACGTCTTCAGGGATGGAGAACCCATGGCTCTCGAGCTTCGCTTTGATGATGGCGATGCGCGACTCGACATCCGGCTCAGGTATTTCCGCTATCATGCCGGCGGAAAAACGCCCTTTGAGTCGCTCTTCAAGCCCGGGCAAAAGCGCAGGATGCTTGTCCGAAGAAAAAACAATTTGCTTGTTATTGTCGTGGAGAGTATTGAAAAGGTGGAAGAGCTCTTCTTGGGTTTTTTCCGTATTCGCGATGAACTGCACGTCATCCATGATAAGAACGTCATGGCTTCTATACTGATCTTTGAAACTGTTCGCACGCCCGGCGCGTACCGCGTTCATGTAATCAACCGCGAAACGCTCGGAGGTGACGTATAACACTTTTTTATTGGCGTGTGTTTTCTTAAAGTAGTTCCCCACTGCCTGGATGAGATGTGTTTTGCCATGTCCCGTTGCGCCGTAGATGAAAAGCGGGTTGTAGGCCAATCCCGGTCGCTCGATGACCGCCTTTGCTGCGGCGTGTGCGAGCTGGTTGAACGGCCCGACGACGAATGTTTCGAATGTGTAGCGAGGATTCAAATTATCGCGCTTATCGATGTACAGGGCCGAAAGGTCGATGGCGGATTGCGGAGAAGAGAGTGCGCGACCCGGCTTCCGCTCTTCTTTCGGAGGAGAGCGGTGCACGACATATTCAACGGTCCGAACCGTGCTGTCGAGAGAGCGCAATGTCTTTAAGATAAGCTTTCCGTGCTTCTCCATCAGCCATTCTTTCACGATTTTCGACGGAACAGCGACCTGCACTGTCCCGCCGCTTCGCGATGCGATGTCCGTATTCCTGAACCACGTCCGGAAGCTCGTTTCCGAGGTGCTTAGCTCTATCTGAACAAGCGCATTTTGCCAAAGTTCACGGTTGCTGAGTGTTGTCGTAGTCATGAAGACGTCATGCGCACAGGAGAGGACATTATACGCGCTTCGGTGCCGGGCGGAAGCGACACACCCCGCGACCGTTTGTGTTCACAACGTGTGGATTTTCTGGGGACAAGCTATTTCTCGTTCGTTCCCTTTGCATACCGGCAAAAATGTCGTATAGTAGGAAGATGGTAAAAAGAAACTATCAGCCGAAAAAGCGAAAGCGAGTGAGGGCACATGGATTTATGAAGCGCTCAGGCACGCGTACTGGCCGCGCCATCTTGGCGCGACGCCGCCGAAAAGGCCGCGCCCGCTTGTCGGCGTAGGAAATGACCACGCATAGGCTTTCGCGGAGCGATTTCGTCCGCATACGGGGTAGCAAACGGCAGTCGCGTGTTCACGGCACGTGTTTCTCACTCGCGGCTTCTCCGTTTTCAGGAGGCGTCGCGCCTAAATTCGCGTGCGTGGTATCTACGAAGGTCTCCAAAAAGGCAGTGGAGCGCAACCGCATCAAGCGATTGTGTCGCGAAGCGGTCAGTTCCCGCATTGCGGGCATACAAAAATCGCTTACACTCGTTTTTTATGCTAAGCGGGAGGCGGCAAACGCTCCGCGCGCCGCGATTCATGATGATATCGACGGGCTGCTTCGGAAAATTCAAGCGAGTCAGTAGTCCCCGTCCCCGCTTGATACTTGCCCTTCTCTACGCGATACTACTCCAATGATTTCAGCAGCCTTCAATACGTTGGTATACGAGCCCCTCTATAACGGGCTCGTGTTTTTCGTAAGCTTAATCCCCTCTCACGATGTCGGTCTTGCGGTCATCGCGCTTACCATTGTCGTTCGCTTCATTTTGTTCCCGCTCTCGCGGCGCGCGATCGAAACGCAGATACAGATGAAGAAGATCGCACCGGAAGTCGAGGCGCTGAAGGAAAAGTTCAAGGATAAAAGGGAGGAGCAGGGGCGCGCGATACTTGCGCTCTACCGAGAGCGCGGCGTACGGCCGTTCGCAAGCTTCGCGCTCCTTCTCGTGCAACTCCCCATTCTGATCGGGCTCTACTGGGTGTTCTCTCACGGCGGACTTCCGGAAGTGAACATGGCCTTGCTGTATTCGTTCGTGCCGGTTCCGGAATCCATAGAGATGGTCTTTTTGGGCATTATCGCGATGGACGGCCACAGCATACTCTTGGCAGCGCTCGCGGGAGTGACCCAGTTCGTCTACACGCGGCTTTCGACCGGTAAACGCACTCCAGTCGCGCAACCTGCGGGCGCGTCGTTCTCCGCTGATATGGCGCGCAGCTTTGACCTCCAGGTGCGCTACATACTTCCCGTCATGGTCGCGGTCATCTCCTACTACGTTGTAGCCGCGGCACCGCTCTATTGGGCGACGAGCAACCTTTTTATGATAGGACAGGAGTATTTGATGGGAAGGCGGTTTTAGGGCGAACGGCTCTTCAACGCAGTGCAGCCCTTGATTTGTTGCGCTTTTCTTCCTGTTGACTCATCGTCGACAATGCAGCCCGATATTCCGCAAAATAGACGTGCCCCATCTCACGGAGTATAGTGCGCGAATGCACGCAAACTCCGTTATTGAAGCGGCCATCAAAGAACTTCTCGATGCGCTCGGCGCTGCGTACTCCGGAGTGGCTCAAAGCGAGATCGCCGGACAAAACATTTTCTCCATCCAGGTAGACGACGGCCGCGCGCTTATCGGCATGAGAGGCGAAACCGTGCAGGCGCTCGATATGCTCGTAAAGAAGATCGTTGAGAAACGCTTGGGCGAGGGCTCGGCATCGGGAACCGGAGAAGCATCCGCAGGAGATGGTGAGGCTGGTACGGGACCGCACTTTCTGGTGGACGTCAACGAGTATCGCTCGAAACAGATAAAGGATTTGCAAAGCAAAGCGCTCATGATGGCAGAGCGCGCCCGTTCATTCCAATACGACGTCGAACTCTCCCCTATGAGTTCTTATGAACGTCTCATCATCCACACGACGCTTTCCGATGCGCCGAATGTGAAAACCGAATCGCAGGGCGAAGGGCGGAATCGTAGAGTTGTAATTAAGTACGCGGGGTGAAACTCTTAACTAGAGCGGGAAGCATGTTCCGCTCTCGCCCAAAAGACCGGGCTGGCCATTTACTATGCAGTTAGGGGCTAGATTTGTCCCCGGGGGGATAATAAGACTCGCCCCGCCGGATGGATTTTGAATAATCGGCACGGAACCGCTCAAAGCATTGCTCCGCACGGAAGAAGAAGCCGGAATGGGATTTGCCTTAAGGGTCTCCAATACGTTCAGCCTCAGAATGTCCGGATTGATTTGAGAAAGGATAACCCACACGGCAAGTAATAGCAGCAAGCCAAGAACCGTTTCTCGTATGACTTCTCGTGCGTGCTCCTTCGAACTCCACAAGTCGGTAGTCATATAGAGATACCCTCCCCACGCTATCCGAAGTATCGCGAGTATCGCGCCAAGCGATAGTGCGAACCCGAAAAGGCGTTCGATGAACGTTGCCAGGTCGCCGCTCGCACCGCCGTATAAGTTACCGAGTTTGGAGCCGGTGACATTGGCAAGAGGCACGAATGCCGGCGGAGCTGATTGCTGCCCAGCAGGAATGGAGCTAGCGCCGGAACCGCAATCCCACACGTAATTCCCTCCTGAAAGTACGCAGCTGCATGCGCGCCCGACATTGGGCTGCGGTTGGGGACACTGGTCGGGGGTAATATTCCTATTCGTGCAGCTCCACGTATAGATGCTTCCGGATGAGATACAGGTACATATGCGCGTGCCGTTCGAGGGGTCGGCACCGGTACATCCTTGGAATGCGGGATCCGCGCTGCAAAACTCAACACCGAAGCTTTGATGAACGCAGATCTGTCCTTGAGGACATCCGTTCGGTTGGTCTCCGCACGCTTGCGCGTCAGCTATCGAAATGCCGCTCATCCACATGAGAGCCATGATGCTCGCGAGGAACAATGTTCTGTTGAAAAACGTCGCCATATCATTCCTCTCCGATGCGCAACACCCAAAGCGTTTTGTCGCGCGCACTGGTAAATGCAATGTAATTGCCGCCCGCGTCTATCATCGGATTTTCAACATCAATATCGGCGTTGCCTCCTGGGTCATACATTGATTCCGCTCGCCCCGCGCGGACGTCAATTCTCCACCAGGTATCGGAAGAATAGATTTCCCCGCGAAGTTTCGCGCGAACGTTTTCCGCACTCGGCAATACCCGAGGAACGGCACAGTATGCAACAAGCTCCGTACCGGGTGCCCACACGCACTTGTCTGTCGTTGTCCATACGGGTATAGGAACGGCACTCGTCTTTTCGTCTATTCTTGCGGCAAGCGCGGCATTTCCGGAAACGCTTCCGTATAGTATCGCAGGTGAACCGGCGCGTGGGAGAAGCGTGAGCGCGCCTCCCCCCGGAATGAGCGGTACGAGCCTCCCGCTCTCAAGCGCATACACGTGAGCGGAAGTACCGTCTGCAGTATGTTGCGTCAGTATGATGCGGTCATCCGAAAGCCAACGGATTTGCCAGCCCGAAACGCCGACTTTCATAACTCGTTCGGAATCTCCACCATTCCACGCAGAACGCACTACTGAGAAACCGGGAGATTGTTCAATAAGATATAGAACTTCTTCTCCAGAAGGACTAAGAACGAGTTCTCGGATGTCTTGCGGAAGCGTTATGAGCGAAAGCGCAGCGGGTTCTTTTATCGAAGTTGGGGTACTCGTCGCGAGTCCGGCGCTCGTCATAACAAAACTCGTATCTTCATCGAGACCTCTCAAGATAAGAGTGCCGTTTATGCCGACGAACGCTTCATACACTCGCGGCACGAGAGTGTTCGTAAGCCGCGTCAACGCCCCGCTTGCCGGATTCGCGTCGAAGACATAACCGGTTCCGCGTTCCACGAACCGCACCGTGTACAGCACGTTGCGTGCCGTTGAAGAAGCTGTGCCGAACTCCGGCGAGACGAACCCCATGCCGGCAACGGGCGTTTTCGTTATCTGCCATAAACGAGGAGGCTGGGCCGGTGCTTCAGCGCTATTTCCATTGGCAAGAGAAGAGATGCTTTCCACGATATTGTCATACGTGCTTCCGATAATGCCTCCGAACGACGGGGGCGCGATACCGGCCCCCCTCCCTTCATCCTGTGTGCGAAGCACGTCCCCCTGATTCCGCAGGAAAAAGTACCAAGAGAGGAGTCCTGCAAGCGAAAGCACGATAACGCCAATGAGCGTATAGCGCAGGATTTTGGATGTTCGAGAGGTCGCGGGCATATGCTCATTCTTCCACTCCGAACAGGTCGGGGATGCTCCCCTGACCAGTTCCGGAAAGCGTGACACTCCAAGCGCTTGAGGCACTCAAGAAGAAGTTCGTCGCATGCGTAAGGGCAAGTGCGATCTGCGCGAGCCCGCTCGACCCCTCGGCATTGATAGTAATAGAACTCGGGTGCCTCGGATCGTTCGCGATAGGTGTTCCGTTGATGCTCCATTCGTATACAAGGGCGCTGTTGTCGGGAGTTCGGGCGGGAACGAAGTATGGGACCGCGGTAAACACCGCTTCGGTTTCAGAGACCACGGACCCGTCTTGAAGTGCGCGGTGGTACAAAATGCCGAACACAGGGTGATTCTCGTATAAGGAGAGGACGGGCTCAACTGAGGCGATGCGTACGGATGTCGAGCCGCGTAATACTCCATCTGAAGTACGAGCCTCGACCGAGACCGTATCGGTCCCGAAAAGGACAGGGCTTTCCATGACCACGGTATGTTTCCCGCGCCCGCTCACGGCTTGTACGACGCGGCCGTTTTTCTTCCATGTGTATATGAGCTCGTCAGGGGACACCGTAGAACTAGCTCCCGCACGTTGAAAACGTGGTATCGCGAAGAGACGGACGTTGCTTCCCGGCGACGGAAGTGCGCGGCCGTTATAGAACGGAGGTACGTACGAGTCTGCTTCCCAGAGAAGATCTACTTCAGTCGGCCGAAGTGTCCCTGTTGCGGTAGCAGTTCCGTCCTGTCCTGCGACCTCGACTCGTATACGGGTTTCAGAACCAAGAGATCCTGTAATCAGGCTCGTTTCCCTGAGCCCGATCCCCTCCGCGATAACGGCATCGTTCGCGTACCAGGTGATGTTGCTATCGGCGAGGTCGAGAAACACACTCTGCAGAGAGAGGCGCACGGATGAGTTCGGGGCAGGGTGTTCAGGGGATGAGCTTAGGGAAAGACTCGTGCCAGGAATGCCAACAGGAATGCCAAATTGCGCATGCGTAGGCATTCCAGCCGGGACAGCTCCGAGCATCGCCGCGAACACTATCGATAGTACAAGTGCCCGAACGAAAGGCGTCCTCATACGGCGACCGGATTTTGGGTCGGAGCATTTTGCCCGGCCGGCGTTGCCGGCGCGGGGCCCGGGTCCTTTACGTACCGCGGAGATGCCGTTTCTGTGACCGTGGCGTTCGCGTCCTCAAGTTCTCGTTTCGCTTTTCGTATCGCAAGTATCTGCGACGGGTCGGAAGTGATTATCTGGTCTTCCGTGTATGAGGCTATCACCTTCACGGCCACGTGTTTTAATCCTGCGAAGAAAATGCCTTCCCCCACATCCGATTCGAGCAGGAGATATTTCTCCTCATCGGAGAGCTTGAATGTTTGTTGCACGAGGTCGACGGATGTCGGCGATTGCCGCAACAGTATTTGGATAGATGAGTTCGTTATCATCGGAATGCCATAGGGAGAGTTCAAGAAGTCGGAGACGTCCTGCGTAATGGTAGAGATGCCAAGGTAGTATTTGCGTCCGCGCTTCGCGATGCCGAAGAGGAACGAAGCCGTATCCTCGGCGCGCATCATCCACCACGCCTCGTCTATGACGAGGAGCCGCTTTCGCAGTTCTTTCCGTATCGTATTCCAAATGTGATGAGTAATGGTGTACATGGCAACGGGTTTCAAGTCATCTTCCATGTCGCGCACGGAGAATACGACAAGTCGTTTGTTCATGTCGACATTCGTCGGACGGTTCATGAATCCCGCCCATGTCCCCTTTGTATACTTTGAGAGACGCGCAACGAGGGAATCCGAACCCTCCATGCCAGAGAGCACCAACTCGAAGTCCGAAAGGAGCGGCGGCTCGACCGCTGCGAAGTTCGCGTCCGGCGTGATGTCCTTGAGGGCGTAGGTTTCCGTTATGGCTTTGTCGATGATGGCGTCCTCTTCCGGTGTGAGACCGCCGAGCATGATGCGGAAGAGGCCGACCAGCGTGATGATGTTGTTCCGGAGCACGTCTGCCGGGTTCTCGTCTTCCCGTGGGATTGGAAGGTCGAACGGATTGATGTGGTGCTCGGACGATAGTGAAATGTTGAAGTAGCGCCCCCCGACTGTTTCCGCAAGGTATTCATATTCACGTTCCGGGTCTATGACGATGACTTCCGTGTCGAACATGAGCGAACGGAGAATTTCGAGTTTCGTCATGTACGATTTCCCCGCACCCGATTTTGCGAACGTCACTGAGTTGTAGTTCTCGAGCGAAAAGCGGTCGAAGAGAATGAGCGAGGAGTTGTGCCTGTTTATGCCGTAGAGGATGCCTCGGTCGCTCGTGAGGTCGAACGAGATGAACGGGAAGATGGAGGAAAGCGGCGCGGAATTGAGCTTTGTGTGCACGTCGAGCTCATCGGTCGCCAAGGGGAGCACGCTCCTGAAGCCGCTTTCCTGCTGAAAGAGGGCGGGCCGAATATACACAAGACGCGATTCCAAGATGGAGCGCACCTCACTCTCCACTTTGTCTATCTCTTCGCGGGTATTTCCGTACAGCGTCAAATAGAGGCCGACTTCGAAGATGCGCTCTTGGGCCTGCTGAAGTGAATCGCGCAGCTTTTCGAGGTCGGAGTATGCTGTATCAAGAACAGGGTCTCGCACCATGCCCTTCTCCTCCCGCGTCGCGATCTGGCTCTGCACCTCGGCGACCTTCTTTTGGAACTTTCGGAGCATTTCATTTGTATCCATCGGGTGCACGAAGATGGAAATATCAATGACCTTGTCCATGTTGATGATTGGTGCGAACCATCCCGTCGTGAGGAAGCGCGGGTAGGAAATCACGAAGAACGTGCGAGCGATCTTTTCTCCCAAATCCAGTTCACGGGAGTTAATGCGAAGGGCGTGGGGGGCGATGACGTCCTGGAGGTCCAAAACACCGGCTTCATAGATTTCTTCCGGCAAGACTGGAAGCACCCGCGCTTCAGGAGCCGCTTTTTTTCCGAATGAGAGAAGGTCTTTGAGTGCCATATTATTGCTTCGCGTTTGCGACTTCTTGGTTCAACGTCATCGGCTTTCCCTCTTCACCGGGATTGAACATCTTATAGAGAAGCTCGATAGCCTCTTCCGTCCCCAATTGCACCGTGCGTACGCCTGTTCGTATCAATCCCTGCTGCACGATCGCAACACGCTGCTCGAGCTGGGTCACCTGCTCCTCGAATGTCTTGTTGAGCTCTTCGCCCCCTCCCTTGTTCTTGTTCCAAGGAAGAAAAGAAGAACGACCCCCTTTCGATATCTGCACGGCGCCGGGAGAATAGGGGACCGCAACGAAGAAATTCTTCGTCATGATATTCGCCGCCTCCGTGAAACTTTTGACGAATTCGATATATTCGCGTATCTGAATGCGCATGAGATCGTCGAGCTGTCCTTTATATGCTGTTTCGAGGGTCGCGACGTACGGTCGTATATCGAGCATGCGCGACTGGATGAATATCTGCACAGAGAAATCGAGGGAGTTGAGGAAGTTCTGGAATTGCACGATGAACGCGGTCTGCTCATCTTCTGATTTGAGGGCGAAGTTGAGCGAGGACGCCAAAAGAATAGCGCGAAGACCGCCGTCTTTCAGAACGACGACGCCGTCGCGCACCTCGGAAATGGGGACGAATTCCTGTGTGGACTTCTTGCTTGCTCGGATATTTTGGAGTTTTGGAGGCATGGCGATTCAGTTAGATGATTTCATCATATGCGCGCTTCGCGCGCAGTGCGCACGGGTGCGACGATGCCGGGAGCGGGAGTAGTAATCTCACTACGCTCTTCGCCTGAGGCGACCCCTCCGGCGATGCGTTCTTTAATGTCGAGGCTCCACGCGAGTTCGTGCAGCTTGCTGTCGGAAAGCTTCGGAACATACACCTGCGATGGCGTTGCGGCGTTCGGAGTGGAGCGGCGAGCCTCCACTTTCTTGGTTTTCTCCTCGTTATTCCAGAGGTAAAGCTTTGTCTTTAGAAAATAAAAGAAACTGTTCTCTATTGCGAGGATGAACGGACGACCGTTGAATTGCAGGAACGCCAGACTCGCGGCGAACCCTGCAACGGCGAGAATGAGCGGGGCCGCAAGGAACAGAGGCAATACGCGCCACAAGAGGTAGGCCGCGCCCGCTCCCCCAGCAATGTACACGAACTGCTTGAAGGTCAGGGGTCCGAATATCTTATCCTCCACCTCTATGAATTGAGGGACCTGAAATTGCATGCGCTCATTATATCAGCGCAAAGCTGAAGAATTCTCGGTTGTTCACGCCGGCGGCTCGCGGTAGGGGTCGTCTTCCACGACTTTTCTCGCAGAAGAGGGTTCGCCGGGTATGTATGCGCCGGAGGCTGGTCCGCGTTCCGCTTTTTTCTCCGGAGGTACCGCCGAAGAAGGTATTCCAACCACCGGTATCGGTTCGGTCGGTTTCGGAACCGCGGTTTCATTGGGAATCGGAGCTTTCTCGAGCACCTCTCGACGCGCCGCCTCGACATTGCTTACGTCCTCCTTCTTTGCTTCCGGATGCGCAAGTCCGCGTTCGAGTTCTTGTCGAACAGGTTCAAATACCAATTTTGAGATATCACTCGCGAGTTGCTCCGCTGTATTTTCCGGCACGCCGACTTCCACCCGTATATTTTCCTTGAGCTCCTCGACAGGAGAAAATCCGAGAAGCGAGAGCATTACCTCGTTCTCGAGCGTCTCCCATTGGTCGAGATGCAATTTATGCGTGTCCGCGAGAGCACGTAATCTTTTTTCAACGTCGGCAGATGTGATGGCATCCTGCACTACTTTCGGCAGTTGCGCGAAACGCTCCTTCATTTTTGCGTCAAGTTCCTTTTCTTCGGGGTCCATAATTGTTATTTCTTCTCTTCAGATGCTCCATTGCCGGCACTCCCTTCGCCAGCGGAATCCAGTATCTCACGTTCAGCTTGGATGCGTTGTTTGAGTCTTCCTAACCCAGCTTTTTTCTTTGTACTACTCCTGGCCATTTTAGCCACAGTTCTGCCATCCAAGCTTTCCCTGACCCCTCGTGGAAGATAATCAGTAAACCTATTGCTTGTGAGCCGAGCCCCTACCTCTTGGGCGTTTTTGACGCTCTGTTCAGCAATTTTTCTCGCGCTCTGACTAATTTCCGTTTCTACATTCTTATCAAACTCTCGTAATTCACCCACTGCTTTATTAAAGGTTTTCTCTAGATCTTTCGTTCTACTCTCAATTTCGGTAATCTGACTTTCAGATGTCTGGACTTGTTTTTTAGCGCCCTCGATACGGTCATCCTGTTCCCTAATAAGACGGTCTCGGTCTGCCTTGCTTATTGAGCCCGCTCCGCCCTGATATTGCTCTTCAATCTGCACCTTTGCTGCCCTCGCCTCGCTCTCCACTCGGCCGGCTTCTTCTTTGGCAACCTGATGTTTTTCACTCAATTGTTGAGCAGCTTCTCGGGTTGCCTTCAAAAGCTCAGAACTATTCTTGCGTTGTTCCTCTATTGCATCACGCTGTAGCTTGTAGTTCCTGTCACTCTTCTTTTCTTCGCGAAGTTTCTCTGCGGCGGCACGTTCAGTGATGACGACCTTTTCCGACGCTGCCTTTGCTGCTGCTTCGGAGCGTGCCTTTGCTCCTGCAGCGAACCCTCCGAGCGGTTTCTCTCTCGCACCTGACAGAAGTCCTGTAACACCGACTCCCTTTGTAAACATTTGAGCCGGCTTTGTTTGGAATACATTGTAATCGCTCTTCGCCCACCCCTCTTTTCTCTCCTGCTTTCTAATAAGTTTCGACATATTTGTCATGTCGTATGTCTTACCAGCTGCGCGAGCCTTGGCCGCCTCCATTTTTTCCTTCTCGATCTCCTCACCGATTCCCAGGGCCTGCCTCTGATTTGCTCTACCGCGCCATGTTCGTAAAACCGGCGCCAAGCCGAACCGAGCACCAAGCGTAAATGGCGCCAACGTTGCCGCAGCTGCACCACTCCATCCGGCGATAGAACCGGAAAAATTGCTCGCAAACCGTATCGACAAGAATAAGAGTGCAACGGAAAACAGTAGAATGATAATAGGCTGCCATGCATTAGGCGTAGTGGGGTTTGCAAGAAATTCCGCGATCGTTATGGTGCCTCCCGTTGCGTTGCTTAATAACACGAGTGACGCCCAGAGAAAGATGGTAAGGAGCGGAAAGAAAATAGCACTCTTCAGCAATGTTTCCCACCACCTTTTCCAGCCGCTTTTTTCGTAGGTAGGCATTAGATAACTGGCAAAAGCTAATGGAGAAACTATCATTAGAAATATTAAAAGCACACCACGCGCTACAATGAGGAACGACGCATACAACAGAGTCGCAATTACTGCGACAACTAGGAAGATGGCGACTAAACCATATGTTGCCGCAACAGTTGCACCTTGATTTTCGGCGATGTCATACGCCACGTCAGCGTTTGCCAGGAAGCCGCCGACCCCCATTATTTGTAGAAATCTCCCGGCGATGCCGTTGGCGCGCTCTTGTTCAAGGAGCTCGGGATTTCCGCCAGCGTTCGACAGTGCTGCCGCCGTATAAAATTGATACGCGGTGAAGTTCGAGGCATCAATGATAATTCTCGTGAAAAGCAGGCTAAAGTTCATAAGAACAGCAATGACGAGCACCCTCGCTATCATCTTACGCTCCCCGTATCCTTTAATGCCGAGGATCAAAGATATCGCAATAAAGACGAACATGCCGATTATTACGATATTTGAAAGGTCTCTAAAAACCTCCCACACAGTCTCTATGCCGCCACTTATTTGCAACTCCCTCAAAGTTTGTCCAAAAGCGATAACAATTCGCTCGACTAGGAAGTTAAATATCGTGCTCGCTATGACTAGTATACGAACAGCTATCTCCAAAAGTAGCGCGGTTATCGCCGCTATGAGGTAGCTCGAAAACAAATACGCTGCTCCGATTGCTGCGGCACCGAGACCCAGCCAACTTGCAAGCGCTCCAATGGCGCTCGTAACCCCCGGAAATCTTAAAAGGAAACCCATACGGTAGTAAATCTCCTTTCAAACTATCTTCTCCACCGCTCTGCCCAAATCATGCCAATTTCCGGATTGTTGACGTTGCACCAGCCAACGTTCGTGTCCGGAGAATCCGCCCACGCAACAATGGTATCCTCCACAAGTGTTGCCATCGCGGTTTGCACATCTTCACGCCGTTGCGTTGCCTGCTGCGCGTCGTACTGGTTATGAAGCAGTCCTTGTGCAACAAGTGAGTCCAGCTGCTGAAGTGCGAGGCGCTGAGATTCGATAGAAGAGGTATTAGTGATTCCAGCGATGAGTCGGTTTATCAACTCAAGCGCCTGCTGACTTCGCGCTATGTTAGACACAGTCGTTGTCGCCAAGGGGGAAATCTGCGAATCTATTATTTGTTGTGAGGCTGTCGTGGTAGTTGCCGCGGTTATTTGGAATCCGTTCTGATTCGCGTATGCCTGTGCGGCTGGCACGACGAGCGCCCAGCAACTGGTCTCTGCCGAACGAAGCTGATTTATTGTTTGCGTTAAGTTGCTTGCTATCGCGTTCATGGCGTTAAAGTACGTCGTTTCAACTTGTCGCGCGGCAGAAAGGATCTGAAGTGCAGCATTGATGGCAGAATCGCGCAAACCTTGCGATGCCTCTCGTGCCATTTGGTCCAAGTACGAAGGTTGCCCAAGAGATGGCTGTAAGAGGCCGATAAGACCCCGGCTGTCGGAAATGGCCTGCGTAGAAAGACCGGAAAATAGCGCCCCGACCATTTGGTCGATTTCAGTAGCGTTCTCAAGTTGTCTAAAACCGGATTGGAGGAGTTGTTGAAGATTACCAGAGACAACGGATCCCGGCGTACGTGTTTCGTATCTGCCAGTTTCTGGATTGAATTCTTCGATGCCGTAAAAACCTTGGGCAGTAGTGAGTCGGAAAGCCATTTCATCAACCGCGGCGGCATCTTTTGTATCAGCTTGATATTGCGCGAGAATCGTAGCACCCAAAGGGTTGCATGCAGGGTTCGAAAGAGCAAGAAGCCCGTTTAGGATGTCACCGGACCTGTTTTCCCAGACTGCCCTAATATCTCCTGAGTAAGGACATGTAAGCATACGGGTTGGGTCTTGCGTTCTCGCTTGGTAATCCAACGTAGTTGCGCGGATGACATCGTTCCGAAGAGCGGGGTGAACGTCAGAGAAGAAGCCACTCTCAAGAGAATGCAAGCGAGATTGATTACTTCGCTCCTTCACGTCAGCCGCAAGATCCACGGGCCAAAGCGGACCGCCGTTTCTTCCGGTGACAACATCGGTCACGCCTTTGTTCACAAGTCCGGTCGAAGCGCTCTCGCCCATGCGTTTGCTGATGCCATCAAGCACGCACTCCTTATAAACGAGATATCCGGTATTCAGGGTCACCGCCGCGTCGTTGACCGGCACATAGACGCCGCCAACAGCTGAAAGCGCGCCGACATTCATTGAGTACGAGCCGGTTTGATTGCAGCCGAATATGCCCGCGCGCTGGAATTGGAACGGATCGCACACCCCTATCACTTCGCCGGTTTGGTCATCAATGAGATTGCCGTTCACGCACGTTTGCCCGTACGCGGGTGTTGCGACACCTGCAAGGCCGATAAGAAGCATTGCGAGTATGAGCACGTGGAGAATCAGGGTTCGAGTATTCATGATTGGATGTTCTCACGGAAATAGCCCGCGAGTGCGTTAAATGACGAGAGCATGTTCATTTCCGCGCTGTTGAACGTGCGCAGGAGCGCTGCAGCAGCATACGGATCATCGGCGTTTTCGGTCAGTCTCGCCAGTATCACCTCGAATTCCGACAATGCGTTCAGTATGCCGACGTGGTACGCGACGGCATTTGCGGGGACGACAACTTTGAGCGCATTGTCGGTGGCACTGCGGTAATTTCCGGCCATGCGAGCGAGTTCAGTAAGATATGCCTCGTCATTCGTGTCGACATAGTACGCGAACACCTCAAGTTCGTATGTAGTGTTTTGGAGCAGAGGTTCAAGTGCAATGCGCAGATCGTTCCGGTATGAAAGCATTCGTCCGAGAGAATCATCAGCGTCTATCTGGAAATCTTCGGGAGAATATATCTCATACGAGACATTCGCGCGCAGGTCCGAGGCGATGAATTCAGCGACCTCCTGTCCCGCGCTCGAGGTGTAGGTACCAGCATCATTCAACGCGACGTAAGAACCGACCAGGGCTCCCAATACATTGTCTTCTATATATGAAAGACCGTCCGGATCGGATGTGTCAGAGGAGGCATCGGTTAAGAGCGAGTCCGGCGCCTGCTGCCAATTAAAATAGCTCTTCGGCGCGCGTTCGGGTGCGGCAAGGCTGACCCTCCCGTCCTCCGGATTACTGGTGATGTTTCCGCCCCGCGATTGCTCCGCAAATTGCCATACCGCAACGGCTATGAGTGCAAGCACTGCAAACCCGGCGGCGAGTGTTATAGAGGGAGAACTCCCGATATGCCAGGATTCGTTTCTCACATAGGAAAGTATAGCGTACGATGACGCTTCCAAGCCCTGCCCGCAAGACGTTCAGGGGAATACTCAAAAACTTCCGGCTATCTACTTCCTTCGGGTATCTAAAATCCTCCACTTCCTCCGCTGAACATGAAGACGCTCCCCGGCTCGTCGTCTCGGAATGTTACCTCGGCGAGCGAGAAGAGGGTCACGAGCGCAACATAATTTTTCACATACCCCTCGACTGCGGCGTTATAGGTGAGCATCGCGCTGATGAGCTCTTCTTCCGTTCCTGCATTTGGAACGAGCGCAAGTTTGGCTCCCATATCGCGGTAGCTTCCAGCGAGTTTCGTATTTGCGCTCCGAGCCTCTGTCGGCACTTCTTGTATGTTTTCAAGCGACTCCCCGACGCCCGCGAGACTTCCCGCAAGCCCTATCAAAGCATTTCTTTTGAGGGCGTCCTCGGGATCTTCGAATTGGTCTTTGAGTACGCGGGTCATGTCGCGATTCCTATCCTCAAACACCTGAATGTAAGAACCGGCCTCATTGCCGTAGGTGTGAAGCGCTTGCTGCGATTCGGTAAAGACTTGTGTGGGCGCAGATGTTGCTATAAGCCCCCGCGGAATGAAGGAGTACGCATCGAAGAATGTTTCGGCTCCGACCGAACCAGTATCACCGCCCGTGTTCGGTGAGTCTTCGGAAAGCATCGCGATGAAGGCCTCGATATCGAAGGTGCTGGCATCCCCTTCCGTCCCCGCGTCCCCCATAGCGGGCGGTGAATACCAGAACGGCGGTCCGCTTTGCACATCGCGATACAGGTCAGGCAGTGTTTGTTCAGCAGCAGTATTTGCTCTCCCGCTCGTATCCACCGGATATAGGAGCCCGTTGAATCCGCCCCAAGCGACCGTCCGGTTCGGATCCGGTTCCACACCGAGACGCTGCTGGATCACATACGCGCCTGCGAGCACAAGTATCGAAACGGCGACGGCGATGAGCGTGTACGGGTGCAGGCGAAGCCAATCCATACGAACAGTGTACAAGGTAAATTGTCAGTGAACAGCACATGCGATGATACAATGTGGGCATGACGATGCGATTCCCTGTCCTCGCGATAGTTGTCGGATTGTTATGCGCGCTGTTCCCGCTCGCTGCGTACGCGTTCCCCTTCGGCGGACAAGCGCGCATCGTTCTTCCCTGCTATTACAACTCGACGATATATTCAAGTCTCGGTCCGCCTCGGGGCGGAGAGTACATATGGACAAGGGCGACCAAGACCTATAGCTTCGGGCCGCCGCGCCATGCAGGACAGTGGCTCCTCGGCCTTGCTGGCGCTCCGTACTATTGCATTTACAAGATCCAACCGCTCACTATCTATACGGGCATAGCGATAACGATGCACGGCTCAAGTCAGTGACTTTCAAGCGCTTTCCGGAGCGGCAAGCTTCTCAATCAGGCATTTCCACTGCTCTAACGGGACGTCCTCGGCCCGCGCTTTTTCCGGTATATCGCACGCGGCGAAGGCAGAAGTAACAGTATCTTTCGCGTGCCCGTGAGTAGCGAGATTTCCGGATAACAGTTTTCGCTTCGAGGAAAATCCGGCGCGCACAATTGCAAAGAAAGTCTTCTCCGAAATGGTATCGAAAAAGTTACGGGAGACATCGTTGATAACGATGATCGCAGAATCCACGGAAGGTGGCGGGGAGAAATTCCCGCGAGGGACTTTTGCCGCAATTTTTGGCACCCCGTACGCCTTCACCGAAAGCGAGAGGATACTTTCCCTTTTTGAAACTATCCTCTGCGCGACTTCTTTCTGCACAAGAAGCGCCATTCGTTTCGGCTGTGCTTGTGCCGTGAGGAACTGCCGCAGTATCTCTCCGGTTATGTAGTACGGAATGTTCGCCGCAACGATGTACTGTCCATTTTCGAGGCCAAGGTGTTCGGGCAGCGCGTCTCGCACATCCCCTAAGACTACGGTCAAAGTTCCGGCTTGAATCTCCGCGGAGAATTTTTCTTCGAGTACTTTCGCAAGAGGCGCGTCTTTCTCGAGCGCGATGACGCGTGCGCCTGTTGCAAGAAGTTCTTTCGTGAGAGCGCCTTTTCCGGGACCGACTTCAAGCACGGTGTCGCTGCTCGAAATACCGGCGGCGCGTACGAGCGCGCGCGCCGCCCACGCCCCCTTCAAAAAATGCTGACCGAGTTTTTGTCCCATACAGGCTAGTCAATTATGCGTTCGTTTCTCGGCGCTCCTCGTTCCGCGCTCTGCATGAGGCGCGGGTCGATGTCTTCAAGAAATTCGGAAGGAAGCGTGTATTCGCGCGAGCCCCAGCGCATGCGCTCGCTCGCGTACGAAAGAAAGATGCGTTTCCGGGCGCGCGTGAGAGCAACGTAGAAAAGGCGCCGCTCTTCTTCGGGGTCGCACGTTTCGTCATCGGCTCGCATGGCCGGAAATAATCCCTGCTCAAGCCCCGTCACGAATACGGCGTCGAATTCGAGGCCTTTCGACGCGTGCACGGTCATCAAGGATACCGCCTCGGCGCCCTCATCAAGCTCATCCTGCTCGCTTTGGAGAGCCGCCTCTTCGAGCAGCCGCTCGATGCCTTCCGGAGGCGTCATGTCATCAAAGCGCACCGCGAGATTCACAAGTTCACGCACGTTCTCGAGGCGCTCCCGCCCTTCTTCAGTATCCTCACGAAGCGCTTTTTCTATGCCGCTCCGCTCCGCCGCGAAACGAATAGCTTCCGATGCCGGAAGCGTTCTGACCGCATGCTTGAGCTCCGCGAGCACGCGTTGGAACACTTCGACTTTTTCCCGCGCCGCTTTCGAAAGAGCATCATGGTTTCCCGCGAGCATTTTCTCGAGCGTGACCTTTCCGATACCTCGCGAGATCGCGGTCGCGGCGCGGGAAACATCCAATTTGCTTCGCGGGTTGAGGGATGCGCGCACGTACGCAAGCACATCTTTCACTTCTTTGCGTTCGAAAAAGCGGGTGCCGAGGACGCGGTACGGGACGCTAAGCGTAAGGAACGCTTCTTCCAGCGCGCGCGACTGGAAATTCTCTCGGTAGAGCACGGCTATCTCGTTCGGCTTCGTCCCCGACTCGATCAATTCTCTCGCGCTCTCTGCGACGAACCACGCTTCATCGAGATCATTCCTTGCTCCGTAGAGTACTATCGCTTCTCCTATCTCATTTTCCGTAAACAGCCTTTTCGGTTTTCGGCGCACGTTCTTTTCGATGATGGCGTTCGCAGCTGCAAGGATGGTTCGCGTTGAACGGTAGTTCTGTTCCAGAAGAACCGTTTTCGCGGCGGGAAACTCCGTTTCGAAATTGAGCATGAGCTCCATGTCGGAGCCCCGCCACGAATAGATGTTCTGGTCCCCATCGCCGACGACGCACAGATTATTTTCCGGAGCCGCAAGAATGCGCGCTATCTTGTTCTGCACCTTGTTCGTATCCTGATACTCATCAATGTGAACATGACTCCAGCGATTTTGAAGGAGCGCGCGTACCTTATCCGAACCTTCAAGGAGAAGAAGTGTACGAAGAAGTAAGTCGTCAAAATCGAATGCATTTTCTTCCGAAAGCGCGCGTTCGTACGCATCCCAAACACGGGCAACCTGCTGTTCTCGAAATGTGCGCGCACGTTCTGCATACGCGCTTCCCGAGTTCCCCCCGGCCTTAGCTCGCGAGATAGCGGCGAGGACGGAGCGAGGCGCCGCATCGCCGATGCCGAGCGATTCAAGAATGCGCTTGAGGGCCTTGATGCTGTCCTCCCTATCCCAAATGCTGAAATCGCGCGCGAACCCACCTTCGGCATGGAACTCACGCAAGAGCCGGACCCCGAGCGCGTGGAACGTGGCGACGAGAGGCATGCCGTGACCCTCCGGGACAAGCGACCGGATCCGCTCTCGCATCTCGCTCGCCGCCTTGTTCGTAAAGGTGACGGTAAGTATCCGGTGGGCCGGCACCCCTTGCCCTATTAGGTGGGTGACGCGGTGGGCGATGGTCCTCGTCTTCCCCGCGCCCGCCCCGGCGACTATAAGAAGGGGGCCTTCTGTATGCAAAACAGCCTGTTTTTGGGCTGTATTTAAGGCTTTTTTGTCGTTCTGCAGCGGCACCTGCGCACTATAGCATGAGCGGCCGCTACTCCTTGACACGACCGTTATCCCCCTCTCCTATCAAAGATGGATTGACGGTGGAGACCCATGAGGGTAGGGTGAAGGGGACGGTGGCATGGTTGCTTATCCGATCTGGTCCTCCCCCCAAGCTCATAACAAAGCGACAGGGCAAAAAGCGAGGTTTAGAGCCAGATTTTCCTGATTCTCTGAGCTTCCGTCAAGAAAAAGGCTTTAACACTTGGCAATATACGGAGGGCGTGCGCGACGTGCTTGTTCGCGTTTCCGGATATAGCCATAGGGAAAGGCCTGAAAAAGGCTTATATATCGTCATATTCAGGAACTTTTCAAGGGTCTTTTGGGCTCAGGAAAAGCACATAGTCCCCTTCGGTCCGCTCGAGCGGCTATCTCCCTTATTTCTCTCCTCCTCCTTGTCGGTTCACTGGTGCCCGCCGCTGCGCGGGCCGGTTTTTTGGGAGACTTGTTCGCTTCAAGTAAGGCCGCGGGTGGGCAATCTTCTTCGAGCAATCTCCAGACCATGGCGCTCTTGCGTCCTGCCATGAATATTTCGCCTGCACCCGGGCGCGGTGGCGGCGACATCACCATAGTCGACAA
Organism: Candidatus Parcubacteria bacterium; assembly: GCA_003599295.1. Classification (GTDB taxonomy): domain Bacteria; phylum Patescibacteriota; class Minisyncoccia; order Phycocordibacterales; family UBA2100; genus UBA10103. The sequence goes on along the minus strand of QZJK01000007.1, from coordinate 38,980 downwards.
CTCTGCGCTTCTCCCCGAAGAAGGTCCCTCCGGAACCATCGCAGATATTGAAAAGCCGAAAAATAACACCATCAGCCTCTACGTTGTGCGAGAGGGCGACACTCTTTCGGAAATAGCAGAAATGTTCGAGGTAACAGTCAACACCATCCGATGGGCAAACGACCTTTCACGCTCATCAACGATACGTGTCGGGCAGACCCTGACGATACTTCCTGTCACGGGGGTTAAATACAAGGTCAAGAAGGGTGACACGCTCGCCTCCATCGCAAAAGACTTGCACGGAGACGCTGACGAGATAGCGCAGTACAACGGCATAGAGAAAGGAAGCGCGCTTGCTCTTGGAACAGAGCTCATCATCCCCAACGGGGAGATCGCAATTGCTGTCGCGACGCCTGCTCCGCGCCCATCTTCTTCAGGTGCATCGCCTTCGTATGCCGGATTTTTCATGCGGCCTATTACAGGCGGCGTGAAAACGCAGGGGATTCACGGGTACAACGGCGTCGATCTTGCAGCGCCTATCGGCACCCCCATCATGGCTGCAGCCGCGGGCGACGTCATCGTTGCGCGCAGTTCAGGCTGGAACGGAGGCTATGGCACCTACGTCGTTATCAGCCATGATAACGGTACACAAACGCTCTACGCGCACAATTCGGCCAACGTCGTCTCCGTCGGCCAGCGAGTCGTGCAGGGACAAGTCATCGGGTACGTCGGTTCAACCGGCCGCTCGACGGGTGCGCACGTTCACTTCGAGATACGCAACGGCCCCCGCAACCCGTTCTAATTTCGTATGTATAAGAATCTCTTAGAGTCGTTTTTCAGCATCATCCGCATCTTTCTCTAAAGACCAGTGTTTTCGCGCGGATTGAAAAATTTGCATTCGAGGATTTTTCGGAGTAGCATGGGTCAGTCATGTCACTCACGGCTGACGTAATTGTCGATCTCCAGTACGGGGATTGCGGCAAGGGCAAGGTCGCCCACTACTTAAGCCACAAACACTCCTATACCCACGTACTCCGCTATAACGGCGGCTGCAACGCGGGGCATACCATCTTTCATAGGGGCAAAAAATTCATCACTCATCACATCCCGGCAGGGGTGTTTTTCGGTATAAAGAGCATTATCGGAAGCGGATGCGTGCTTGACCCCGACCAATTCTTCCGCGAAATCAAAATGCTTGAAAAAGGCGGAGTTCGCACCAAAGGCAAGATATTCATCGCAGAGAACACGCACGTCATCACGCCGGCAAATAAGGCGGAAGACAGGAAGCGCGGCGGAAAAATAGGCACGACCGGCCGCGGGAACGGTCCCGCCTATCGCGACAAGTACGGCCGTACGGGAACGCGCGCGAACAGCGTGCCGAGACTTCGGCCGTATCTCATAGACCTTTACAAAGAATGGTATTCGGGAAAGCCTGTCCACATTCTTGCCGAAGGAGCGCAGGGTTTCGGGCTCGACATCGATTGGGGCGACTACCCGTTCGTCACGTCATCACACTGCACGACTGCGGGCGCGCTTCTGAACGGCCTTCCGCCGAGCGTGGTCCGGGACGTGTGGGGCGTTGCGAAGATATACGAAACGTACGTCGGAGCAAAAAAATTCCAGCCGAAAGGAGAAGTGTTCAATAAAATCGCGGAGATTGGAGAGGAATACGGCTCGACGACAGGCCGCCGCCGGCAGACGAACTGGATGAATATGCAAAACCTCGAGCGCGCCATCCGCATGAACGGCGTCACACATATCGTGTTCAACAAAGTAGACGTGCTCCGCGCGATTGGGCAGTGGGCGGTCATCGACAAAGGAAGCGTACGGAAATTCAAAAGCGAGAAAGCGATGCGGGAGTTCGTGGTGAAGCGCTTGCGCACACTCGGCATCACCCGCCCGCACGTGTTTTTCTCGGAGTCGAAAAATCGGATTTGACCCACTATTCGTAGAGTGGTACGGTTTCGCGACTGCCGCAATCCCGTGGCAGCATGCACAAGAGGAACAGACCAGATGAAAACGGCCGAACGTAAGGCGCACGAGGGCCTAATCGCCACCTTGCCGACCATCAACTGCGCGAAGCCGGGCGCGGCCTATGCCGCCTTCCTCCTCGCGAAGAGCTACGAGAACGTGCACGTGCCGCCCGCCGCCCGCGGCGATGTCATCAGCGTGTTCACCAACCTCAAGAACGAGCTCGCTGAGACTGGCGTGGGTCACGACGATGTGGTCACGGCGACCGACCAGATCGACCGGACGGTCGAGTCAATCGAGGCGCAGAAGGCGGGCGAGAACGGCGTCGGCGTCGAGCAGGCGGACCAGCCGGTTCGCGCGTCTCCCGCTGTCGAAGATCAGCGGCCTGACCCGCTGGCGCGGTAAACGTCCCCCAATCGCATTGAGCGATTTCATTCAGTGGCCGGAGCTTTGCTCCGGCCACTTCTTTCATCTATGTCAGGAAAAAGAGTATTCAGAGTTCACGCGCCCGGTATTGTAACGCTTCCAACATATGGGGCGGTTCGATTACATTGCTACCAGCCAGGTCCGCGATGGTGCGTGCAATTTTTATCGTCCGATGGTAGCCGCGCGGCGATAGTTTCATTGCACGCGCGGCGGAAACGAGTGCATCTTCCGCTTTTGATGAGATATTCGCGTACAGCTCGATATGTTTCGGCCGCATGTCCGCGTTCGTTGAAACGCCTTTTGTGTTCTTGAATCGTTCGCGTTGCGTGTTCCGCGCGGCCGCGATTGTCTTTCTCGCTGATTCTGTCTCGCCACTTTTCTTTTTTAAGCTCGTCCGCATTGATTCCGGCGGCATCTCGGGAACGGACACCCAGAGATCTATTCTGTCCGCGACGGGCCCCGAGATCTTTCGGCGATATTTTTCGACGAGGTGCGGCATACACTCGCATCGAGCGCTCCCCCAAAATCCACAGGGGCATGGATTCAGTGCGGCGATAAGCATGAAATTCGCGGGAAATATCGCAGAACCTTTCGAGCGCGATATGGACACGACACGGTCTTCGAGTGGTTCGCGAAGCGCATTCACTACATCCCGATGAAATTCGGGAAACTCGTCCGCGAAAAGAACACCGCGATGCGCGAGCGTCGCCTCGCCGGGGCGCGGTGATGCGGAGCCGCCGCCAATAAGGGACGCATAAGAAGATGTGTGATGCGGCGAGCGGAACGGTGGCCTGAACATCGCTCCTCCGTGGAGCGTCCCGGCCAGCGAGTGAATGGTCGTGACCTCAAGTATGTCTTCTTCGGAAAGGTCGGGAAGGATAGAGGCGGTCGCGCGTGCGAGCAAAGTCTTTCCCGTTCCGGGCGGGCCGTAGAGCGCAACGTTGTGCGCGCCTGCGGCCGCGATGATGAGTCCGCGCTTCGCCGATTCTTGTCCTCGTATCTCGTCGAGCGCGAAATCGTCTTCGCCCTGCATCATTCGAGTATTTTGTTTCGCCCGTTTGCGTTCGGAAGGTTTTTTCAGTTCGGAAAGTGCGTCTTCGAGCGAGGCGACGCCATGAACACGCAGTTCGGGAACAAGGGATGCTTCCGCCACGTTCTCTTCAGGAAGATACAGGTCAGTGAATCCGCCGTCGCGCGCGGCAAGCGCTATCGAAAGCGCTCCCAATATGCCGCGCACGTCGCCGTTCAGGGCAAGTTCGCCCGCGAAGAGCTTTCCTTTCGGGTCGAACATCGCTTGTTCCGACGCAAGGAGGAACGAGAGCGCGAGCGGGAGATCGAATACCGCACCCTCTTTCTTGAGTGCGGCGGGAGCGAGCGAGAGCACTATCTTCTTGTTGCTTTTCTTCGGCGATTCTAGGCCCTCCGTATTTTTTATCGCCGCAGCGATGCGGTCTTTTGCTTCCTCAACCGCTTTATCGGGAAGACCGACAATGGTGAATGCGTGCAATCCTTTCGCAATATCGCATTCGACTGAAACAACAACACCTTTTGGAAGCGCGGGTTGTGCACCGAACACTCTGTTGAAACCGGACGCGATTTTTTGCTTCGTTGCCACACAGTTATTGTATCCCGCTTTCGTGCGGCAAAAAGAAAAAGCGGGAATACACCCGCGTCACAGTCGAACAGTAGACGGAATTAATCCGCTTCGATGATAGTTCGCGCTGCAGGGTTCGCCTCTAATCTATCGAACGGTATTTCCTGCCCCGTCTTTTCACAGATGCCGTACTGTTTCTTGTCCATTTTCTTAATGGCATCTTTGACATCTTTGAGGCGCGACTCGAGTTCTTCGACAAGCGGCACGTTGGTCGTGAGTTCTTCCATTCGGTCGGCGACATCCTCTGGGTCAGAGTCAGTCTCGGTCTCGAAACCGGCAGGCGTCCCTTGCCAATTACCGCCAACCTTCTTTCCGTGTTCCGCAAGCTGCTCTTCGATATCCACCTGCTCGGCGTCAAGCGCCGCCCGCAGTTGTTCCAGTTGTGCCTTGCTCAAATGCTTCATAACAGGAGCATGATACCGGTAAAAACGAAGTGCGCAAACGGGCGTTAGAGCTTCCGCTCTGCGCGCAGGCGCGAAAGTATCTCGGCGAACGAATGCGGGCTTTCCGCAATGATGAGGAATCCTCTCGTGGGGAACGAATAGTAGAGCTGGACGACACCCGCATCGTCTTTGAGCGCGCGCACATCGTAATTCCTCATGATGAGATCCTCGAACGCGCGTTTTTCGAGGAGTCCGTCCGCGCCGAGCCTCGTGTCTGGCACGGTCGTGAACGCAGGCGCGAGGTCGGCGTTCATAGTCTCCTCCCATTCGAGTATGCCGGCGAATGCGCGCTCGTAGGAGAGAACGGGTATGACGAAAAGCGGCGCGTTCTCGTCAACCGTGTGCAGTCCGAAGAAAAATTCGGTGTCGAGCGCGCGCAGAAGGTCCGGCGAGACACGAGCGTTTATGGCCCGTAGGAACTCCTCGAGCGTCGCGGGCCTCTCAAGTGGCGTATCGGGACTCGCCTCTTCTTCTATGACCGTCGGTATGACCGGGAGAATGCGCGTGATGGAGCCGAGTGTTCCGCTTCCTCCGAGCCGCGCTTGCGCGAGAAGCCCTTTCAAGTCGTATGACGAAAGATTCTCAAGCACCAAGGGAACGGTTGATTCGGCAAACAAGAGCGAAGTGTCCGCGGGAGTCGTCGCCCCGGCACTCCTGTCTTGCATTACGACGGCAACTCCGAACAGGGCGGCACTGCCGAGCACGGCAAGAAATATCACGGCAAGGACGATCTTTACGGTCCTGCGCTTGCCCGCGTTCGATGCGTCGAGTTGGCTCATCCGGTCCGGCCGGCGTTTCTCTTGCTCAAGTGCTGCGGCGCGCACCAGCGACATTTTTTTATCACGGACGATATCCTGAAAATCGTTCTTGAGCGTGCGGAGCGGCGCCACGATAGACGCGGCGCTCTCAAACGTTTTCTGCGCCACACCCTTTGCAGGAGCTTCGGAAGTAGATGCAGTCATTCCTGAAGGTACGCCCTTCGGGATGGCTTCATTCGATAGATTTATCTGTGCCGTGTTCGGAGCAGGTGCGAACGGGGAAGCAAGCGATGTGTCATATGCAGTTTTGTTCTCCGGCTCCACTTTCTTATCGGGAACGACCGGGCGTTCCGGAAGTTTAATACCCCCAAGTATTTTCTGAACATCCTCTTTTGGCGCCGCTGGTTTTTCTGTTGAAAGAGGAACGGGTTCGATGATGGGCATCGCGGGTGCTGGTGCAGGTGTTGGCGCGGGTGCACTGAGAGGAGGAACATTCGGTGGAGGTGGTGCCGGTTTGGTCTCAATGACCGGAGCAGGAGTTTGAACGGCAGCAGAGGTCACGATTGATGGCGGTACTACAGGAGCCGCGTTCTGAGGAGGGCGCGGCACCTCTGGCGGCATCGGCGGCTGCATACCCATCATGCCCGCCGAGAGCGCGGAGCTTGAGAGCCTTCGCGGTGCGGGCGGTGGCGGTTTCGGTGGAAGTGGTGCCGCGGGAGGAGGTATCGACGCGGCCAGAGGTCGAGGTGCTTCTACAGGGGTCGGTTTCGGAGGAGGCGTCGGCGATGTCGGCGCCAAAGGAACGCCTGCGGCATCCGGGATGTTTTTCTTCGTCTCCGGAGCGGCCGCAGGACGGACTATTACTTCTTCGATGATACGCGCCTCTTCAAGGTCTTTATTCTCCGGCGCAGGAGATGCCGCCGGATTAGATCCTGCGGCGCCCGTGTTCCCCCCTGTTGTTTCGTCTGTCATCGTGGTTTCCTCCACCGCCAGAAGATGGCTTTAGGCCCTTTCGCCCGGCCCATTCCGGATCAGCGGCTTTGATGGAAAGATTATACCGTCCTTTCTCATCAATTTCTTTAATGATGACGGGAACAACATCACCGAGCGAGACAGCGTCGGATATTTTTTCTATGCGGAACGGAGCAACTTCCGAAACGTGCACCAGCCCATCCGTGTTGGGACCGATCTTCACGAATGCGCCGAAGTCCATAAGTCGCACGACCGGACCCTCAAAGCGTTCACCGGCCACGTATTCGCGCGTAAGGTCCACTATCTCCTTGAGTGCAGCTTCTGCCGCGCCGTTCTTTCCGGTGACGAAGACAGTGCCGTCCTCTTCGATGGTAATGTCGTCGCACTTGGTGCGCTCTCTAATGCCGTTAATGGTCTTGCCGCCGGGGCCGATGACAAGCCCGATCTGGTCTACCTTCACTTTTGTAGAAAGTATCTTCGGCGCACGCGGTGAGATGTCGGCGCGGGGCGCAGGAATTGCCTTTAAGATGACGTCGAGTATCTGTAGCCGGGCCTTTTTCGCTTGCGCGAACGCTTCGACGAGAACAGGTATCGGGATTCCGTCGACTTTCACATCCATCTGCACCCCCGTGACTCCTTCGCTTGTACCCGCGACTTTGAAATCCATGTCTCCATGGTGGTCTTCAGGTCCCTGGATATCGGTCAGCACTTTGTATGTCTTTCCGTCGGACATGAGACCCATCGCGATGCCCGCAACGGGCCTTTGAATGGGAACACCTGCATCCATAAGAGCGATAGTTCCAGCACACACGGTCGCCATGGATGTGGAGCCGTTAGACGCGAGACATTCCGAGACGATGCGTATCGTATACGGGAACACGTCTTTCGAGGGCAGTACTGCGCGGAGCGATTTTTCCGCGAGCGCGCCGTGTCCCGTCATGCGGCGGTTAAATCCGCCGACGCGCCCGGTCTCGCCTACGCTAAACGGCGGGAAGTTGTAGTGGAGCATGAAGGTCTTCTTCGTATCTTGGAATTCAATGGTATCTATGAGTTGGGCATCGCCCGGCCCGCCAAGCGTGAGCGCCGCCAAGACGTGCGTCTGTCCGCGAAAGAAAAGACCCGTTCCGTGAATGATAGGAGAAATGCCGCCGGCCTCAGCCGAGAGCGGCCGTATCTCGTCGAGCGCTCGCCCGTCGACGCGCTTATTTTCTTTGATGGCAAGGTCGTGCACGTACTCGTCGATGCGGTGTTCGAAATATCCGTCGAGCATCTGCGGCTTGGTGTCAGGGAATTTCAGGGCCGACTGTGTTGCCCACTCCGATTTCATTTCACCGAACGCCTCTTTGGACATGGTGCCGTTCAGGGCACGGAGCTTCGGTTCTACTACCTCTGCGAACGCAGCCTTGATCTCCGGCGTTATCTCCGGAGCTTTGAACGCCTGTTTCGCTTTTCCATGTTCGGCGACGATCTGTTTTTGCCACGCTTGTATCTTTTCTATCTCTTCACTCGCTCTCTTCAAAGCCGCTTCAAGTATCGGCTCCGGCACTTCGCGCGCGTTCACTTCTATCATGTTGACGAGGCCGTCTTTCCCCGAAACGGTAAGGTCCATCCGCGCTTTGGGCGGCAACTCATCCTGTCTCTGGCCGTACGTAGGATTAACGATAAGAGAATCATTTCCCTCTTCAAGCCCTACGCGTATTGCGGAAACGGGGCCGTTCCACGGGATGTCCGAAGTTGCGATGGCGAGCGACGCCGCATTCACCGCGAGGATATCAGTATCGTAATCTTCAATAGAAAGCACGGTGATGATGACCTGCACGTCGCGTTTCAATCCTTTCGGGAAGAGCGGGCGGATGGTGCGGTCTACGATGCGGCCGGAAAGCACGGCTTCGTCGGAAGGACGCCCTTCTCGGCGCATGAACCGCGAGCCCAAAATCGCGCCGGCGGCATAGAATTTTTCCTCGTACTCGACGGAGAGCGGGAAATAATCGAGATTCGATTCTTTGCTTCCCATAACGGCAGTCGCGAGGACCGCGCTGTTGCCGTATCGGAGAAGCACTGAACCGTTCGCTTGGTCCGCCCAGTCGTTGAACTCGGCCACTAACTGCTTGCCGCCGACTTCGACGGCGTACTCTTTCTTTTGCATTCGTTCTTGGGTGACGTTCGGATTTCAGCATTGGCTCCTCGTTTGTTTGGAGCAATTCTGCCTATCCGCCCGCCACGATTATGCTAATGTATGCGAGTGTAGCACACTTCCCGAATACTGAAAACGGACACGGCGCATGACATTCTATATATTCCCCACGGCAATTTCGTTCATCGCCCTTACCGCAATTTTCTTTTGGGGAGGCTTTTCAGCCTTATTTCTCACGGTCTTGCTCGCCATTCTTGAAACGACACTCTCGTTCGACAACGCAGTCGTGAACGCGAAAGTCTTAAATCGGATGGATGCGCGCTGGCAGCGCCGCTTCCTTACCTGGGGCATCCCCATTGCGGTGTTCGGGACCCGCTTTATTCTTCCGATATTCATCGTAGCGCTCGCTGCGGGACTCGGGCCCGTTGCTGTCGCGAAGCTCGCTTTTTTCGACGCGGAGGCGTACAGCCGCTACCTTGAAGGAGCCCACACCGCGATAGCCGCCTTCGGCAGCGCCTTCCTGCTCCTCGTTTCTTTGAAATATTTCTTCAATAACAGGAAAAAGGTGCATTGGATCGGCATTGTCGAACGCAGGCTCTCACGTTGGGGCGGTATTGAAGCGATAGAAATAGCGCTCGTGCTCGGTATTCTTCTTGTGTGCGCCTATTTCATTCCCCAAGAAGCGGCAACGCTCCTCTTCGCCGGTCTCATCGGGGTCGTGCTATTCATCGTCATTGAAGGCGTGGCTCAATCATTCGAAATGGAAGGCGCTCATGCCGCCGCGCTCGGCGGCGCGGCGCTCTTCGTGTACCTGAACATACTCGATTCCGCGTTCTCTCTCGACGGCGTTGTCGGCGCATTCGCCATCACGTCGAGTCTCCCCATCATCGTCGTCGGTCTCGGCATCGGCGCGCTCTTCGTACGCGCATTCACGATCGCGCTTGTGCGCGCCCGGACGCTCTCAACGCTGGTCTACCTCGAGCACGGCGCGCACTGGGCCATCATGGGTCTCGCGCTCGCGATGCTCTTCGGCATTTTCGTGCATGTGCCGGAACCGTTCACGGGCCTTATCGGACTCGTGTTCGTTGCACTTGCGTATGTGTCATCGCGCCGCGAAATGCGGAAAGTGAACGCGTGATCACTCGGTGCCTAGGTCGCTCTCAGGCTCTTCGGTCCTTGTCTCGGGCGTATCCGAACGCGGAGTATACCGCCCGCGTTGTGGACGATAGTTGAGAAGGTATCGGCGAGGATCGGAATCAAGGTCGAGAAAGTCGTCGACCGCCTCTTTTAGCTTTGCCGAGCTCGAACGTCCGAACGATACGACCTCCACCTGGCAGCCGGCGTGCCGCTGCAAGTATTCGACGAGCGGCACGAAGTCGCCGTCGCCGGTAAGAAGGATGACAGTGTCGAGTTTCGGAGAAGCGGTTATCGCGTCGACGGCGAGCCCGACGTCCCAGTCGGCTTTTTTGGCGCCGCCGGCGAAAATCTGGAGGTCTTTCGTTCGCATTTCGACGCCTATCTTCGCGAGCGCGTCGAAAAAGCCTTTTTCTTCGCCGCTTTCAGTGGTAACAGCGTAGGCGCGCGCTCGCACGAGCCGACGCCCTGCGATGGCGTCCTTGAGAACGTTCGAGAAGTTCACGCGTGCGTGATAAATATTTTTTGCACTGTGGTACAAGTTCTGCGTGTCGATGAATACGCCGACACGCTGTTCGGGGTGTTTAATGATGCTCATAGAAATGCTGCGTTAGCGCGAAGCTAACAGCGATATGTTTAAAAAATTAGAACTAAACCTTATAAAAACTACCTCAGTCTACTCTCAAAGCGGCGAAGACGCAAAACGCTCTCTTCGCGAAGGGGAATCGCCTACTTTTTCAAACCAAGTTTCTTCACAAGCGTGCTGTATGCGCGCTTGTTGTTCGTTTCGAGGTATTTCAGGTGTTTGCGGCGGTCAGCGACGAGCCCGAGGAGTCCCCGGCGCGAGTGCTTGTCCTTGCGATTCTTATCGAGATGCGCAGACAGCTCCTCAATACGCCTCGTAAGGACGGCAACCTGGACCTCCGGCGAGCCGGTGTCCGTATCGTGGCGTTTTGCCTTTGCTATCTCGTTTTGCTTCTTACGCTTCGAAAGCATCAACAAATACTAGCACAATCTGCGCCTTCACGCAAGGCTTTTTTGGTCTGGAAGAGCGAAAAGTCGAGCTAAGAAATGCCCCTATTCTGCCGTTTCCGAAGTAGTTGTGGCCGCTGCTTCGACTGACACAAGTCGTACGTTAAAGATGAGTACTGAGTTTGCCGGCACGATGGTCTTCCCTTCAGTATCTTGCACGGCCTGTGCCCCGTAGCCCAAGGATGGCGGTATCGCCATAACTCGCTCACCCCCTTCTTTCATGCCGTTCACGCCGATCTGAAAGCCTGGAATAAGCCCTGGCTCGCCAAGGATGAAGGTAAGCGGCACATTTCCGTGCGCTTCCGAACTGTCAAAGACAGTCCCATCCTCAAGCCGTCCCACGTAGAGAACGGAAACAGTCGCACCCGGGGTCGCTTCGATGCCCTCCCCTACAATGGTGTCTTGGATCTGCACGTCCTCGGTTACCCCACTGGTATTCTCCTCCGAAGTCGTGTCCGGAGCCGAATAGTTCGTAAACACAAAATATCCGCCAATAAGAATGATAAGTACAACGAGTATGATAAGAATTCGTTTCATGCACCTACGATAGCGCACACCGGAGAATATGCAATAGTGGAAAACTCAAAAAGAGTACAATGCACCTGTATGGAACCCCTTGCATCACGGATACGGCCTGGCACGCTCGAGGACTTCTTCGGCCAGGAGCACCTTATAGGAAAAGGAAAACCCCTGCGGGTTGCCATTGAGAAAAAAGAGCTTTTCTCCTTCCTCCTATGGGGGCCGCCGGGGTGCGGAAAGACGACGCTCGCCAAACTCTATGCGAAAGCGCTCGACGCGGAGTTTTACGAACTTTCCGCGGTCGACGCGGGAAAAGACGATATTAAAAAAATACTCGGCGAGCGCAGACACGAACGCGCGCTCAGCTTCATGAAGCCGAAGATCCTGTTCATCGATGAGATACATCGCTTCAACAAAGCTCAGCAGGATTTTCTGTTGCCTTTCGTCGAACGCGGCGATCTGACGCTTATAGGTGCCACGACCGAGAACCCGTCGTTCGAGGTGATTTCTCCGCTCCTGTCACGCTGCCGCGTGTTCGTGTTGAACGAACTCTCCGAGAAAGACATGCAAAAGATACTTGCCCGTTCGAAGATAAAAATGCCAAAGGAGGCTGCGGACTGGCTCATTGCCATCGCGGGAGGAGACGCTCGCCAGGCGCTGACGATACTCGAAACGGCGAAAAAATTGTATGACAAAGTAACGGTAGATACATTGAAAGAAGCCGTTCAGTCGAAGCATCTCCGCTATGACAAAAAAGGCGAAGAGCATTACAACACCATTTCCGCGTTCATTAAAAGCATGCGCGCGTCTCAGCCGGACGCGGCGCTTTACTACCTCGCGCGCATGGTCGCGGCCGGAGAAGACCCGCTCTTTATCGCGAGGAGAATGGTGATTTTCGCGAGCGAGGATATCGGTCTCGCTCAACCAACGGCGCTCGTCGTCGCGAACGCGGTCTTTCGCGCGGTCGAGACCATCGGCTATCCCGAGGCGGCCATCAACCTCGCGCACGGCGTTGCGTACCTCGCTGAATGCAAAAAGGACCGCAGCGCATATGATGCGCTGCGCGCCGCGCAGGCAGATGTCGAAAGGTTCGGCGCTCTCCCCATTCCGCTCAAGGTCCGCAATCCGGTCACGAAATTGATGAAAGAGCTTGAGTACGGGAAAGACTATGAGAAATACGATGCGGAATCGTATCTTCCGGAAAAACTCAAGAAGAAAAAGTACCTTAAGTAACGCGCATCGCATGCGCTACAATGGAAAGAATGGCATCGGATCTCGCCGCCCTCAAAACTCAATTCCTCGAATACATCGAGATAGAAAAAGGCAGAAGCGTGAAGACCGTTGAGAATTACGACCGGTACCTCTCTCGCTTTCTCGCGCATACGAAACTGCGCAAGCCCTCGGAACTTTCGGAGTCAGCGGTGCGCGAATTTCGCATGTGGCTCAATCGCCAATCGGGCGTCTCGGGTTCGATGAAAAAGAAGACCCAGAATTACTACATGATAGCCCTCCGGGCGTTCCTCAAGTTTCTCCGCAAGATGGAGATCGAGTCGCTCCAACCGGAAAAAATAGAGCTTGCGAAGGTAAGCTCGCGCGATCTCGACCTCATCACGGCGGACGAGCTTAACCGCCTTCTCAAAGCCCCGGCGGGCGACTCGGAGACCGCTCTCCGGGACCGCGCCATGTTCGAGCTCCTCTTCTCTACCGGCTTGCGCGTATCGGAATTGTGTTCCCTGAATGTTGACCTCGACCTTACGCGCGACGAATTCTCGGTGCGCGGCAAAGGAGATAAAGTGCGAGTCGTGTTCCTGTCCCCCTCCGCAAAAAAAGCAGTGGCGGAATATCTCAAGAAGCGAAGCGATATGGGAGAAGCGTTGTTCGCAGGTTACGGAAAAGGCACTAAGGAAAAAGGCGGCCGTCTTACGCCGCGTTCCGTGGAGCGCATCGTGAAACAATACGCCACCAAGGCAGGCATCACGCGCAAGGTTACGCCGCATGTCATACGACACTCGTTCGCGACCGATCTTCTAGAAGGCGGTGCGGACCTCCGCTCGGTGCAAGCGCTTCTGGGACATGCGAATATCGCAACGACGCAGGTGTATACGCATGTGACCGACAAGCATCTTCGGGAAGTGCACAGGGCGTTCCATGGGAAACGGAGGAAATGAACGCGCTATGATGCGGGTATGAGACTCGTGTCGTGGAACGTGAACGGCATACGGAGCATCGTCAATAAGGCCAAGTTCCTGCCGGTCATCACCAAGCTGAAACCCGATATTATCTGTCTCCAAGAGACGAAGGCAGAGCGAGGTCAGGCGGAAATAGACCTGCCGGAATACGAAGAGTTCTGGAATTCTGCGAAGAACCGGAAGGGATACAGCGGTACCGCCATATTCACCAAAGTGAAACCCGAAAGCCTTATATTTGACTTGCCACAGGACCTCGTGAAACGGTACAAACTCGAAGCAGACGGCTACGGCGACCCGAATAACGAAGGACGCGTCATCACGGCAGAATTCAAGCACTTTTTCGTGGTAAACGTATATACGCCGAACGCAAAACCTGACCTAAGCCGGCTCAAGCTACGCCACAAACTCTGGGACCCTGCGTTCCTTGAGTTCTTGAAACGTCTTGAAGCAAAAAAACCGGTCATTTTCTGCGGAGATCTCAACGTAGCTCATACGCCGGACGATCTCGCTAATCCAAAAGCGAACGAGGGCGAACACGGGTTCACGAAAGAAGAGCGCGAAGGAATAGACAACATCCTTAACGAAGGATTTATGGATACCTTTCGGCTCTTTCATGCGGGATCCGGTCATTACACTTGGTGGAGCCACTTCTCGAATGCCCGTGCGAGAAATGTCGGCTGGCGGATAGATTATTTTTTCACCAGCGAAGCGCTTCGCTCCCGTGTGAAGCGGGCGAGCATTCACCCCGAATTTGAAGGATCTGACCATTGCCCGGTATCTCTCGATGTAGATCTAAAATAAGGCTGATTTAAAGGACATTGGGTCCCGCGGGACCTGAAAGATATCCACAGGGCGTCCTTTACAGTGTCCTTTAGCCATGTATCCTATAGGACAGGGAATCTAGGGCCTAGCCCCTGGATCCTATGGTTAGGTTCAAGTTCTTTTCTTGTCTTTTATCCCAGCAGGGATTTCATTCTTGCTAACGATAGAGCAAGACGGACACCAGTCCGGGGCCTTAAACAGGCACACTACATCCTAAAAGGGCTCGCATAGCGACCCAAAATTATTAGGCAAAGTGCCGTCGTTAGACCCAAACCGAACCTAGCCCCAAGGCCGTTCTCGCGAACGGGCACAGATTCTCTGAATCCGTGTCCATTCGCGGGCGCGGCCTTTTGTTTTTCCCCGAAGGAGGAACCCCGCATAGCTTTATGCGGAGCAAGGTCGATTCACGACACGTGGTGTTTTTTTCGTAATTCTTCTACAGCCGCCTCTTCTTCTTCAGTGAGTCGTTCCTTTCCTGCCTCCCCCAATTTCTTCAACTCTGTGTTGCCGAGTGTAGCCAGTTCCTGCGAGCGAGATTCAAGATAATCCGCCGTGTTTTTCTTTGGGTCATCCAGCACTTCTTCAAGGAGTGCATGGAGTATCCAGCCGATGCGAGGCCCGGGCTTCTCACCCATCTCGATAAGGCGCGTGCCGTCCATCTTAAGCATTGCGACGGAAATGGGATCGCGGAGCGCTTCGTCCACCATAGACATGTACTTGCGCAAACGAAACGGTTGCTCCTTCGGTCGTCCCGTGCCGATGCGGTCGCAAATGCGCAGATTGAGCAGATCTTTTATGTTTTCGGGGCCGACATTGCGGATAGTGCGCCGGACCGCGGAAAGCGTCACCGTATCAGGGTCGGAAAAGAACATGTGCGTGCGGATAAGCGCCACCACCTTTTCTGTCGTTTCTTTAGAGAATCGAAGGTCAGAGAGGATCTTCTTCGCCATGCGTGCACCGACAGCTTCGTGCCCATGGAACGTCCAGTCATTCTTTTCATCCGACCATGCGCGTACGCGTGGTTTGCCGACGTCGTGAAGAAGCGCGGCAAGCCGGACATCGAGAGACCACCCCTTATCCGCGGCGGCCTGGAGAGAGCGGAGCAGGTGTTCGAATACTTCAAATGCATGCGCTTGGTTCTGTTTGATACCCATCCCCTCTTCAAGTTCCGGGGAAATATACCGGAGAATGCCAAGTTTTTGCGCAACGTAGAGCGCCTGCATCGGCCTCGGGCTTTCAAGTATTCTCGTGAACTCATCGCGCACGCGCTCCCGCGATATTTTTTCGAGAAGTTGAGCATTCTTCACGAGTGCACTCGCCGTTTTCGTTTCGATGGCGAAGTCCAACTCTGCTGAAAGACGCACTGCCCGGAGCATCCGCAGCGCGTCCTCTTTGAAACGCAAGTCTGCGTCGCCCACGGCGGCAATGAGCCGCCTTTGTATATCTTCTTGTCCGCCATGCTCATCAATGAGGGCCCTCGCCGTGGGTTCGTAGGCGATGGCGTTTATGGTGAAATCGCGCCGCTTCAAGTCATCAGAAAGGTTGTCGCTGAATTTCACCTCATCCGGGTGCCGCGCGTTTGAATATTTCCCTTCGATGCGGTAGGGCGTTATTTCGACGACTTTTAAACGCGGATCTCCGGATTCCGTGACAACACCCACCGTACCGAAATCGTTCTCATAAAACGTTTCCCTGAACAACTTTTGTATCTCTTCTGGCTTCGCGTTCGTCGTGATATCCCAATCTTTCGGTTCGCGTTCAAGAAGAAGATCCCGCACACAGCCGCCGACGAGGTATGCCTCGAATCCGGCTGCGCGGAGAGTCTCGCAAAGCGTTTGTATCTCTTGAGGCACATTCAGTCGACGGTTTTTCATGCACGCATTGTATCTCAAAAGTTGCTATCAATCGTAGCGAAGAAAGGATGTCTGGTTGTGGCGGAAGTATGCCGTAAGGTATCATGGTCCCGACGCTCCCGTGGTGAAACGGATATCACAGCAGTCTTCGGAACTGCTATTCCAGGTTCGAATCCTGGCGGGAGCACATGGCAAGAAAAGCGACCTGCGTCGCTTTTCGCTGCGCATGTGCTGGGCGGAGCGTTGTCGCGAACACATCGGGTGTGAGCGACAGCGAGCCGGGGTCGCGACCGAGGAGGCGGAAGCCGACGAGCGTTGTGACCACAATTCCGAATCGTATTGTGCGGGTACGGGAATCGCCCGCGCCTCTCGGCTCGCCGTCGCTCGCCTCGGGCTGGGCACCGCCTCGCTGTTCGGCAAGCTCGCCTCACATCGCTCCGGCGTTCGATTCTCCACGCACGCAAATAAATTTGCGTGCTGTACCCGCACAGGCTTCACTTCGTTCACTCTGTGCGGGTACGGAGAATCGAACTCCGCTCTCGTCCTTGGCAAGGACGCGTTCTACCACTAAACCATACCCGCGTAAACTTCGCGTGGGATTATACAGTAGCCTGATATCCGTGGCCAATCAAGCATCCGGCCCTTTCGTTGGAGGCGGCGTGATGATGACCGTATCCTTTTTTACAGGAGTCGTTTCTTTCGGTTTCGGACCTTCGCCGAATGTTCGCACTCGTGCGGTGTACGAGGTCACGCGAGGGTCGTTCCGATACGTTCCGAGAAGACCCAACAAAGCTATGACGAATGCAATGATAGGCATCCAAAGGTTGGCGCGGCAGCTCTCAACGAAGTACCAGAAGACGAGAAGAAGCGCGAACGGCACGAGAATAGTCGCACTCCGCTGGCCAGGCGAGAAGGTTTGAGGTGCGGGCAACTGGCCGAAGACTGCCGTGACCATGATGAGCGCGTAGACCACGAGAAGAACGATCCATAGCCGGAATGCTCCACCCGCGGCGCACTGCTCGAAAAGCCTGTCTTGTAGACTGGCGATAGCTGAAGGGCTCTCGGCTCCTGATGTCGTAGCGGCCGGACCAGGAGTTGATGTGCTCGTGGTCTCCCCACCTGCTCCGGGAGCTACCTCTCCTCTTGGAGACGTCACCGGCGAACCACCCCCTCCAGTACCTCCTGAAGTAACCGGGGTCGTGTCCGTTGTCGGTGTTTCTTGGACAGGCACTACCCCTGCCATCGGTGAAATGGACAGAGAGGCTACGGATACGCAAATCGGTTGTCCCACTCCCTTTGCAGAAAGCAGCGTCACGGACAGCTCTAAACCGTTCAATATCGTTATTGTTTGGACATCTACGTGTATACGCAGGGCGCCGGAAGTATCTCTCCACCTCGTCATTAGATTGAATGGAAGTAGTGTTTCTCCAGCGGAGCCAGAGATCGCAACATATGAATCATCCGTTACCGTGAACTCGAAAGAGTGTAGAGCGCCCTCATATATGTACGGAGTGAAACCGTACACAGAAAGCGGGACGCAAGAGTTCCCTGTCGTGGGGAGGAGCTGTTGAGTTCGGACACTGGTCGTATCAGCCGCAACAGCAGTCGGGAACATGGATGCCCCAACAGAGAGCGTCGCTGAGACAAGGATGAGCGCTAGTATTCGTGAGGACACGCTCTCGCTCTTTATCATAGGGACAAGTTAGTACGGATAGAATCTTTCAATCAAGTTGGATGTGTGTTGCAATGTTGACAAGCGTCATGTTTTGTTTTCTAAAGGACAGGAAACGGACGAATGACACCGTAAGACGATTCTGTGTGCCCCGCATATGTAATGAGGATTTTTTCCCGTATTTCTTCATCTTCTATTAACCACATATATGTGGAAAACTCTGTGGAAATGTGGATAAAGGACACTTTTCTGTCCAGAACTTCATCCATAAAGTGAAGAAATTAGAGGGTATAAGCCAAATAATAGGTATTTGCGAGAAAAAGACAGTCTCGGTCAACCACTATCACATGGACTTTAAGGTAGAAAATGGTACTAAGAAACGTCAAGATGTGTTTTCACGTGAAATATCCTCAAATCCGGCAGACATATCTTCGAGGGTCTAAGGTACAATTCACACATGGAAGACCGATTGCGCAAACATATTGGAAGACTTGGGGAGGAAATAGCGTCGCAATTCCTCGTTAAGAGGGGATTTAAGATCCTCGATAGGAATTACAGGAAACCTTGGGGCGAGATAGATATTATCGCGGAAAAGGATGATGTGGTTCGATTTGTTGAGGTAAAGGCCATTTCACGTGAAATTCTCCCAGATTCTCTCGAAGAGATAGATTATCGCCCCGAGGAGATGGTGACAAAAGAAAAGCTTAAGAAACTAGGCCGCACCGCCACGCTGTTTATGGAAACCATGCACGATCTACGTGAGTATCAAATCGATGTAGTCGGCGTTATTTTATCGGAGAGCACAAAAACTGCCCGCTGCCGTTTGTTTGAGCAGGCACTGGAGGAGAATTTATAAAGGACACTTGTCCTATAGAATGTCTTTTAGAATCCGTGCTAGTATGCCTGATTACGGGCCGTCGTATACCGGTAGTACGCTTGCTTTGGGAGCAAGATGACCCAGTTCGATTCTGGGCGGCCCGAACGTTTCGCGCGAGCGCGTATTACCAGCCTATAACTAGTGTGCAGCTATTCCGTCGAGGAGGAGCTGCACCAGATTCGGCGCCGTATTGAGATTGAAGTCCGAGGCTTTTTGCGCAATGTCTCCGGAGAGAAGATCGGATAGATTTGAGCCTGATTGAATGCCTATATCCCGGTCAATGTAGGAAAGCGTCACGGCACGCAGATCGCGTTCCGCTGTTGTTTTGCCTTCGCTTGTCGTCGTTATGATGCCGACGAGACGACTCCATGCGTTCACCGTGGCTCCGCCAGATGACCCGCTTTGTGCAGCCGCGATACCGCCAAGGGAGATGATGTCGACCTTTCCGCTACCGAAGGTAAGAAGTTCCCGCACGGTCGTCAGTGCCGATACGGGGAATAGGGAGAACTGAGCGTTCCCTCCCGATAGAAATTCGGCCGGATAGCTTGCTGTGAGCATGGGGTCATCGAGGAACGCTATGTTCTCACGCGTATCCGGCGTAAGCGCCGGGAAAGTTGAGGGTAAAGGAGTACCATCAAGCGCACTTTTGATGCGAAGCAACGCATAGTCGTGTTCACCTGTTCCCGTCTGCCGTTCTTCCGTGATGCTTTTTGCGTGCTCCTCTATCCAGATCGGGGGAACATACAGCACCTCCGCCTTCCACAAAGCCTTGGCAGGGGCGCCCTGGCGAACGACGCATTCCAGATTTGTGCGCTTGCTCTCCGAGAGGAGGAAGTACTGTGCAACGTGAGCATTTGTGAGGATTACCCCGCGGCTATCGATGAAAACACCGCTCGCAGTCGTAGGAAGTAAATTCGCCTGGCCGTTGGTGATGCAAAGCAAGTTCACTAGGGCTGCACGGGCATCCGTATTGATCTCTTCGAACGAGAACGGGGGAAATGGGTAGGGATCTTGGATGCGTGCGACTTCGTTTTTTTGGATTTTTTCTTCCTCTGTCGGGGGCGGGGGAGCGGGCTTTACGGCTTTTTCTTCAGGGATCGGGGGAGCAACTTCCGCTTCTGTAATTACTGCGGTCGTCGTTGCGGGTTCCGTCTCGAGCTCTACGATTTCGACGGTACTGCTCAAAGTCCCGCTGTTCCTCGCGGAAGATTCGGGAGCTGTCAGCGAAGCGAGTAAGAACAGTACTAGCACGGTAACCCCGATCGCTCCAACGAGCGGGAGCAGCCGCTGAATGAGAATGAGCATGATAAAAGGAATATACGGCGTTCCCGGACGGAGCTCAAGTTCCTTCAAAGAGAAAACTTTGATAGGATTCGAGGTCAATCCAACCGTGGATGAAGAGCGGGATTAGTTTAGTGGTAAAACGACAGTTTTCCAAACTGTAGTTACCGGTTCGATTCCGGTATCCCGCACACAAAAGCAAAACCCCGCCAAAAGAGCGGGGTTTTGCTTGCAAGAGAAAAATTACTTAATGGCGTCCTTGAGGGTCTTGGAAGCCCGGAACTTCGGAACTTTCATGGCCTTTATCTCAATAGTGGCTCCGGTGCGTGGGTTCCTTCCCATGCGACCGGCGCGCGTCTTTGCCTCAAAGATGCCAAGCCCTGCCACGGACACTTCCTCGCCTCTCTTGAGGCAGCCGGTTATCGTCGCGATGACAGATTCCACCGCACGTTCTGCGTCCGCCTTGGTGCAATTTATCGTTGCGGCGACCTTTTCCACCAAATCCATCTTATTTGCCATACTGTGTACGTTTTAGAAATAGTAATGCGCACTATGTTTAGTGTATTCGACCTAGACCGAACCATTTTGAGCCGTTTTTTGGGGGTGTCAACCCGAAATGAGATTTCGGATTGTATGCGGAGATAAGTCAAATAATCCCCATTTTGTGGGACTTTCGGCAGGTTCCTCGATTGTAATTCTACCTCGCGTACTCGATAACCCGCATCTCCCGGATAACGCTCACCTTTATCTCACCCGGATACTGAAGCTCTTTCTCTATTTTGTCCGCAATATCGCGGGCTAGCTTTCGCGCATCGAGGTCCGAAATGTCCTCCGGTTTGACAATGACGCGTATCTCCCGGCCGGCGGCGATGGCGTAGCTCTTCTCAACGCCGGGCTCCGAGTTCGCCAGCGCCTCAAGCTCTTCAAGACGCTTGATGTAGTGTTCGACGGAATCACGGCGGGCACCCGGGCGGCCGCCGGAAATGGCGTCGGCGACCTGCACTATCATAGATTCCGGCGTCTCATACGGGTATTCCTCGTGGTGCGCCTGCATCGCCTTGATGACTGCTTCGTCTACGCCGAACTTCTGAAGGATGCGGCGGCCTATCTCAACGTGAGTACCCGGCACTTCATGGTCGACAGCCTTTCCGATGTCGTGGAAAAGCGCTCCCGCGCGCGCGACGGCAGGGTCAGCACCCAGTTCTTCCGCGAGCATGCCGGCGAGATGCGCCATCTCGACCGAGTGGTCGAGGACGTTCTGGCCATAACTCGTGCGGAAGTAGAGGCGGCCGAGGATCATGAGGAGCTTCGGGTCCAAATTCGGAACACGGGCCTCATACGCGGCCTCGGCCCCTTTCTTCTTGATGATGGTATTTATCTCCGCTTCGGCTTTTTCAACCGCCTCTTCTATTTTTGCCGGCTGTATGCGGCCGTCGAGGATGAGATTTTCAAGCGCGATGCGTGCTATTTGACGGCGTATCGGGTCATAGGAAGAAAGGGTGATGGTGCCGGGAGTGTCGTCGATGATGACGTCGACCCCCGTGGCGCGCTCGAACGCGCGAATATTCCGCCCCTCCTTGCCGATTATCTTCCCCTTTATCTCGTCGTTCGGAAGAGAAATGGTCGTCGCCAAGACGTCGGACACGACGGAATTCCCGAGGCGATGGACAGCGGTCGTAAGTATCTCTTTTGCCCGCTGTTCAAGCCGCTCATTCCCGGAGATCTCGAGCTTGCGCATGCGGCCCTCAAGGTCGGTCTCGTACTGTTTTTCCACCGACTGTATGAGCTCCTCCTTCGCTTCAGCCGCGGAAAGACCGGCGACTTTCTCCAATTTTTCCTGTTGAGCTCGGACGAGCTCTTCCGCCTTTTCTTTTGTCGCTTGCGCCTCCTCCAATTTCTTTGAGAGCGTCTCCGCTTCTGCGTCAACGTTCACCTGCCGCTTGTCGAGAAGCTCCTCCTTGCGGACAAGTCGCTCTTCCGTTGCTTTCAGTTCGCGCTCGCGCTCTTTGTGCTCACCCGAGAGTTCTATCGCCTTTTCCTTCGCCTTTTCTTCCGCCTCAGTGATGATGCGCTTGGCTTTTTCTTCCGCATCCATCCGCATCTGGCGTATCTCGAGCTCCATCGAGCCGCGCTTGCCTAATGAGATTATCCACCGCAGGAAATATCCGAACGCAACGCCGGAAAGACCCGCGAGGGCGACTAGAATCAAGATTGTTTGTACTGACATACGCGTGGATTCCCACGCGCGAGATTACGTACGCGGCGTCACGGCTGTGTTGTGCAGTTCTTTGGTAAGAAAGAGGCTCGCGTTCATAGCACTCTGCGCGGTGGAAAATGCAAATTTCATAAATACTAAGCTGGTGTACCGCGAGTATACCCCTTTACATTTTGAGAAGCAACCCTCGAAGGAGAGGGCTCTCGGGTCTCTTTGCCATGCAGCACACAATTACGTGAGGACTTTGTCCACTATGCCGTATTTTACTGCCTCGGAGGCGTCCATGAAGTAGTCGCGGTCCACGTCGTCCGCCACCTTCTCGACTTTTTGGCCGGTATTTTTTGCGAGTATTTTATTGAGACGCTCGCGAAGGCGGAGAATCTGCTTCGCGGTTATCTCGATATCCGAAGCCATACCCTCGGCGCCGCCGGAAGGCTGGTGGATCATAATTTCCGCGTTCGGCAAAGCGAAACGCTTGCCCTTTTCACCCGCAGAGAGAAGCACGGCGCCCATGGAAGCGGCCATACCGACGCAGACAGTCGAGACGTTCGGCTGGATGTGATTCATCGTGTCGAGGATGGCAAGCCCTGCGGATACATGGCCGCCGGGGGAGTTGATGTAGAACGATATGTCCTTTTTTGGGTCTTCCGACTGGAGAAAGAGGAGCTGTGCGATAACGAGATTCGCGACGTCGGAATCAATGGGACCGCCCAGAAATACGATACGCTCCTTTAAGAGGCGCGAGTAAATATCGTACGCGCGTTCTCCCATGGAAGTTTTTTCCACAACCATCGGCACAAGCATTTGAGATGTAGGAGTATTCATGCCGGACAGTGTACAGAGAGTTTGCGGCGCTTGCAAATAGTCCATCTTTCCACAGGTCAGCGGATTTAGAAAGTATTTTTTACGAATGAACGGTACACTATTGAAGCATGGATGAACTTTCCATATTTCTCGCGCAGCTCTTCGGGCTCTATTTCATCATTGCCGGCGTTATCATCATGATCCGCCGGAAATCGCTCATCCCAGCAGTCACGGAATTTGGGCACAGCCGTGCACTCGTCTTAATCGTGGCGCTTGTCGAGCTTATCGCAGGTCTCGCCATCGTTATCGCGCATCCGCTCCTCTCTCCCGATTGGCGAGGCATTGTGACGCTTATCGGTTGGTGGCTCATCGTTGAGAGCGTCATCTATCTCGTCCTCCCATTTTCCGGCATGCGGAAATTGGTCCGTACGTTCAATCATTCGCGTTGGTATATCTCTGGCGGCTTTATTTCGGTCGCGCTCGGTATCTACCTGGCAGGCGTCGGCTTCGGCCTCTTCTAACGAAGCGGGTGCCGAGCAGCGGACACACTTGACTCTCGGTGGTTTACGCATGAAAGTGCGGTAAGCATGCATCCCGCGTGCCGAATGGAGATCATCCCATGTACGGAGACGTCGTAATGGGGGTGGTGAAATTGGTTGGCTCCGAGGGAGCGCACGTCTTCCAAGGAGAAGAGGTGCCCTCGGTGGTCTTGGCCTGCGACGCAGGTCTCTGCGAACTCGTGCCCGATAAAGGGCACACCAAGGTCTTGTTCGACATCTGGTGGAAAGTGTCCGTCGGTGTCGAACTCACGCCCAAAGGAAGAGCTGAATTTCTCGAGCTCTCCTGAGCCGGGCGAACAATTCATCGAGGGGCGCCCCATGGCGCCCCTTCGTTTTTACTGACTTTCTAAAAATCGGAGTACCGCTTCGTTCCGCAGCGCGTGCGCGATGTTGGTGCGGAGCACTTCCGGGCTTGCGGAGGAGTAATGCTTTTTTGCATGTTCAAGTTCGTGCGCGAGTTCCGTCGGATCTGCATCAAGTTTCTCGGTGCGGGCGATCTCGGAGAGTATAAGACGCGTTCGCGCACGCTTGTCCGCGGCGTCTTTCCAATCAGAACGCAATTCCTCCCGTGTTTTTTTCACTTCCGCGATGTATTCATCGAACGTTCTGCCGATCCGCATGAGGTCATCTTTGATGTGTGCTTCCATATCATCAAGCTCGTATTCCCTGAGAAGCGCCGGATAGGAAATAGTCGCGCCCTTAACGAGTTCGTCAAGAATAGCCGCTCGTTTTTTTTCTTTCGCATGCCGCTCCTTTTCCGTTTTGATGTTCGTGCGGAGCATATCGGAGAATGTCGCGGTGTTTTCGTAGCCGAGCGATTGTACGAATGCGTCGTCGAGGGCGGGGAGATCTTTTTCTTCCGCGGAGCGGCTTTCTTCGGCCGCTTTTTGCGGCTCCGTGCCCGTTTCCATTTTCTCTACCCGGAACCGTTCGCGCCGCAAGTGCACGAGCGCGTCTTTGTGTTCGTCGTCGGACACTGTAATTTCTTCTTTTTGCTCGTTCTGGCGCGCCGCGATCTTCTTATAGTCGGGAAGTTCGACCTTCGGCAAGAGTGCGACGCGTGCGCTGAAGGGGAGCGGCGAGCCCGCTTTCGGTTCTTCTATGGATACGTGCGGTGATTCGATGGCGAGAAGGGACTCTTTTGCGAGCAGTTCCGGCAACTCGTGTTGTATCGCGTGCTCAGCCGCGTGTTTGAGGATAGTGCTTTCTCCATACACGGCGATGATGCGCTCAATAGGCGCTTTCCCTGGCCGGAAACCGTCGAGTGTCGCGGAAGCTTGCATTTCTTTGAGTGCTTCCGTACGGTATTTCTCGAGAACGTCCGCGGGAACCTCGGCCTTCACTTCGGCCTCCCATCGCTCAGTATCGCGCGAGACTTTTACGTTCGCGAGTTGGTGTGCCATCGCGAGAGTCTATCAAACGAAACGCCCGCGGCAAAACCGCGGGCGTTTTTTTTGCACATGCTCGTTCATCACAAGCCCGACTCAGTCGCCTCAAGGTCGGCATTCATTTGTTGTTCGAACGCGCTCATGTCGGTCGCCTGCAGTTCCGCTTCTATCGCGGCTGCTTCATCGGAACCCGACGATTGCGGCATCCATGATTCGCTCGTCCCATCGCCCGGAATGAACGGAAGCTCGTCAGGTTGTTCGTTGAGCTGCGCTCCCCAGAAGTAGAGGGCGCCGAGACCCAAGACAAGAATCACGATTATCGCGCCGATGACCGGCCCGAGCGAAGAACTTGCCGGAGCCTGCTGCGCAGGAGCTGGAGGAATGGGAGAGGTGTAGGGAGCTTGGTCCATGCTGCTATTGTAGCGCTAGTTTCCCGTGTCAACACGGGCCTCACTGTTGATTTCGAGAGATGCCCGGACGAGCGCGTTCAATTGCTTCGCGGTGTCAAGGAACGCGCGATGCGCGGCCTTGATGCTCGCAGTCGCTTCTTGTATCGCAGCGCGTATCTCGGCTTTCACCCTGTCGGCGTTGCTCGTTTCCGTGACCGATGACGCAAGGGTCGAAAGCGCCTCGACGTCCGCTTCTGCCTCCGCATTCGCTTCAACCGCGGTTTCAAGCGAAGCTTCGACAGAGGTCGTATCCACGCCGTTTGCATTCAATTTCTCGATGCGCGATTCGATGCGTGCCCCGATGTTGTCGAAGTGCTGTATCGCCGCGTTGAGACGCGCCATGATGGAACCGAGGTGCGTGCGGAAGAGGACCTGCAAGCGTTCCTTGATGTTCGCACGCAATTCCACGCCAGCTTGCCTTGCAACGTCGCGGCGCTCCGCGCCCGATGATGCGTTCTTAAGTTCGATGCGCGCATCCGTGCGGATACCCGTCGCCTCATTCTTTAGGCCGCCAAGCTCAGTGCGAGCGTCGGCCTTAAGCTCGGCGCGCGTGTCGTGCAATAACTGAAGGAGGCGTATTTTTACGTTGGTCTCCGTCTCTGCATTCGCTTCCGCGCTCGCTTCTTGCGCGAAGGCTATGCTAGCGCTTGCGAGAAGGAGCGTGAGTCCGAGAAGGACCGAAAGACCTGAATATCGTACTAATTGCATATGTATGGTGATGTTGGCTGATAACCCGATGTGGTGAATACCTTGTATCCATCATATCACTAGAGAAGACGCCCGATGGGGCGCTCTATTACAGGGTATTGTGGAGAAACTAGTTGGCGAAATTCTCTTTGTAGAGCTTCACAGAATGCTTGACCGCCTCCAACGCTTCTTTCTTGCCCTTGATGCCGCGGATGGTGACGACCGTCGGCTTTCCCTTGAGCTGTTTGTACGTTTCGAAAAAGTGCTGGTATTCCTTGAGCGCGTGCTTGTTCAGATCTTTCAAGTCCTTCACGTCGTCCCAGCGCTTGTCGTCGACGGGAACGGCGATAATTTTATAGTCGGAATCGCCATCGTCGATCATTTCCATGACCGCGACCGGTCGCACGGTAACGAGAATGCCGGGGGAAAGAGGGTAGGACGTCAGAACAATGACATCAAGCGGGTCTTTGTCTTCCCAATAGGTCTGCGGAGCGAACCCGTAATCAAAGGGGTACGGTGCAGCGGAATAATTCACGCGGTCGAGCTTGATGAGGCCTGTCGCCTTGTCTATTTCGTACTTATTAGGGCTCCCGCGCGGTATCTCAATGATGGTGTTTATCTCTTCAGGTGCATTTTCTCCGAGCGGTATATCGTGCCACAAATTCATAGCGGACAGTGTACCGTTTTCGGTGTATTGAAGCAATCGTTCACTATTCGCTCGGCTTCTCCGCCTCTGCATTCGGGACATCTCGGTCTTGTGGAGCCGGCTCCTCGATAACCTCATCCGGTTTCGGCAGGGTTTCCGGAGTTTCGCCCGGAGGTACCTCCGCAGAGCCGCCCTCGGTTGCGGGAGCGACTTGCTCGCCGCCGCTCGAACGTATGTCGATCTTCCAACCTGTGAGGCGTGCCGCGAGGCGAACATTTTGGCCTCCGCGCCCTATCGCGAGCGACTGCTGGTCCTCTGCGACAGAAACGACTGCGCGGTTCTCTTCTTCGAACAATTCGATACCCAATACCTGCGCGGGCTTGAGAGCTTCTTTCACGAAGTCGCCGGGATTCTCCGACCACTCAACGACGTCGATTTTTTCGCCGCCCAATTCCGACGTGACGACTGCGACGCGAACGCCGCGCTGGCCAACAAGCGCCCCAACAGGGTCCACGTGCTCGTCTTTCGAGTGCACCGCTATTTTCGCGCGGCTGCCCGGCTCGCGGACGACACCTTTTGCTTCGACGATGCCGTTCGCCATTTCAGGTACTTCAGTCTCAAAAAGTTTTACGAGGAATTGCGGGTGCGAGCGCGTGAGCCGAATGAACGTGCCGCGCGCGCTTTCATCAACACGAAGGAGAAGCGCGCGCACGCGCTCGCCCTGGCGGTATCGCTCGCCCGGAATTTGTTCGTCGTAGGGAAGGATTGCTGTCGCGCGGCCAAGGTCCACGTAGAGATTGCCGCGCTCGAAGCGCTGGACGTGGCCCGTCACTATCTCGCCTTCGCGCTCGCCGTATTCTGAAATGATGGACGCACGCTCCGCTTCGCGCACCTTCTGCATGATGACCTGCTTCGCAGCCTGTGCGGCGATGCGGCCGAAATCTTCGTGCGTTTCAAGCGGGAACGATATTTCCTCGTCGAGCACGGCATCTTTTTTTATGCGCCGTGCGTCTTCTATCATGATGTGCTGTTCAGGGTTGAAGCGGGAACGGTGGTCATCGTCGCCGAGCTCTTCGTCTTCGGCGCGCACCAGAGTCTTGTCGACGACTATTTTCGCCTGACGAAATTCCATGTCGCCCGTTTGTGGATTGAAATTCGCGCGGATTATCTGCCCGCGCTTGCCGTATTCGCGGCGGTAGGCGGCGGCGAGCGCCGTTGAAAGGGCGTCAATAACGCTTTCGCGCGAAATGCCGCGCTCCTGCTGGAGCTCATCAAGGGCGGCGTTCAATGATTTGAGGTCAAGTAGTGCCATACAATAGCTTGTAGTAAAGACTTTTAAAAAAAGCGTCCGCCCAAGGGCGGAACCAATGCAGGCAGTATATATCTTTACCCACCTGTGTCAAATCCCTGAAGTATCGCGGTATATAGCGGTATATAATAGAGCAACATGTACATCTCGGATACGCATTTAAAATCGTTTCTCGCCGACGCGGGGCTCGTCTCGACAAAGCTGTTCGACGAAGCGGAAAAAGAGGCGAAAGAAAGCGGTACGTCGGTGGGCGACGTCTTGAAAGCGCACAGCGCTATCGGCGAGGATGAATTGAGCCGCACCTATGCCTACATCTTGGGGATCCCGTTCGTTTCACTTGCCGGGACCGACATAAAATACGACACCCTTTCGCTTATCCCGGAGCCGGTCGCTCGCAGGAACAACATCATTGCATATGGCCACCACGGCGATGAATTGGAGGTGGCGATGCTCGACACCGACGACCTCGCGGCCATCGATTTCATCAAGAAAAAAACGCGGCTCAAAGTGCTGCCCCGCCTCACGGATGCGGCGAGCATCAAATACGCATTGAAGCAGTACCAGCAGGGCCTCAAAGCGAACCTCGGCGATGTCATCGAACGAGAGACCGCAGCGCTTGAAAAGACGGGCGAGGTCAAAGACGAAGACCTCCACAAGATGGCCGAAGGCGTTTCTGCGGTCCGCATCGTGGATACGCTGCTCCGGCACGCGAACGCGCAGGGAGCCTCCGACATTCATATCGAACCGATGGAATCATCGCTCCTCATCCGCTACCGCATCGACGGCATCCTCCATGACGCGATGGAACTCCCGAAACATGCCGCGGCCGCGGTGACCGCGCGCATCAAAGTCCTGGCGAGCATGCGGCTCGATGAGCACCGTTTGCCGCAAGACGGGCGTTTCAGCGCCGAATCGAGCGGCGAGAAAGTCTCGTTCCGCGTGTCGGTCCTCCCCACCTACTACGGCGAGAAAATAGTCATGCGTCTTTTGCGGGACTCCGTTTCCGGCTTCACGCTCGAATCCATCGGATTCCACGGTGCGGCGCTCGAGCGCATGCATGATGCGACCCGCGCGACGACCGGCATGATACTCGCGTGCGGGCCGACCGGCGCCGGCAAATCGACGACGCTCTACACGCTTCTCGACATCGTGAACACGCCGCACGTGAACATCTCCACCATCGAGGACCCTATCGAATACCAAATGGCGCGCATCAACCAGACGCAGGTGCGTCCGGAAATAGGTTTCACATTCGCGAACGGTTTGCGCGCGCTTGTGCGCCAGGACCCGGATATCGTGATGGTGGGGGAAATTCGCGACAAAGAAACGGCGTCTCTCGCGATAAACGCGTCTCTCACGGGTCACCTCGTGCTCTCGACGTTGCACACCAATTCCGCCGCCGGCGCCATTCCGCGCCTTCTCGACATGGGTATCGAGCCGTTCCTTCTCGTTTCAACGCTCCGCATCTGCGTCGGCCAGCGCCTCGTCCGAAAACTCTGTCAGGAAAAAGAGAAGTACGAACTCTCTCGCGACGAACAAGCGCATCTCGAGAAAACAGTGGACGCGGGAGCCGTCCTCAAGGCGATGAAGGAGGAAAAGGCCGTCCATAGCGACGCGACATGGAAAAATGTTTCATTCTATAAGCCGAAAGAGAGCGCCGAATGTCCGTCCGGCTATTCCGGCCGCGTCGGCATTTACGAAACACTGCAAGTATCTTCGTCGATAAAGGAGCTCGTCATGAAAAATGCGACCGCCGATGAGATAGAAAGCCGGGCAAAAAGCGAAGGCATGCTCACCATGGCCGAAGACGGCATTTTCAAGGCCGCGCAGGGAGTAACAACGATAGAAGAAGTGTTGCGCGTGATCTCGGAATAAACTTCCTTATGTACATATTCGCCCGATTCGAGCAAAAGAGCGCTTAACTACGCGCTATACTTAGTTGAATGGCTCGTTTTACGTACACCGCCGAAAAATCGAACGGGGAGATATATAAAGGAGTAGTCGAAGCGCAGGACCGCTTCGAGCTCTACGAGATAGTCCGCAAGGAAGGAGCGAAGATAGTGTCGATGACGGAGGAAGACACCCGAAGTGTCTGGAATCTGTCGCGATGGAACGCGAAGCTCTCAAGCGTCAAGCAGTACGACAAGATACTTCTGGCGCGGAATCTTGGCGCGATGCTTTCTGCAGGCCTTGCGCTCGCACGCGCTCTTGCGGTCCTTGAACGCCAGACGAGGAACGCAAAACTTTCAAGCACAATCGCGCAAATAGCGGGCGATGTCCGCCGCGGCGACACCTTCCACGCCGCCCTCGCTAAATTCCCGCAGACGTTCAGCCGCTTATTCGTCGCGATGGTGCGCGCAGGCGAAGAGGGAGGCGATCTTCCGGGTGCTCTCGCTACCGCCGCCGACCAGATGGAGCGCATGTATCAGCTCAAGAAAAAGATACGGAGCGCACTCATATATCCGATAGTCATCATCGTCGCCATCATCGGCATCGGCATTCTCATGATGATAAATGTCGTGCCGACCTTGGCGCAGACGTTCGCCGAAATGAATGCGGAATTGCCGAAATCGACCCAGTTCGTCATCGCGGTCAGCAATATTTTGGTCAACTACACGGTACTTGCGCTTGGAGGCCTCGTCGCCCTCGGAGCGGCTGTGTATGTCGCGGCGCGAACGCCCGTGGGAAGACGCGTATTCGATCTCGTATTTCTTCGCATGCCGCTTATTGGTGTAATGGTCCGTGAGGTCAATGCGGCACGCACTGCTCGAACGCTCGCGTCCCTTCTTTCTTCCGGCGTGGACGTGCTCGCATCCCTCGAGATCGTCGGCGAAGTCGTGCAAAATTCATATTTCAGGAAAGTCATCGCCGAAGCGCGTCAGGGCGTTTCTCAAGGCCAGCCGTTGTCTGCCGCGTTCACTCGCCGTGAGGACCTATATCCGGCATTTGTCGGCGAAATGATGTCGGTCGGAGAAGAAACAGGCGAGGTGACCGAAATGCTAAAGCGGCTCGCGATCTTCTACGAGGAGGAGGTTGACCGGAAAACAAAAGACATGTCGACCATCGTCGAGCCGTTCCTCATGATATTCATCGGGGTCGCGGTCGGCTTTTTCGCTATTTCGATGATATCGCCCATCTATCAGCTGTCGGAGAACATCTAAAACGTATGCGGTATAGGGTATGGCGTATAGCGTATAAAATCCGCCGCTGGTATCTCATGCGTTATACGAAATACGCAATACGAGACACCGGCTCGCGAGGTGCAACGCTTCTCGATACGGTGGTCGGGACGGCGCTCATGCTCATCGTATTTCTTGGCATCGCGGCCGCCTTCCAGCTCTCGCTCGACGTCGTGACGAACAACAAAGCGCGCGCTGGTGCCATCGCACTCGGAAACGAGCGTATGGAATATTTACGCTCGCTTTCTTACACGCAGATAGGTGTCGAAGGGGGGATCCCTGCCGGCATCGTGCCGCAGGAGGAGACGGTTTCGTGGAACGGTATCGAATACACGCGCCGCACGTCCGTTCTCTACGCGGATGATCCCGGCGATGGCCTCGGCGAGCTTGACGAGAACAGCATCATCACGGACTACAAAACGATACGTGTAGAGGTCTCATGGACGGCTCGTCAGGGAGAGCGGAGTGTCGTCCTCGTCGGCCGGGCATCCCCGAATGGTGTCGAGGTTGCGGTAGCGGGAGGGATACTCGCCATCACCGTTGTCAATGCCGCCGCCGAACCGGTATTCGATGCGCAAGTAGATATCATTAATACGGAAGTCTCGCCGGCAATTAACATCAGGACCTACACGAATTCGAACGGAGCCGTCACGTACATTGGCGCGCCGGCGGCGAGCAACTATCAAATAACAGTATCCCGCGCAGGCTACTCGACCGATCAGACGTATCCTGTTACGGCAGAGAACCCGAATCCAACACCGCGCCATCTTACCGTTGCTGACAACGAGACGACCTCGCAGACATTTGCGATCGATCTTGTGTCTACGAAAACGGTGGAAACGTACAAGGCGCTTGAGCCATCGACATGGGAAGACACATTCGCGAATGATACCAAGATAGCGGTGTTTAACGGTACGGAAATCTCCGGAGGTCGCGTGAGATTCGCAGGTAACCCTCCGTTTCCTCCGACCGCGAGCGTGCAATCGATCGCGATAGCGCCATCACAAGTGTCGCGCTGGAAGACGCTCTCATGGAACGACGTAGAGCCTTCTGATACAGAGATTTTCTATCAGCTATACACATCGGACGGCGCGACGCTCATTCCCGACGCCGTGTTGCCGAATAATTCCACAGGGTTCTCCACTTCATCGGTGGACATATCAACTATCCCCGCCGGGACATATCCCGGGCTTCGGATCGGAGCGATACTGAAAACCAAGAACCCGGGCGCCCCGACTCCTTCCATAGATGACTGGACCATCGAATACGAGGGTCCAAGCCCGTTCCCAAACCTTTCATTCTCGATGCAAGGCCTAAAGACCATTGGCAATAATCCGACGGTGTATAAATACGACGAAGTGCATTCAAGCGGCGCTGGCGCATCGCTCACGCTCCAGAACGTCGAATGGGACACGTATACATTGAGCGTGCCGACCACGACAAACTACGCGCTTTCAGAAAGCTGTGATGATCCTCAGCCGGAAACTCTCGACCCCGCTTCCTCGCAGACGACACAGCTTTATGTCGTTCCGTATGATCCGAGCACGCTTCTTGTCGACGTCCGTGCTTCCGGGAGTAATGCGCTTCTCACGGGGGCGTCCGTCCGCCTCTACAAAACGGGTTATGACGAGACGCTTTCAACATCGTCGTGCGGACAGATATTTTTCGAAGGGCTTGAAGAAGCTACCTATTCGATCGAAGTGTCGAAGACCGGATACCAAACGTACGGAAGCGCGGACGTTACGGTGTTTGACGGAGCCCTCTTATCAGTCGTGCTCATAAGCTTATGAGATCCGCATCCGTGACTAACGCGCGCGGCATGACGTTCATAGAGGTTCTCGTATGGATATCAGTCTTTACTCTTGCAATGCTCGCTATCGTGTCGACGTTGCTTTCGTTCTACAAGACTAATACGTATACGATAGAACAAGCGGATGCGGTGACGTTTGCTCAGCGCGGGCTTGAACAGATAGTGCGCACTATCCGCGAGGGTGCTTACTCGAGCCAGGGAGCGTTCCCGATAGTTTCGATCGCAGCCAATGATTTTGTGTTTTATGCAGACATTGACAGCGACGCGCTCATCGAGCGCGTGCACTACTACATATCAGGCACGAATCTCATGCGCGGCATTCTCGAGCCTACGGGAGACCCGCCGGATTACACAGGCGCTGAAACTGCATCGGTTATCGCGGAACATGTACGCAATGTGGCGCAGGGAATTTCCTTGTTCCATTATTATGATGAGCTCGGCTCCGAGATCACGAATTATACGAACTGGACGGCAGTCCGCTTCGTGAAAGTGGACTTGGCGGTTAACGTAAACGAGGCGGCGCTTCCGAACCAGTTCACTCTTAGTTCCTCGGCGGCTATTCGAAACCTCATCGGACATTGATATGCGCAAGCGAACCTCACAATCCGGCGTCACGGTTATGCTCGTCCTCGCATTCCTGGGGATTTTCGGATTGATACTCGGGACGGTAACAAGCTATGCTCTCATGCAATCGAAGTACGGTCGTGCACTCTACGCGCGCGAGCAAGCGCTCCACATCGCGGAAGCAGGCCTCGAATACTACCGCTGGTTCCTTGCGCACAATCCGGCGATTCTCCAGACCGGCGTCGGTTTGGTATCCCCGTACACATACACGGTTGAAGATCCAGAAGGCGGCGAGCTTGGCAACGCTGAAGTTACGGCGACTGCCAACTCTCAATGCGATGCCGTGCAATGGATAGATCTCGCCTCGGAAGGCGTGCCGAATGCCGACACGAGATTTCCGCGCACGCTTTCCGTCCGCTATATGCTCCCCTCCGTCGCAGAGTACTCGTACCTTTTGAACAGTAATGTATGGGCCGGTAGCGACAGGAACATCCGGGGTCCGTACCATTCGAACGGCGGCATCAGAATGGACGCGACTCACAATTCCGATGTGATGAGCGCCGTCGCGACGTGGAATTGCGATGGGAACTACAATTGTTCTCCGTCACAGCCGAACGCGCCTGGTGTCGTCGGCGACGGAAGCAATCCCGCACTGTGGACCTATCCGGTGCCGAACGTGAACTTCGAAGCCATCGGCGTGAACTTTACCGATTTGCAATCAAGGGCTGAGAATAACGGCGGTATCCATTACGATCCGGCGAGCGGGAGCGTCAACAATCGCGGCTACCACCTCATATTCAATGCGGACGGCACGGTGACAGTGTATCGAGTGACGAGCACTATAGGGAAACCCTCATACTCGAGCCAGTACGGATGGGGGACGGAATACAGCATCATTAATAACGAGACGCTCCTTGGCACGTATGCCGTCCCGTCTTCATGCAGTCTTATCTTCGTCGAGGATCGCGTGTGGCTCGAAGGCACGGTGGGCAGCAAGGTCGCCGTGGTCGCGGCGACACCTGATGATTCGGGCACAAGCCCTGACGTCTATCTTCGCAACAATATCGTATACGCATCAAATGATGGAAGTGATGGGCTCACCGTCATTGCGGAAAGGAACGTGCTTATTCCGCTCACCTCGCCTGACTTTATGGAGATCCACGGCATTTTTGTCGCGCAGAGCGGCCACTACGGGCGCGATTTTTTCACCAATAGTTCTTCATATCCGCCAAGCTTGCGCGTGGGACAGGCGTACTCCTCATATGTGCTTCAGAGCGAACTCACAACGGTCGGCACCGTCGTCTCGAATGGGCGCACCGGGACGGCATGGAGTTCCGGCGGTTCGACCATCTCTGGCTACCAACAGCGCTATGACTATTACGACCAGCTTCTCGCATTCTCCCCGCCGCCTTTTACGCCCACAGTATCCACAGATTACCGATTCGCTCTCTGGCGCGAACAGTAGCCATTTTCCGGGAATAAAACTCGTCATGGTACAATCGCGACATGCTGAAACCGCTTGTCGTCGCGAACTGGAAGATGAATCCGGCGACCTCGCGAGAAGCGAAGAAACTCTTTGAGGTAACGAAAAAGGCGGCCGCGAAAGCGCGAACGATAACACTTGTCGTAGCTCCGCCCGCGCTCTACCTTCGCGAACTTGCGAAGGGGCGAGCCGGCGGGCGCGTCTCATTTTGCGTGCAGTCAGCGGAAGCGTCAGCCGGCGGCGCCCATACCGGAGAAATATCCATGCGTCAGGCAAAAGATGCGGGCGCTTCATACGCGCTCGTAGGACATTCTGAGGTTCGCGCGCGCGGCATGTCGAACACTGACGCGGGGCGGCAGGTCGCTGCCGCACTCGCAGCCAACATGCGCCCGATATTGTGTGTCGGCGAAGCGAAGCGCTCTCCTTCGGGCGCGCACTTCGCGTTCGTCGCGGAGCAATTGAAGGCAGGATTCGAACAAGTGCCCGCCTCAAAACTATCCGACATTATCGTTGCGTACGAGCCTGTCTGGGCTATCGGCGGAGAGGAAACGATGAGCCCGCGCGAAATGCATGAAATGGCGATATTCATTCGGAAGACCATCGTCGAAACCCACGGCCCGAAAGGTATCTCTACCCGCGTTATCTATGGAGGTTCCGTGAATGAAGACAACGCCGACGAAATGCTCCGCGACGGCGACGTCAGCGGGATTCTCGTCGGGCACGTCAGCGTTGATGTTGCTCGGTTCACTGCGCTTCTCAGTACGCTTTCGAACATATGAAGAGCCTCGACGAATTATCGGAGAAAGAATTAAAAGGCAAGCGCGTTTTTTTGCGCACGATACTCAACCTGCCGATCTCAAAAGACGGGGGAGTGACGGATATATTTCGACTGAAGCAAGCACTTCCCACTATAGAGTATCTGGTTAAGTCGCGCGCGAAGGTCGTCATCGCCGGACACTTCGGTCGCAAGGGCGAATCGATCAAACCAGTTGCCGAGGCGCTGAAAGCGCTTGCGCCGAACGTACCGATGTATTTTTTCGGGACTCCTTTTGCCGAAGCTCCCAAAGAAGTTGCTGCCTTGAAAGAAGGAGAATGTCTTATCTTAGAAAATACGCGCCGTGACCCCGGGGAAGAGACAAACGGTGCCGCATTCGCGCAATTATTGGCCAGCCTCGCAGACATATTCGTGGGCGATGCGTTCCCGGATGTGCATCGGGAGCACGCATCCGTAGTCGGGGTAGCGAAGCTTTTGCCGGCGTACGCGGGGTTTCTCATTCGCGATGAAGTGCGGGAACTCGACGCGGCGCGCGCTCCCAAAAGCCCTTCTTTCGCGATACTCGGCGGTGCGAAATTCGAAACAAAAGCGCCGCTCATAAAACTGCTGCTCGAAAAGTATGACCACGTCTTTATTACAGGGGCACTCGCGAATGATGTCTTTAAAGCGCGGGGACTTCCGGTGGGCCGCTCGCTCATTTCAAAAGAATTGCCAGGGCAAGACGTGCTCTCGAACCCGCATTTCGTTGCACCTATAGATGTGACAGCGGAAGGAGGAGACGGGCAGGCGCGCGTAAAAAAGCCGGAAGAAGTCGCAGCGGACGACAAAATAGTTGATATCGGGCCGGACACGGTCGCGCTCATTGCATCGTTCATCGCAGAGGCCAAAAGTATTCTTTGGAGCGGCCCGACGGGCATGTACGAGAATGGCTATATTTCATACACGGAGAACATCGCAACGCTCGTTTCCGAAGCGCATAGAGGCGGAGCGAATGTGGTCATCGGCGGGGGCGACACCATCGCGGCCATTCGTGCGGCTGGAATCCCGCAAGAGGAACTCGGATTCCTCTCGACGGGCGGCGGTGCCATGCTCGAGTATCTATTGAAAGGAACCCTCCCCGGTATCGAAGTACTGAAGTAGACGGGCTTGCGCAGTCGAGAAAGAAAAGGCGCCCCGCGCTCGTCTATACTGATGATGTACCAATAAAGGAGTGGAATTATGTATACACGCATTCTTGCAAGCATAGGAGTTGCCGGGATTCTCGTTTTTTCGGCGAGCGTTGCCGTTCAGCCCGCTTCCGCCCTCACTGCGGATGAATTGCAATCCCAAATAAAAGAATTGCTTACGAAAGTCGCGGAACTTACGAAGCAATTGAACTTTCTTAAAGGCGTAAATGCACCTGCGCCGAGTACGACCACGGTGTCTTCCGACACTCCTACGCGCCACCGCATATGCGCCGTTCTCTATCGGAATCTTTCGCACGGCGCCTCGGGAGATGATGTAATGGGCCTCCAAGAATTTCTCCGCGAAGAAGGGTATTTTTCGGCGAACGCCACCGGCTATTTTGGTCCGATAACAGCCGCCGCGCTCGCGCGCTGGCAAATCGCACAAGGTGTTGACGGCGCGGGAGTCGTCGGCCCTATCACGCGCGAACGCATCAGGGCATGGTGCGGTCTTCCCGGACAAGGTGATACATCCCGTTTCTCCGCAACGCCTCATGCAGGAACAGCGCCTCTTTCGGTAACATTTAAAGCGCTGGTCGGAGGCTTCACGCCATTCCGCTACGCTATCGATTTTGGCGATGGAAGCCTTGCGCAAGAAGTGCGCTGTCCGGAAAATCCTGAAATTCCGGATGTCTGCGGAGGTCCTGCAGTCGTTGAACACACCTACGCTACTGACGGTGCGTACACCGCGGTCTTGTGGCAATTCGGCGCAGCGGCGGCGGTCACGGATGCCGGCCGCATCGCGCTCGCGAAAGAAGTGATACGCGTCGGTTCGAATATTGCGTGTACGAAAGAATACAAACCGGTCTGCGGTTCGAAGCAAATTGTTTGTATCACCGCCCCCTGCGACCCTATCCAGCAAACGTATGGAAATCGCTGCATGATGGAAACGGACGGCGCGACGTTCCTCTATGAAGGACAGTGTCGCGTAAATGCAGACCCGGCGGGGGACCCACTATGCAAAACATGGTACGACGGGTGCAATTCCTGCGCTCGCTCCGAGCCGGGAGGTCTCGGCGCCTGCACGCTCAAATACTGCTCGCCCGAAGCGATGCAGAAGCCATACTGCACGAGTTACTTTCCGGCGACCACAGTGAAGCCGCCCGTCATCACATCGTTCTCAAGCCCGACCATTCTCGCCGCAAATGAAGTCGGCACGTGGACGATCCAAGCAAGCGACCCGGAAAATCGCACGTTAACGTACCGCGTCCTCTGGGGAGATGAGAACAAATTATCGAGCGCGGCAAGTCTCGGAGAATCATTCACGCAAACGTCCACGTTCACGCACGCATATTCAGTCGCGGGCACGTATACCGTTACCGTCATTGTGCGCAATTCATCCGGAAAGGAGGCGAAAACCTCCGCGACGGTGAAAGTAGGCGACAGCGTCATTTGCACTGCGGAATATGCGCCGGTCTGCGGCCAGCCCCCAGAACCCGCGTGTCGCAACTCGATCCCCGCCTGCATGATGCCAACACCGGGTCCGAAGACATACTCAAACTCTTGCCTCCTTCGAGCAGCGGGCGCGACACTCCTCTATCAGGGAGAGTGTTCGGTGTATTGATCACGAAAACGCGTTGCGGATCTTTTTTGCCGAATCCTCCGCTTCATTCGGTTTGTATTCTCTTTGCGGCATGAGCTTGAGACCGTCGCCTTTAAAGCGCGGAATGATGTGCACATGCGGATGTTCGACGACTTGTCCCGCATGTTCGCGATTGTTCATCGCTATGTTCACGCCGTCCGCGCCAACTCCCTTTTCTATCGCAATGGCAAGTTTTCGTACGACTTCGGACACAGCCGCCCAATCGTCCGGTGCGATGTCGAAAATGTTGTGCGAATGACGCTTCGGAACGACGAGCGTGTGTCCCGCGTTCACCGGTCGGATGTCGAGGAACGCAATGACCTTCTCATCCTCATAGACTGTATACGACGGCAGCTCGCCCCCGATTATTTTGCAAAAGATGCAATCGACTGACATACGTGTTCAGTATAAGGCAGGTGATTGGGATATACTATTGAGCGATGTCTCCCCTCATCCAGATGCTTCTCTCAAAACGCGGGCTCGAAGACCCGGAACGAATAGAGGTATTTTTAAATCCCGATTACGAGCGCGACACGCATTCTCCCTTTCTTCTTGAGGGAATAGAGCGCGCAGTCGCGCGCATTCTCACC
>QZJK01000006.1 GCA_003599295.1 Candidatus Parcubacteria bacterium | reverse complement strand
ACCGTTGCAATTTTCGCCGTCATATGGCTTCAGGTGCCCGCGCTTGCGGCGCTTTGGCAATTCGGGCCTGACGTCACGACGATATTCGGCGCACAGTACGCCTTTTGGTGGCTTATCGGCTCATTTGCAGTCTTGGGATTTCTAAGAAGGGATTGAAGATTGAACGTATCCTATGTCCTCCTGGCTTCCGGCATTGATACTCGCGTTGGCCGCCGGCATCTGCTCCGGCGGATGGCCTATTGCGCTGAAATTGTCCGGTTTGAATGGCCCCTACATGCCACTGGTATTCGTGCTTGGCGGCGCGGTCGCCTCTCTTCCTCTCGCATTACTGGCATTTAACGTGATAAAGGTGCCTGTCGGAGATATTAACTGGGGATTGCTTTTCTTGGCCGCCGTCCTATGCGGAGGCGTGCTGCTCCTCATCGCAGCAATGCTTGGTATCACGCAATCAAACCGCATCGGCACCTACCTGATGATATGGTCCATTACGCAAGTGACCGTCGCCGCCGCCTACACGGTTCTGGTGAGTGGGCTTAGTCCGCGCTTTATTATCGGCTTTATTGCCGCCATAATCGCGGTCACCGCTCTTGCGAATCGCTGAAGGCAGGCACTTTGGCCGGACACCATACGTCGCTTGTTCAGCCTCCGGCCCCTTGGTAGAGTGCTTGTGTGTACCCCGAAAGGGAATTGAGTGCCTCCGCAAGGAGGCCGCCGTCTTAAACAGTTATGATAGATATTGTTGAACTCGGGATAGTCGCGGCAGCGCTTCAAACCGCCGGATATCTTGTATATGGTTCGCGCGTCCTTCGCAAAGACATCCTTCCGAACGGAACGTCGTGGCTCATGTTCGCGTATGGCACCGGGCTTCTTTTCATTTTGGAGTGGGATCGAGGCGCTTCTTTTGCGCTTCTCGCCCTTCCGGCGGCATGCGCCATTTCAAGCATCTTCGTGGCCTGGTACTGCTTGCGGCAATCCAGGACCGCATGGTGGCCCGAGCATCCGCTTGAAAAATTTTCATTCATATTCGACGTACTCCTGACAATCACGTACGCGAGCATCTGGGTGCTGCTTGCCAAAGGGGTCATCGACGAGGCGGGCAAAGACATCGCGACGATACTCATTCTCGCGAGTTGGAACATCGGTATTTTTACGTCGTTCTTCCCGCTGTTGCGACAGGTGTACTACCACCCATCGCACGAGCGCGCAATCCCGTGGATCATATGGAGCTGTGCATACGGCGTTCTTGCTATTGTCACCGTTATCGAACAAGGCGGTTTCGATGAGCTTTTTCTCTACCCCATAATCAATGTATTCACTCATGGGTTCATTGCAGCCCGCATAGGTTTTTGGCGCCTCAGTCGTGCACAGCCCGTGATTTAAGTTTTGCCTGTCTCGGATTATTGTGCTCTAATACAAAAAGCGGCGGATAAACCGCCTCGGGAATCTTACCCCGAAAATTGAGAAGGAGGCTTACAGGTGTCTCGATACGTCGAAGTTTTCGGCGTAATCGCGGCTTTCTTGCAGGCCGTCGGTTACGCTCTTTACCTGTACGACTCGGTGCGCAAGACAGTGGAACCTAATGCCGCGACATGGCTCATGTTTGCGTATGGAACCATCTTGCTTACCGTGCTCGAATGGGACAACCATGCATCGAACGCTCTTCTGGCGTTACCCGCAACATGTGCACTGATGGGCATCATTGTTGCCGCTTTGTGCGCAAAACGCGGAACCCTAAGGTGGCCAAGGGGCTGGGAAGATGTCTGGGAGGTTCGCGCGTTCAAGTACGATATCGCGTTGACCGTTCTATATTTTGGAACGTGGGTCTTGACGGTGGCAACGCTTCTTGACGAGGCTGACCGTTCGCTTGCCGCGCTCGTTATTCTCTTCGGTTCGAATGCAACGACGATAACCGCATTCATTCCGATCCTGAGAAGCACGTGGCGGGATCCATCCAGGGAACGGCCTTTCGCGTGGACCATTTGGGCATGCGCGTACACCATCCTCGGCGTCACCACCATTATTGAAGAAGGCGGGTGGTGGACGGTGTTATTGCTGTACCCCGTGAGTAATGCCCTACTTCACGGGATGATAGCGTGGCTCTCCCGTCCTGAACGCCGAAAGCATCGGCTTCATGCCGCTGAATAGGGACTGCGACCTCCGGGCCGCAGTCCTGTACTCTTGCAGATATGTACGTAGAGATATATATTCGAGATAACACTGACTGGTACTATTATGAAGAGAATCAAAGTCCTTTCGAGCCGCATACATGGGAAAGGAATGTTCGCCGACGAAGACATAAAAAGGGGGGAGCGCATCCAGTATCTTCGCGTACCTAAGGTTAAACGCGTCGTTCGTTCGAAGAAAGACTCAAAGGCAATTGAACATTGGATAGGTGCCGGCAAATATTCCTGGTTTGATACGCGCGGAACTCCGTTCCGTTACATAAATCACTCTTG
The DNA here is from genome assembly GCA_003599295.1 of Candidatus Parcubacteria bacterium. Lineage (GTDB taxonomy): Bacteria > Patescibacteriota > Minisyncoccia > Phycocordibacterales > UBA2100 > UBA10103. The sequence goes on along the minus strand of QZJK01000006.1, from coordinate 80,759 downwards.
CGATGCCAATGCCGCAATCGCCGGGACCAAAACGCTGGTAGCGCTCCGAGACATAAAGAAAGGTCAAGAAATACACATTGATTACTCGATGACTGACGCCGATCCGTTCATGAGCATAGCCTGTAAGTGCGGAACGGAGAATTGTAGGAAATACATTCGTGCGATCTATACCGTGCCGCCTTCCGTCTTCAGCAAGCACATGCCGTACGTGCCAAAAAATTTCCAGCGCCTATACCTGCGCAACTACATCCAATCGAAAGTACACAGGTATCAAAAGGGGTAGATAAAGCTCACTCAAAAACGTGGTACGCTTAGGGCATATTGATGGCTAACGCCTAAAATATGTTAGAGCGCTATTCGCGTTACATTCCAGAAATCATTGTCATCGGGATAATAATCTCGGCGTCAGTTTTATTCGTCCGATATGGCATTGTCGGTAATTATGAGATTTTCGTAGATCCGGAAGCAGGGTCGGGCAGTGCGCGCCAACTAATCGCTGAAGACGCTCTCGCGTGCGAATGGGATGATGCACCATACCTATTCGTTTCCGACAACGTATTCTCTCCGCTCATCTATTACTCGCATATTTTTCCTGCACTTGGGAGCTTGATACTGGCCCTTATTGTCTGGAAAAGTCGTAATCGTCAACTCGTAAATAATATATTCGTCCTTCTCGCGGGAACATTCATAACCTGGTGTCTATTTGACCTGATCCTTTGGGCCGAGAAAGACCCGAACGCGATAATGTTTTTTTGGTCAGCACTCATATATTTGGACTTACTGATATATCTTTTTGCTGCATACCTTCTCTATGTTTTTGTGACAGGAAAAGACGCGCCGCCGACCGCAAAGTTCTTAGGCCTCGGACTTTTCATACCTTTCCTTATTCTTGCCCCGACATCCTTGAATCTCACGGGGTTCGATTACACGAACTGCGACCGTGAAGCCATCGAGGGAGCGCTGTGGCACTACGCGTATCTTATCGAGATATTCATCACTATTGGGGTCGTCGGTTATGCAATATATGCTTTAAGGAGAACCCTCGAACGGTCTAAGAGGATCCAAATATCACTGCTTGCCACCGGCATCACACTGTTCCTGCTTGCCTTTAATTCGGGGAATATTGTCGGGAGTTTCTCGGAAGACTGGGCAATCGCACAGTATGGCCTTTTCGGTATGCCGATTTTCCTCGGCATCGTCATGTATCTCATCGTGCAGTTCCACGCCTTTCGAGTACGCGTCATTGCAACGAGCGCGCTAGTCATGAGCCTTTGGATACTGCTCTTCTCCGTACTCCTTTTAGAGACGATGGAAAGTGCGAGACCGATCATAGTAATCACGCTCTTCTTCTTTGCGCTGATGGGATATTTGTTAGTTGTCAGTGTTCGCAAGGAGATACGGCAGCGCGAACTCATCGAGCTGCAGGAGAAAGAGCTCGAGGTCGCGAACAGGGAACAGGAATCACTGCTTCACTTCATCAGTCACGAGATCAAGGGCTACCTCACGAAAAGCGAGGCAGGATTCGCCGCTATCGCGGAAGGAGACTATGGAGCGATTCCCGACGCTCTCAAAACGATGTCACGTTCAGCGCTCGCAGAAGTGCGCAAGGGCGTCGCCACCGTTATGGAGATATTGGATGCCTCGAATTTGAAGAAAGGAACGGTGAGTTATGAGAAGAAAACCTTCGATTTCAAGGCGACTGTCGAGGGTGTTGTCGCGGAGTTGCGGCTTTCTGCGGAGGAAAAGCAGATAAAGCTTGAGTTCTCGGCGAGCGATGGTTCGTACACGGTAACGGGCGATGAAGATAAATTGAGACACCATGCCGTCAGAAATCTTATCGATAATTCCATAAAGTACACCTTCACGGGCGGCAGTGTCCGCGTCTGGTTATCGCGGACGGGTAACACCATTCGCTTTACCGTCGAGGATAACGGCGTCGGCATAACCCCTGAAGACATGGGCAAACTCTTCACGGAAGGAGGCCACGGCAAGGATTCGCTCAAAATGAATGTGCATTCGACCGGCTACGGTCTCTACATCGTAAAGAAGATAGTCGAAGGTCATGACGGGAAAGTATGGGCGGAATCAGAGGGGCAGGGGAAGGGTTCAAAGTTCATCGTTGAATTGCCCGCCACATAGAAATTACCTCATTTTCTGCTATATTTAGGCCATATATGCAGAAATTACTGACCGGGCTTCAGCCTTCCGGAGCGCTTCACATAGGGAACTATTTCGGCGTGTTGAAGCCGCTCTCGGACATGCAGAAGGACCATATCGGATACCTCATGGTCGCCGACTATCACGCGCTGACCACTCTCAAGAACCCGGAAGAGCTTCGAAAGAATATCCTCGATATCGTGCGCGACTACGTTGCGGCCGGCATAGACCCGAAAAAGCTGGTCATATTCCAACAGTCCCAAGTCCCGCAGCACACGGAACTCGCGTGGGTGTTCAATACGCTCGTCACGATGTCATTTCTCGAGCTTGCGCATGCATACAAAGACAAAGAAGCACGCGGACTTGAAACGAATGTGGGCCTTTTCGATTATCCGGTCCTCATGGCGTGCGACATAGTTCTCTACGACACCGATGTCGTTCCGGTGGGGCAAGATCAAAAACAGCATGTCGAATACACGCGTGAGATAGCCGCGAAATTCAACAGGCAATACGGCGAGACATTCAAAGAACCGAAAGAGCAGATTCTCGAGAGCGTCGCGGTCGTTCCGGGGACAGACGGCAAGAAAATGAGCAAAAGCTACGGCAACACCATCCCGCTCTTCGGCACGAAGGCGGAAATAACAAAGGCCGTGATGGGGATCGTTACGGATTCTAAGGGGGATCGGCCGGAAATCGTGTACGCGATTCACAGGCTTTTCAAGGACGAGAGCAAGCTTGAAGCGTTTTATCGGGAGAACAAAGGCAATTACAAGACCCTCAAAGAAGTGCTTATCGAAGATATCGAGGCAGTCGTCGCGCCCATGCGCGAGAAACGCGCAAGCATTACGGATGCCGATGTAAAGCAGATATTGAAAGAGGGGAGCGATGAGGCCCGCGAAGCGGCTGAAGCGAAGATGCGCGACGTGCGCCAAAAAGTAGGCGTGCTGTTGTCATAAATCATATGGAACGAACGCTCATCAATGCATTGTCGGCTTCGGTGGGAAACACTGTGTTGGTGCAGGGATTTGTTTCCGTCCGCCGCGATCAGGGCAAGCTCGTATTTTTTGACATACGCGACCGCTCGGGAAGCGTGCAAGGCGTCGTGCTTCCGAAAAGCGCCGCGATGGAAGCGGCAAAGGAAGTGCGCCCGGAGTGGGTCGTTTCCGTCGAGGGCAAGGTGAATAAGCGCCCGGAAAAAAATATCAACGAAAAGGTCCAGAACGGCGACATCGAGCTTGAGATTCTGGCGCTCACCGTACTATCCAAAGCGAAAGAACTTCCGTTCGAACTTGGGGTTGAAACGAATTTGGACACCTATTTCGATTACATGCCCTACACGCTCCGGAGCGAGAGGGCGAAACGAGTCTTCAAGGTGCAGGAAACCATCATTGCATCGTTCCGGGAGGCGCTCAAGAAAGAACAGTTCACGGAATTTCAAGCGCCCGTTCTTGTCGGCGCGGATGCGGAAGGGGGAGCAGCTGCGTTCCCCGTCGAATACTACTACGACCAGAAAGCGTACCTCGCGACAAGCCCCCAGCTCTACAAGCAGGTAATGGTCGGTGTCTATGAACGGGCATTCGCGACGCCGAAAGTGTTCCGAGCGGAGAAGCACTCGACATCGCGCCACCTTCCCGAATACACATCGCTCGATTTTGAAATGGGTTTTATCAAGGACCACACCGATGTGATGCGCGTGCTCGAGCACATGGTGCGCCATGTCGTCGCCGAGGTGGGGGCTGTGCATGGCGTCGAAGCACCGCGTATTCCTGCTGCAATTCCCGTCTTGAAACTCCGCGAAGCGCAGAAGATACTGAACGTTTCCGAAGAACCAGACCTCGAACCCGAACACGAACGGGCAATATGCGAGTGGGCGAAAAAAGAACACGACTCTGATTTCGTATTCATTACGCACTACCCGGTAAGCAAGCGGCCTTTTTACACCTATGAAGACGAGAACGACCCGGGCTACACAAAGAGCTTCGACCTTCTCTTCCGCGGCCTCGAAGTGACGACAGGCGGGCAGCGCATTCACGATCATGACCTCCTCCTTGAGCGAATCCATGGCAGGGGATTGAAGGCTGAGAACTTCTCCTTCTATCTCCAGACCTTCAAATACGGCATGCCGCCGCACGGAGGTTCCGCGACCGGCCTCGAGCGCTTTACTGCGCGGCTCCTCGAACTTGCGAACGTAAAAGAAGCGACGCTGTTCCCGCGCGACTTGAATCGCATAGACAGTCTTCTTTCGACCGACGAATCATGAGCGAGAAATTCCACGTCGAAACGGAGTCGTTCCAAGGCCCCTTGGAAACACTGTTGAACCTCATCGAGGATAGGAAACTTTCCATCTCCGAAGTTTCGCTCGCTGAAGTCACCGATGCGTACCTCGCATACGTCGAAAAACTTCCCGAACTTCCGCTGGGAGAGACCGCGCAATTCATTCTCGTCGCATCGACCCTGCTCCTTATCAAATCGCGAACGCTTCTTCCGACGCTCACGCTTTCCGAAGACGAACGAGAGAGCGTTGAAGAACTGGAACGCCGCCTCGCACGCTACGCGCTCATCCGAAAAATGGCGAAGAGCCTGCGGCAGGAATGGGGACGCGCCCCGATCGTCCTTGCCTACCGTGCTCCGGCGCGCGAAAGCGTATTTCTTCCGGGCGAAGCGAGTGTCGGCGTCATCGCGAATGCCGTGGCGCGCATCATCAACATCCTGCCGCGCCCCGAAGCCTTGAAGCAGGCCATGGTGGCGCCTGTCTTAGCGCTTGAAGACGTTATCTCGAACTTGAAGACGCGGCTCACTTCGGCGGTCAAGGCAAGCTTTAAAGAACTCACGCGTTCGAGGAACAAGTATGACACCATCGTCTATTTTCTTGCGGCGCTCGAACTCGTGCGTTCGGGCTCTATCAGCATGACGCAAGAGCGTCTTTTCGAAGATATCATCTTGAGCGCCGAATCCACCGGCACCCCGCGCTACGGCGCCTAATGCATATGAGCCCCTCAAAAACACCCCAAGACCTTGCCGTTTCTGCCGAAGCGCTTCTGTTCGTCGAGGGCGGTTCCATGACCCGCAAAAAGCTAGGCCTCCGACTCTCCTGTAATGACAAAGAGCTTGCCGAGGCGCTCTCTGTTCTTTCAGCGCGTCTCGAAGGCAGCGGCCTTACACTCATCGATACGGGGAACGAGGTGACACTCGCGGTCGCCAAAGCCGCGTCGGAAACAGTGCGCGAAGTCCTCGAAAAGGAACTTTCGCGCGAAATAGGGGATGCCGGGCTTGAAGTGCTTGCGATAGTCCTCTACTGCGGACCTTCGACCCGAGCACGCATTGATTACATACGCGGCGTGAACACGGCTTCGACCCTGCGGACGCTCCTTGCGAGAGGGCTTTTGGAGCGCGAGGGGAACCCCGAAGACGGACGCGAGTACCTATATAAAGCGACGGCAGAACTCTTGGCGCACCTCGGCGTCGCGAACGTGAACGAACTTCCAAACTACGCTGAAACAGCCGCGGAGCTCGCTCGCTTCGAAGCTGCTAGCGCTACTGACAAAGACCATGAGACCTTTGGATAACGAAACAGGAGACGTGCCGCACATGTCCAGTGCGTTGGTCTCTCCTCGTGCGACGCTCGCCGGGTTCGGCGCGCTCGCCGTCATACTCGGGATCGGCTTGACCCTCGCCGTCGATTTCGCGGCGCGCCCCGGGGGCGAGACGCAGGTCGCCGCTGCCGGCGCCGCTGAAAATCATTTTAAGGATATTTCTCTCGTCGCAAAAAGCGCTATCGTCGTCGATATTGCGGAGCGAAAAGTGTTGTATGCGAAAAATCCAGACGTTCAATTGCCGCTCGCGTCTCTTACGAAAGTGCCGCTTGCGCTCGTAGCGTCGGAAGTCTTGCCACCAGATTCCATGCTCACACTGCCGCGGAACATGTTCCAGGTCGGATACCCGGACCAACTACTTCAGGGCGAGCGCTGGCGGGTGCGGGATGTATTGGATTTCACGCTTGCCGCTTCTTCGAACGAAGGGGCGGATATCCTTGCGGGAGTGGCCGGAGAATCATTGCGGGCGAAATACCGCGACGCTTCGTCGGAAAGTCCGGCACTTTGGCGCATGAACGATCTTGCGGAAAAACTCGGGCTTTCAGCCACCCATTTTCTCAACGTGACCGGCCTTGATGTGTCGACCACGTTGGCCGGCGCGTACGGTTCCGCGCGCGATATGGCGCTTCTCTTCGCCTATGCCGCAGAAACAAATCCGGAAGCCTTTTCGGCGACGACGCGGGGTGATGTGACCTTGACCTCGCAGAGTGGCTTGCGTGTGAATGTGCACAACACGAATCTTCTCGAACGGGAAATACCCGGCCTTATACTGGGTAAAACCGGCTTCACGGACCTCGCGGGCGGGAATCTCGCAGTCGTGTTCGACGTCGGTATCGCGCGCCCCGTCGTCGCCGTCGTTCTCGGCTCTACGCCGACGGAGCGGTTCAATGACATTCAAAAGCTCGTCGAAGCGGCGAGAAACACGATCGCCTCGGAGTAGGGAAGTACAATATCCACATGCTGCCAAACATCGTAAAAGTACTCGTTCCCGCCATTGGTTCGTTCGTCGTTGGCATGGCGATAACGCCCGTCCTCACGCACTATCTCTATAAATACAAGGCGTGGAAGAAACAGCCGGGAAAAACAGCGCTGGACGGGACCGAGGCAGCGGAATTTAACCGCCTGCACGAAACGAACGAGGTGCGCGCACCCCGGATGGGCGGCATCGTCGTGTGGGGAAGCGCGACCCTGACCATCGTCGGCATAGCGCTCGTTGCGCGGTTCATTCCAGATGCGGCTATCTTGAAACTTGATTTCCTCTCGCGTAATCAAACGTGGATACCACTTGCGGCGCTCCTTGTCGGGGCATTCGCGGGTCTCATTGACGACCTTCTCATCATCCGTCCGAAGGGCAAAGGAGTCCCCATTCCGTACCGCCTCCTTGTCGTGTTCGTACTTTCGCTGTTCATCGGCTGGTGGTTCTGGGACAAGCTCGATGTGACAACGGTAGGCATCCCATTCTACGGCCCCTTTGAGATAGGGTGGCTCATCATTCCGCTCTTCATCCTGGTATCGCTCGCGGTCTACGCATCGGGCGTCATAGACGGCATAGACGGGCTCTCCGGCGGCGTATTTGGCTCGGTATTTGCTTCGTACGCCATCATCGCATTTGCGCAGAATCAGGTGGACCTCGCAGCCTTTTCCGCCGCCGTCCTCGGCGGCCTCCTCGCGTTCTTGTGGTTCAACATCCCGCCGGCGCGATTCTATATGTCGGAGACGGGAACCATGGCGCTCACGCTCACCATCGCGACCATCGCATTCATGACCGACTCGCTCGGCGAGGGCGTCGGGATTTCGGTCCTCCCTGTCATCGGTATCATTCTTGTCGCGACCGTCGCATCAAATATCGCGCAAATGGCATCGAAGCGATTTTTCGGTAAGAAACTCCTCCGCGTCGCGCCGCTCCACCACCATTTCGAAGCACTCGGCTGGCCGGGGTATAAGGTCGTCATGCGCTATTGGGTATTCTCCGTCGTCTTCGCGTTCATCGGCGTCATCATCGCGCTCGCGTCGAATTAAAGATATGCCCGTCCACACGAAATGACTTTGTTATGTTCTACGTATACATACTAAAAAGCCGTAAAGATCAAAGGTTGTACACAGGATACACAACAGATCTTCGCAAACGTCTCGTCGAACATAACAAAAACGAGAGTACAGCAACTAAATACCGTGCACCGTTGGACCTCTTGTATTACGAGGCATATATATCGCAGGCAGATGCAAAAAAGAGAGAGGATCGTTTAAAACGTTCCGCAGGTGCTCGAACCGCGCTCAGGCGTCGTCTTACAGATTGCCTGCGATTAAGTCATTTCGTGTGACGGGTATGGCCGGAGGAAAAGCGCGCATTGATAAACCGCTCGCGATACTTATCGCGCTCTTGGTAGGAGGCGGACTTATCATTTTCGCCTCTGCCATATTCGGCCCGCTCGCGCGCGGTGCGTCGAATGTTTCTTCGGTCGCGTTCAACCATCTGGCGCTCGGGGTCGGCGTTGGGCTCGTGGCGCTTCTCGTCGCAACGACGATCAATTACCGTACGTGGCGACGCTTCGCGCCGTATCTTTTCATCGCCGCACTCGTTGTGACCGCTCTTGTCTTTGTGCCGTCGCTCGGATTCGAGCATGGCGGCGGCAGGCGCTGGCTTGTCATTGCGAACATGTCGTTCCAGCCGTCTGAAGCGCTGAAAATCGGAACGATATTCATCGCGGCCGCCTACTTTTCGGCGGTTCGCGCTCGTATGGGAGATATCCGCTATAGTTTGGGCGGTCTCTTTGCGATACTCTCCGCCCCGACGGTTCTTCTCATACTTCAGCCGGATCTCGGAACGCTCGGCATCATCGTCTTTTCGGTGCTTGCAATATTCGTGGTTGCGGGAGCGCGATTCCGCGATATCGCCATCACTATATGCATCGGCCTCTTGGCAATTGCCGTACTCGCGATGCTGCGCCCGTACGTGCTTGATAGAGTAACGACGTTCCTTGACCCGTCTCAAAATCCGCAGGCGGAAGGGTACCAGATCCGCCAGTCGCTCATTGCTATCGGTTCCGGAGGATTCGCCGGGCGAGGCTTTGGGCAAAGCGTGCAAAAATTCACGTACCTGCCGGAGCCAATGGGGGACTCCATCTTCGCGATAGCCGGCGAGGAGTTCGGTTTTGTCGGCGCCGTTTCCATCATCGGTCTTTTCCTCGGCTTCGCCCTGCGAGGCATAGCGGTCGCTTCCCGGGCAAGCGATCTATTCGGAGGCCTGTTAGCCGTCGGCATCGTAATGTACCTGACCATCGAGGCATTCATCAATATCGCCGGCATGCTGGGCGTCGCACCCCTGACAGGCGTTCCGCTGACCTTCATCAGCCAAGGCGGAAGCGCCATGCTTATCTCTCTCTTCGCAGCAGGAATTCTCCTGAATATCTCCAAATACAAGAGCCATAGCAGGTAATCCAAGGCCGGCAAGGCTCGTGGTAAAATAATCTGAATGAAAATAGTGCTTGCCGGAGGGGGAAGTGGGGGACATTTTTACCCCCTTATAGCCGTTGCACAAGCTCTGGAAGACCTCGCGCGCGAACGGACGCTCATAGAACCAGAGTTCTTCTACATCGGCCCGCCCGCTTTCGACAATCCTTCTTTGATAGAACATGACATTCACTACGTCCCGGGAACCGCCGGGCGGGTGCGCCGGTACGCGAGCATGCTCAATTTCTTCGACTACTTCAAGACGGCATGGGGGCTCATAAGTGCAACATTCCAACTTTTCCGTCTTTTCCCGGATGTCGTGTTCTCGACCGGCGGCTTTGCGGCATTTCCGACGCTTTTTGCCGCACGCATCTTAGGCATCCCGGTCGTCATCTATGATGCAGACGCCGTACCCGGACGCGTATCGCTCTGGTCCGCGCGCTTCGCGCGCTGGATAGCACTCGCTCATCCTGATGCCGCTACCCATTTTCCGAAAAAATACCTCGACAAGATAGCGCGCACGGGTCACCCGATACGCAGAGAAATAGAGAACCCAGCAAAAGAAGGCGGTCATGAATTCTTGAAGCTCGATAAGAACGTGCCGACGGTGTTCATCATGGGCGGCTCGCAAGGAGCCGTTGCGATGAATGAGGCAGTCTTAAGCGCGCTTCCGGCCTTGGTCGAGCGCTACAATGTGGTCCACCAGGCAGGCACCGCGAATCATGATGAGGTCGAAGGAGTGGCACATGTCGTTCTTAGGGATTCGCCTTACAAAGAGCGCTACCGTTCGTTCGGGCTTTTGAATACGCTTGCGCTCCGCATGACGGCCGGCATTGCCTCCGTCGTCGTTTCGCGCGCAGGAAGCGGAACTATTTTTGAGATAGCATCGTGGAAAATCCCCGCCATCCTCGTGCCTATACCGACAGAAATATCGCATGACCAAACAGAGAATGCCTTTTCGTATGCACGTGCGGGAGCCGCGACCGTGCTTGAACAAAAAAATCTTTCGCCGCACCTCCTCGTCGCCGAAATAGGTCGCATCATGGACGATGAAACATTGCGGAACCAGATGCGCGAGGCCGCCACGACGTTCGCGCGCCCAGCGGCCGGGAAAAAGATCGCCGAGATCCTCCTCGAAACCGCGCTTGAACACGAAAAGGTATGAACGTGCGTGTCCGGTTCCCCCCCAGCCCGACGGGTTTTTGCCATGTGGGCACTGCCCGCATGGCCATCCTCAATTATCTATTCGCGAAGAAACACGGCGGAACTATCATTTTCAGGAGCGAAGATACCGACAAAGTACGGAGCAAGCGCGAATACGAAGAAGACATCATCGAGCAGTTGAAATGGCTCGGTCTCTCGTGGGATGAATTCTACCGAACGACCGAACTCGTCGAGTCGCACAAAGAAGCGCTTGCGCGTCTCATAGCCGAGGACAAAGCGTACGTATCGAAAGAGGAAAGCAAGAAGGAGCCAGGCGTCCGGGTGGAAGTCGTGCGACTGCGGAATCCCGGAAAAAAGATAACCTTCACCGACCTCATCCGCGGCGACATCACGTTCGACACCGCCGAATTGGGTGATTTCACCATTGCGCGCGCAATTGATGATCCCCTCTACCATCTCGCGGTTGTCGTTGATGATGGAGAGATGGGCATCACGCACGTCATTCGCGGGGAAGACCATATTTCAAATACTCCGCGCCAAATACTCATTCAAGAGGCTCTCGGCTATCCGCGCCCAGAATATGCGCATTATCCGCTCCATCTCGGGACTGATAAGTCGAAGCTCTCCAAACGGACCGGCGACGTCGCTGTAAAAAGCTATCGTGAACGGGGCTTTTTGCCGGAAGCGCTTTTAAATTACATCGCCATCTTAGGCTGGACGCCGCCTTCGGCGCGGGAAGTTCTGTCGCTTAGAGAGATGATAGAGGAGTTTGAGATAGGAGATCTTCATAAAAGCGGGGCGGTGTTCGATATTGAAAAACTCCGCTGGTTCAACCGTCAGTATCTATTGAAAGAGCCAGAAAGCTCTTTCGCGCACGAGGCGATAACTATCATGAAGAGCGAACTTTCAGCACGAAGCATATCGTGGGACGAGGCGGCCGGAGAGCGCATTATGCCGCTTGTGCGGGAGCGGATCAGTGTGTGGCAGGACCTTCGAACTCTCATCGGGGAAGGGGAATTCGACTTTTTCTTTGCGGCTCCAGCACCCGAACCATCCACCATTCCCGGCAAAGGGAACGATGCGGGAACCGCGCGAAAACACTTACAGCACGTACAAAAAATATTTGACGAAATTCCTTCCGCCGAATGGAACGAAACGAGGCTCAAGGATTCGGTGTGGGACTATGCGACAAACGAGGGGAGAGCTGCCGTGTTGTGGCCTTTGCGCTACGCCCTCACGGGGAAAGAGCGCTCCCCCGACCCTTTTCTAGTCGGTGCGGCGATAGGCAAAGACGCCGTCCTGAAGCGGATTGAAGCCGCGCTTAGTCTTCTTACCTCCAAAGCATGACGCACTCCCGCATCGCCATCGCGCTCGCGCTCCTTCTCGTCGGCGTGTCCGCGGCGCCTCCGGAGGCGCTCGGACAGTCCGCGGCTGAAATACGACAGCAGATAGAGGCGCATAGCTCGCAGATAGAGGCTTTGAACAAGGAGATAGCCGCATTTGAGAAGCAGCTCAACACTCTCGGTTCGCAGAAGCAAACGCTCCAGAACACGCTCGCGCAGATAGATGTCTCCCGGAAAAAGATAGCGGCTTCCATAAGCGTGACAAAGAACAGGATAGGGACGCTCGAACTTGAGATACAGAATCTCTCGCGCGGCATCGCGAGCGCCGAAGGCGCCATAAGCGTCAATGAGGCGGGGCTCGCGGAATCACTACGGCGTCTCAACGAATCGGAGACGCGGAGCTTTGTTCTTGATGTGCTTTCTTCGACGCTTTCGACCCTTTGGGACGACATGGAAGAGGGTAGGCAGATACAGGAAGCAATGCGTGAAGACATCACGGAACTTTCCGTGCAGAAAAATACTCTGACCGAAACGAAGACCGAAACGGAGGACAAGCAGGCGCAACTTGTCGTACAGCAGAAAAAGCTGGTTTCGGAACAGGGTTCCTTGGATGCGGCAAAGCGCGCGCAGAATGAACTCCTCGCACAGACGAAATCCCAGGAATCGAACTATCAGGCGCTTCTCAAGGAAAAACAGGCGGCCAAAGCCGCGTTCGAGCGCGCCATGGAAGAACTCGAATCAAAACTGCAGTTCACGCTCGACCCTTCGCGCGTGCCTCCGGCGGGACGGGGAATACTGCGCTGGCCCTTGGATAACATCGTCAACGCCCTATGCAACGCTCAAATGGGCAGGAACCAGAACTGCCTAACGCAGTACTTTGGAAAAACTTCTGATTCCGGCCGCCTCTACGCTTCTGGTACGCACAACGGCGTCGACTTCCGCGCGTCGATCGGGACGCCCGTCAAAGCCGCGCTTTCCGGAACCGTTCTCGGGACAGGAAACACCGATGGCGGCGGCTGCTACTCTTACGGAAAATGGATACTAATAAAGCACGGGAATGGTCTCTCGACCCTGTATGCGCACCTCTCGCAAATTAACGTGGTCAGCGGTGACGCCGTTTCAACTGGTGATGTCATCGGTTTCAGCGGGTTTACAGGCTACGCAACGGGCCCGCACCTGCACTTCACCGTGTTTGCGTCTGAAGGAGTCCAGATCCGAGATATAGGCGCGGTATATCGGGAGAACGGGTTGCCGGCCACGACGCCGTGCGCGAAGCAAGGCGTCGTTATGCCAACAGCCGCGCAAAACGCCTATCTCGACCCGATGGATTATCTCTGATTCAGCCGCGCTTCTTGAATTTTTTCGGCGGTTTCCATTCCACGATTTTCATCGCGCGTAATTCGACATTCGACGCTTTGCGGATCAGGCGCCGATTTTTTTTCGAGACGATAGGGAAGTGCTTGGCGTCATCAAGGGTATCCGCGAGCCATACGAGGCTCTTTTCCGAGGTGACCCATTTCTCCGGCCGATAGCGACGTAAATCAAACGGCTTTGAATACGCAACAAGCGACTTCCGGCCGTCCCACATGAGGTATTCGTGGAAATATGACAGCGCGAGCTCGCGGGGCGTCGCATAGACGGGGTCGCGATAGCGAAGGATGGCGTGATTGGTCTTCGATATCGCGCCCCAGCGCCCGTTCTGCCGGAAGAGCGCCACCACGTGGTCTTCATCGTCCGGAAGCGTCTGGAAGTCCATTAAAACGGGTTCCAGGCCGTGGTATGCCAAGGCCGCGGCCGCCAGAAAGGCCCCTTCGATACAATGGGCTGTTTTTGCCCGTATGGTCGCCCGAGGCGACATACAGGTCTCTCCGGTCATCTCAAAGTTAATGGGGAGGGTATCGAGGTAATCCTGGATTTTCTGCGGCGTCGAAAGCTTTTTGAGCAAGGCACGTTCGAGGGGAGTCAGAAGTGCGTATATGCGATCAGAATACTGCATATAAGACATTGTAGCGTCCTATGGATCGTATAAGGCCATTGTGCGACGGCAAGGTGCAGTCGCACAATGGCCGCTATCTTTTGCGATGTTTTGCTAGAGCTAAACGTCGCAAAAGATATATTGTGCGACGTCCCTTATCTCGGCCATCCTAGGCCTAGAACACATTAGACCACTGCCCTGTCAACACCCTTTTACCTCTCTGCGTGTCGTGCGCATCTTTTACCATATGCGTGCTTAGTTTGTTCGCAAAAAAATCTGCACAATGTGCAGACTCCCCCAACTCGCTGAAAAATATTTGGGGAGAGGGCTCCAAATGAACCCTTCAGGGCACCGTCCCCTACCCTCCGACTGGTGGGGGGTCTTTTTGAAGAGATTACTTACCGGAAAGTTTGTCGAGCGCGCGCAATACTTCGAGCGGCACTGCAAAAACAATCGTGTTGGAGTCGTCTGACGAAATGTCATTGATGGATTGGAGCGTACGCAAATGAAGCGCTCCGGGAGCCGATGCGAGTATGTTCGCGGCCTTTGCCATGTTTTCGGCCGAGATGGCCTCTCCTTCTGCTTTTATGATGACTGCGCGCTTTTCGCGTTCTGCCTCCGCTTGTTTCGCAATAGTGCGTTCCATGTCGGCGGGGAGCGCGATGTCTTTCAGTTCGACGTTCGAGACCTTGATGCCCCACGGATCGGACGCCTCATCCACAACCCCGCGAATACGTTCCGATATCTTGTCTCTCTGCGCAAGAAGCTCGTCGAGCTCCACCTCCCCTACCGCGTTTCGCATCGTCGTCTGTGCGAGCTGGCTCATCGCGTAAATAAAGTTTTCCACTTCGAGAACGGCCTTCGCCGCGTCCGACACTTTGTAATAGATGACCGCGTTCACGCCGACCGCGATGTTGTCCTTGGTGATGGCCTTCTGCTCCGGCACGTCAACGGCTTTCACGCGCATGTCCACTTTCCGCATCTGCTGGAAGATCGGTATGACGATGCGCCACCCGGGCTCTTTGATACCGGTGAATTTACCCATGAGGAACATGACGCCCCGCTCGTACTGGTTAATCTGCCGAAGAACAATAACGGCGATGACTATCACGATGAGCAGGATTATCAGGATTTCCATATATCTTCAGTATGCCCTAACGGCGCGGGATCTCAAACTCCTTGAATTCGGGGAGTAATTTTCGCCCGTAGAGGAGACGCGAGATGCATTCCGCGTGCGAAAGCGCTCCCGTAAGCGCGTTGTGCGGCGTCGGCTCCGCGGGAATACCGACATAATTGAGAACTGCGTCCAAGTCGAGCGCGGAACGGCGATGCGCGACGGGCGGCTGAGTGCCGTGCGTCACCATGTGCATGTAAGCTAGCGTGTGCGTATCAATGGTCCTGTACGCGAATTGCCAATCGGTGTGCCCCGCGCGTTCGGCGGCAGCTTTCAAGAAATCGCGGTCGAACGACACGTTCTGCCCCGCAAGCGTCCTCTCCTCCAGCCCCTCGCTCCACTGTAGAAAGGCATGAATGAGGTCGGCCTCGCTCTGTTTTTTAGGGTCCGTTATCTCTTCTTTTGTAAAACCGTTCACTTCAAGGGCCTCGTCCATGATGTGAGCGCCATCCCAGACGCGACACTCTCCGTAAAACCGGTTCGAGGGGTTCGCGAGGTCAAGCGCCCCCACTGACACGATGGAGTGCTTTTTTGGCTCTGTTCCTGAGGCCTCTACGTCAACGACTAGCATACAGGTAGTATAAAGTATGAAGTATAAAGTACGAAAGTTTGCCGCCTCTTGATTTTGCGGCAGATGTCGTGTATTCTGTGGTTCTTATGGCAACAACGAAAGCCGGCGGGACAGCGAAAAACCTGCGCGATTCGAATCCGAAATACCTCGGTGTAAAGCGCGCTGACGGCCAAAAAGTCGCTCCTGGTGAGATAATCGTCCGCCAACGCGGCACGAAGATACTCCCGGGCAGGAATATCGGGGTCGGAAAAGACTACACCCTCTTCGCAATGGCAAATGGCGTTGTTCGTTTCCGCACGAAGCGAAAGACCAATTTTGACGGACGGTTCAAGACCCGCCGCGTCGTAGACGTTGTTTAAGCGGCCGCCACTGCGGCCGTTATCCGCGAACGGGCGCTGCCCGACGCGATTTCAATGGCGTGCTCCCCTACGGTCTTTATTGGCTTCTCAAGCGCTATCGCATCTTCCGGTACGTGCTTTCCCGCATCAGAAAGCGCGCGTGCGATGTCTTTTGGGCCGATGGCTTTAAAGAGACCGCCCTTCTCCGTGGCCCGCGCTTGTATGCTCAGCGTAAAACCATTCAATTCTTTTATGGTCGCCTCGCGAGCCTTCGTATCTTCATCCCGAGCCTCCATTTCCTTTTTCATTGAAGCTTCGTGAGCAGCGAGTTTTTCAGGCGTTGCCTGTTCTGCCAAACCTCGCGCAATAAGAAAATTTTGCGCGTAGCCGTCCGACACATCTTTGACCGCGCCCCGCACCCCTACCCCGCCCACATCTTTTAGAAAAATAACTTTCATATTTTCTTATTCATCACCAAGAAGCAGCTTTGCGGCAGCTTCGAGCTGAGGATCATCTCCGGCTTCGATATTTTCCTGCGTGATGGAGACTTCGACGTCCGGCACAATGCCGTCAAGCGGTATTTGCACACCGCTCGGGTCAAGCCAACGTGCGACGGTTATCTTCAGGGCACTACCGGAGGTGATATCAACGAGTTCTTGTACGGAGCCTTTGCCGAATGTCCGCTCTCCGACTAGCTTCGCGATGCCGTAGTGCCGAAGTGCCCCTGCAAGGATCTCAGACGCCGAAGCCGAGCCGCGGTTGACGAGGATGGCCATTTTCAGATTCTCGTTGAACACGTCATAGCCGCGAGAGCGATGCTCAGTGCTTCCTGCGTGTCCTGCATAGTCTTCTGTCACAACAACTCTACCGGAAGGAAGGAACCAACTCGCCATGTCGACAGCCGCTTCAAGATAGCCTCCCGGATTCCCGCGAAGATCGAGAACGAGACGCGAACTTCCTGATTCAACGAACTCTCGGAGCGCCTCACGGAAGAGCTGCGGGGCGTTCGCCGTAAAGCTTGCAAGCTCGATGACGAACACGCCGTCGGAGCGAAGCGTGGTCGATATGGCAGGTACACTGATGACGTCCCGAGTGACTTTGATATCCTGCGGTTCACTCCATCCGTCGCGCAGTATCGTAAGAGTCACGACTGTTCCCTTCTCCCCCCGGATCTTTCCGACCGCTGTTGTTATATCAAGTCCGCGCGTGTCTTCGCCGTCTATCTTCAATACGTGGTCGCCGCTTTGTATGCCGGCGGCTTCTGCGGGACTCCCTTTCAAAGGTGCCACGACCGTAAGAATCTGATCGCGAACCGCTATTTCCATGCCGACACCTTGGAATTGGCCGCTCAGATCTTCAACGAACTGTTCGTTCTCGACAGGCGGCAAGAAATACGTGTATGGGTCGCCAAGAGACTCTGCAAGCCCCTGCACCATACCCCAGACGCGCTCCTGATTCGTTTCTTCCGTCGAAGTTGCGAGCGAGGTGGTAGTCGCAACCGCCGCGGGAACGAATTTCTCGTCGATGACGTACCATGCTTTCCATACGGGAGAAAAGTCGACCCCCGGAGGCGGCACGAGAGTGCCCAAAGGACCACCCTTCCCTTCCGCGCCCGCGCCCATGGTGAATCCAAGCGCGAATCCAAGCGCCACAAGAATAATGCCGCCCGCGAGAGCCGCCCGCATTGAAAGATTTCTGCCGGATTCTTGGTCGAAAAGCGTACGCATGAAGCGGCCATTATAGCAAAAGAGGCCTTTCGTTCCTAACGCCGGAACGGACGTAATGTGCTATTCTGGGTGAAATTCGGTATGGGATTGTGGCAACGACTCTTCGGCTCGAAGGACGGCAGGACATTGTACCTGTACAATACGCGAACGAAATCTAAAGAGGTGTTCGCGCTTCCCTCTTGGGCACGGACGGTACGCATGTACAACTGCGGGCCGACCGTATACGGGGTACAGCACATCGGGAATCTTTCGATGTTCGTCTTTACGGATATATTGCGCCGAGTCCTTGAATACAACGGGTTCGAGGTGAAGCAGGTCATTAATTTCACCGATGTGGGACATCTCGTCTCAGACGCCGACGAGGGGGAAGATAAGATGACTGCCGGCCTGAAGCGCGAGGGACTTGAACTGAATCTTGAGAATATGCGCGCGCTCGGCGAGCGATATGCATCGAAATTCTTGGAGGACATCCGAACGCTTAACGTTGATACCGCAAAAATACTTTTCCCGCGCGCAAGCGACCACATCCCTGCGGAAATCGCGATGATACAGTCGCTCGAAGAAAAAGGATATGCGTACCGGACAAAACACGGCGTGTATTTCGACACATCCCGCTTCCCTTCCTATGGCGAGCTTGGCGGCGTAAATCTATCCGGATTAAAGGCGGGCGCACGCGTGGCGGCGAATCCCGAGAAGCGCAATCCGACCGATTTTAACTTGTGGAAGCTCGACAAAAAAATGGGCTGGGATTCTCCGTGGGGTAAAGGCTTCCCTGGCTGGCACATCGAATGCTCCGCGATGATACGCTCGACACTGGGAGAACAAATCGACATTCACACGGGTGGCATCGAGCATATTCCCGTTCACCACAACAACGAGATAGCGCAATCGGAATCAGCGACAGGCAAGCGCCCGTTCTCGCGCTTCTGGCTCCACCGCGCGCATTTGCAAATAGAAGGCGCAAAGATAGCGAAATCGGAAGGCAACACGGTGTTCCTTTCGGAGATAGTCGAACGCGGATTCCATCCACTTGCGCTCCGGTATCTATTTCTGACCGCGCACTACCGAAGCACGACCAACTTCAGCTGGAAGGCGCTTGAAGGTGCTCAAACTTCCTTTCTGAAATTGCGGCGATTCGTGGACCTGGAAGAAGCTGCGCCGGGCACTCCCCCTTCCTCATACCTGCGAAAGATGCACGAAGCGTGGAATGATGACCTCGACACGCCGGGTGCTCTAAGTGTCTTGTGGGAGATGCTGAAGGATAAGAAACTTTCCTCCGCCGATATAAAAGCCGGCATTCTCGATGCGGACCGCGTGTTCGGCCTCGGACTTGGCGCTCCCGACTCGACAGCTGCAGCTATATATACGAAGCTTTTCGGAAAGCCCATCGCCCTAGAAAAAACACCGGGGGATGTGCAAGCGCGCATCAAAGAACGCGACGAAGCGCGCAACATGAAGAACTGGGAGCTTGCGGACAAGATACGCGACGAACTGGAGACGAAGGGCTACATCCTTGAAGATACCGCGGGCGGCACGCGTATTTCTAAGCGCTAAACTTTAAGAACGAAATTGACGAGACGATTCGGCACTACAATAGTGCGAACGACACTCTTCCCTTCTAGGCGCACTGCGACCGCTTCGCGCGCCGCCTTTTCTTGTACGGCTTTGTCGGCTCCCGTCGGTACTTCCGTTTCTCCGCGTGTTTTTCCATTTATCTGCACGGCGATACGCACCGTATCCTCTTGAAGTAGCGCTGGGTCAAAAAGCGGCCACTTCTCCATGTGCACGGATTTTTTGTTCCCCAGCTCGTGCCAGAGTTCTTCTGCCATATGCGGCGCGAACGGAGCGAGAAGACGCAGGAATGTCCCCCACTGCTTCACGCCTATCGAGCGCGCTTTTTCCACGGCATTCAGGAATATCATCAGCTGACTCAAGGCAGTATTGAATTTCTGTGCCGCGATGTCTTCTCCCACTTTCTTTATCGTTTTATGGAGAAGCGGCTCAAGTTCTTTAACGTCCTTGCCCGCCGTCTTGGATTGCTCCTGCACATTCCACACGCGCTCAAGGAACCGACGGACGCCGGCGACGCCGTCAGGATTCCACGGATAGTTCGACACTTCGTTATACGGTCCGATGAACGCGAGGTACATGCGCACGGTGTCGGCGCCGAGCCGCGCGACGACCTCATCCGGATCAATGACATTTCCCCGCGATTTCGACATCTTTTGACCGTCGGGCCCCAGAATGAGACTTCTGTTCATGCGGCGCGTGTATGGCTCTTTGTCCTTCACGAGCTTCATGTCGTAGAGAGCTTTCTGCCAGAAACGGGAGTACAAGACGTGCATCGTCGTGTGTTCGGCTCCGCCTGAATAGAGGTTCACCGGCATCCACTTCGCTTGATTCTTGGGGTCGGCGAATTTCTTTGTGTTCTTCGAGTCGGTGTAGCGGAGGTAGTACCACGAAGAATCCACGAATGTGTCGAGTGTATCCGTTTCCCGCTCGGCTTTCCCTTTGCAGTTCGGGCATTTTACCGAGACCCATTTCGTGGCCTTCGCGAGCGGTGATTTGCCGCGGCCGTCAGGGAGATAATCTTTCACCTCCGGCAGTTTGACCGGCAGGTCCTTATCGGGCACCGGTACCGCGCCGCATTTCGGACAGTGGATGACGGGTATCGGAACTCCCCAGTAGCGCTGGCGAGAAACCACCCAATCACGCATTTTATAGGTTTTCTTCAAGCGCCCGAATTTCTCAGCGATACTCTTTCGCGCAGCCTCGCTTCCCATGCCAGAAAATTCCCCGGAATTCGCGAGTATCCCCTCTCCGGTATAGTACGTCGTCTCTTTTTGAACGCGCTGCCAAACAAACCTGAAATCCTCACGATTAATGTATGCGGTCAGTTCGTCGGCATCCAACCATTGCGTACTGTGCATCGCCCTTTCCTCAGAAACCATTTCGACGCGACGGTCGCTCTTCAGCTCAAAAAGGAGCGGTGTGAAGTGCGCGAAAATGTTCGTCCCTCTCTGCGGGCTGTAATACTTGCTATGAACGACGCCGCCGATGTGCTTCACATATGAAATGTCCGCATAGCCTGTTTCTTCCCGAACCTCCCGGATCGCGGCTTCAATAGGTGCTTCGTTATCTTCGATACCCCCCGACACGAATCCCTGCGTGATGGTAGGTTTGTACGTCTGAGCAAGATACTTTCCGTCTGACGGTCGCCGTATCACGGCATTAATGGCGGGCCTGTCCAGAACTGGCCCTTCGTGGCGAAGGGCGTCCGGTCCGGCCGTTCTGATGAATATAGGCTCGATAACTTCTTGTATCGGCAAGTTGAACTTTTTCGCAAACGCATAATCGCGCTCGTCATGCGCAGGCACGGCCATGATTGCGCCTGTACCGTATCCTCCCAGCACGTAATCGGCAACGTATATCGGTATCTGGAGCCCCGTACCGGGGTTAATCGCTTTTACGCCTTTCAACGGAACCCCTGTCTTTTCCTTCTGCTCTGTCTGCCGCTCAAGTTCCGTTTTCTTGCGCGCTTCCCTTACATACCTCTGCACCTCTTCTTTGTTCTCAAGAACATCGTGCTTTTCATCGAGCGCAAGCGTGACCCACGGATGTTCCGGAGCGAGCACCAAGTATGTCGCACCAAAGAGCGTATCGGGGCGCGTGGTAAAAACGCGGATAACCGGAATACTCGCCATAAGTACGTCGGGCTCTCGAGAACCTCCAAAGTGCGGTTTCGTCCCAACGCCTTTCAATAACAAACCATTGAGTCCCTTCGCAAGATGCTCCGCGTCCGATGATGGTACGACGAGATCCGTACTATCGGGTAATACAATGAAAGACTGCGCATTCCTCTTTATTTTTCCGAAATCAAATCCTTTTTTGCATGCCTCGGTCACACTCGCGCGCTTTTTAGAATCCAGGTACGTCCCTGAGTACGGCGTAGAAACCAGCGAAACACGCTGTACCTTCTTGCCACGTTCGAGTAAACGCAATGCGACGACGCCTCCGAAAGAATGACCTATAACAACCGTATCTTCATCCAGAGTACAGTGTTCTTGCACGTAATCCGCCTGCGCTTCGTCGTTCGGCTCTTCGGTATTTGGCAGTGTGGGTACTTGTACTTCATATCCGCGCTTCTCTAGTTCGATTTTGAGCCATGGAAAGAACCCTTTTTCCGGAGAGCCCTCTCGTCCATGCAACAGCACAAATCGTTTAATGCCGCCGATAGCAAGCGGAAAATCAATTTCCGCGCCTTCCGAGCGTCCTATCCAATTCTTTTGAGATTCCTTTATCTGTTCCGGCCAATCGAGAGGTTCGAGGTCATCGACGAGCCTATCCGCGTAGTCGGTTATCTTCATGTTCCACTGCAACATCTCTTTTTGCACGACTTCTGTCTTGCAGCGCTCGCACCGTCCGTCCACGACCTGCTCATTCGCCAAGACGGTTTTGCATGAAGGACACCAATTCACTGCCGTTTCTTTTCGGTACGCTAATCCCTTCTTCAAGAACTGCAGGAATTGCCACTGAGTCCACCTATAGTACGCGGGGTCGCACGTGATGACCTCGCGCGACCAATCGAATGACGTGCCCATCGAGTGCATCTGCTTCCGCATGTAGGCGATGTTGCCGAAAGTCCACTTTCTCGGGTTCAGTTTGTTCTTGATGGCGGCGTTCTCGGCCGGAAGCCCGAATGCGTCGAACCCCACGGGAAAGAGCACGTTCTTCCCCTGCATCCGGAGCATGCGCGCCAAAATGTCCGGCACAGAAAAGGCGTACCAGTGTCCGACATGGAGATTTCCAGACGGATACGGGAACTCGACAAGGAGGTAAAAATTGTCTCTCCCCTTCACGCTGTCCCGGGTCTCGTAGAGCTTTTTCTTGCCCCAATCAGCCTGCCATTTTTTCTCTATCTTCCGGTGGTCGTATTTCCGCATAATACGTCATACTTTATACTGAATACGCTATACTATCCAGATGTGGCAAGATTTCGTCATTCTCGGCGTTCAAATCGTATTCGCGTTCTCTGTCGTCCCAACCATCCTGCACCCTACACAGAAACCGACCCTCTCCACTGCCCTCATGACTGCGGGCTGTATTTCGACAATGGCATTCGTGTTCGCCTCGCTTCATCTCTGGCTCGCTGTTACGATGGCCGTCGTGAATGCGGGATTGTGGGGAATCCTCGCCGCTCAGCGATATCGTCTCAACCAAAAATCCCTATAACAGAAAGCGTAAAAATTACCTGGGAGAATACGTGATGCCCGTTCCATGCTCGAAGTGCATATCTAGGTCTTTCGTTTTGTATTTGTCGAATAGTTCGCGAGCGATCTGCCGTGCTACGTCACGCCCATGTCGGACCCGGTCAGGATCAGCTTCGGGGTGTGGAGTAGCGAAGAGATCACCTTTCTTTTTCTGCACGCCGGTTAACGCCTTGTCCTGATATATCATCGCACCCGTCCATCGTCCGCGGACGATGCGTGTGCCCCAAAGGTCGCTTAATTCCTGCAGTTTTGCCTCATCCGTCGTTCCGATGGTCGCCACGTCTGCATCCCAGTCGTTTCTTTTTAATGCCGATAACAATGTTTGTA
This sequence comes from Candidatus Parcubacteria bacterium, assembly GCA_003599295.1. Lineage (GTDB taxonomy): Bacteria > Patescibacteriota > Minisyncoccia > Phycocordibacterales > UBA2100 > UBA10103. Next base: position 57,670 of record QZJK01000006.1, on the reverse strand, counting down.
TGCTTTCGCCTGTATCTATAATATCTGTAACAATAAGGACTTTCTTCGGTTCAGAGTGCTTGCGAACAGTGTCTTGGATCTTCTTCACCTGTTCTGCGAGGCTCTTCGCTTTTTCAACAGCGATATCAGCGACATCTTCACTTTTTTGATCTTTGAGTAGACCCGTGCTTCCGGCCAAAAACCGTACGACGGGCGGCTGGTGACCTTTTAGTTCATAAATGGACTTTATTACATGCGCCAAAATGATAGTCGGTACTCTGCCGGACGCATCATCGCCGATGATGGTACTGTACGCACCAGACTCTATGTCGGGGAGAAGTTCAATGAGAATGTTCTCGACCGGTTGACGAAGATCCTCTACGATCCATTCGGCACGCTCTTTTTCACGCTCTATTTGACTCTTCTTTAACTCTTCTCGCGCTAAACGATCGCGCCGGATATCGTCCGGTTCAGGCACGAGACCGCGCCATTCTTCTTTTATCTGCTCCGGCGTTTTGCCCTCAAAAACTGATCGTCTTTCCTTTCGTCCGAAAAATCGGTCGAGGATCATGAGGCCCTAGCGTATCGCAGCAGGCACTGTTTTAGTATAGGGAGGATAGCGGTCGGGGTCTATCGTGCGTTCAAAGCAATGCTCGCCTGCCGGATGTTGCCAGTTCTCTGCTTCAACGCCGTATTCCGGATACGGCCGCGATACTTGCGAACCAGTCTTATTGCTTTCAGCGTTAAAGGTCGCGCACAATTCAAATGACATCGTTCCTGTCTTCCTATATTCGTACGGCTCCCCTGTCTGCGAATCAACGGGCGGTATGAAACCGCCAAGCGGGTCCTTGAGCTCCTCAATCGTAGCCGGCAATGCCTCTTTTTGCTGCCAGTAATTCACTATTTGCCACTGAATATTCTGAAGGTCGCTTACCTTCTGGTCGTCAAAGCGCAGGAGCCGCACTTCTCCCGGTGTTCCCATAATGAAGAACCCGGAGATTATGGCGACAAGGACCAAGGCGCCGGTACCGAGACCGACTGTTTTTGCTCGAGACGGGTTTGCCGTCCAATAACCCCGCAAATCTGCAAGGAAATGAAGGAACACGCCGCCGGCGACGAATAGTACGACAAGCACTTTGAGAGTGAACCGGGTCGTAAGATCGCCTCCGAGGAAGCCGTTTACGAGCGCGATGAGGTCTCCGACGACCGTGAAGCCTGCGAAAAAGACCGTAAGCACCAGCGCCCAGCGGCGCACCCACAGCTCGCTCTTCATCGCATCACGGGCGATATCGTTCCTGATGAAGCGCATCAGAAGGATAGTGACCGGCACAAGAACGATGAGCGTTGCCATTGCGAAGCGCATGCCGCCTGAATATGGCTCGACATAGTAATACGCGAGCGGGTCGGGATACGCGTAATTAATGTACTGAAAGAGAAGCGTTAAAAATGAAATAACGCTCCCGTAGAGAGCTATCATCGCGCCCGCCCAGAGGAAGAAATCCTTCGGGGTTACTTTAGGTTTGTCCATATGCCGTCAATCATAGCACATTTTCTATTCTGTCAACGTCCTGAAAAATGTTCTACTTTCCATGCTAGGCTCACGTGCAGGAGGTGTATCATCATGCACACGAATTTGTACGACCCGTTCGGCATATCAAAGCCGAATGGGGTGTTTGACCCGTTTTGGATGTGGCGAATTACTCAACCCCGAGCGGAGGACTTTCTCGATCAGTTCGGCGTCGGACGCGCCACGTTCTGCGCATGGGCGATAACTTTTAATTTCTGGTTCCCGCCCATCACGCAGAAAAAGGTCGTCAAGAAACGGCGCCGCGGATAACTACCTGCGGCGTCGCCTGCTATCTAACTATGCAAAAACTCCCCCGTTAGAAAGCTTCGCTTCTAACGGGGCAAGCATCACATCCCATCAGCTATGCAGAAATTCCATCACGTCGCCATCTTGCACAACATATTCTTTGCCCTCCGTGCGCAATAGGCCTTTGCTGCGCGCCGCCGCGTATGAACCGGCCTCCAAGAGCTTGCTCCATTCGATGACTTCCGCGCGGATGAATTTATCCCGAAAATCCGAGTGGATGACGGCGCCGGCCTCGGGAGCGGTAGAACCTCTTTTTATGGTCCACGCACGGCTTTCTTTCTCGCCCGTCGTAAAGAATGAAATGAGGTCGAGAAGTGAGTACCCCGCTTTGATGAGCGCATTGAGGCCGTCTTCGGCGACGCCGAGTTCGCGGCGAAAATCTGCTTTTTCATCCTGGTGAACATCGGAGAGCTCGTTCTCGACCCCCGCGTCCACTATCACATAGGGAGCATTGTTCGCATCAAGAAAACCCTTGAGCTCCCGCCACCTCTCGCTGTTTTCCGCATCAACATTCACCACTCCGCTTTTTCTGTTCAGTACATAGAGGACCGGTTTTAGCGTGAGTAAGTGGAGTGTTTTCGCGTTCTCTTTTTCTGTTTCACTGAGAGAGACCGTCCGCGCGGCTTTTCCCGCTTTCAATGCCGGCACGAGCTTTCGAAGCACGTCCCGTTCGGCGACAAGAGCCTTATCGCCTCCTTTCGCATCTCTTTCAAGGCGTTCGAGGCGTTTCTCCGCTGATTGCTTGTCGGCCTCCACGAGCTCAAGGTCGATTACCTCGATGTCGTATCGGGGGTCTACATTGCCCGCGACGTGATGAATATCTTCATCGTCGAACACGCGCACTACTTCCAGAATGGCATCCACCTCGCGAATGTGCGAAAGGAATTGATTTCCCAACCCCTCCCCTTCCGAAGCACCTTTCACAAGCCCCGCGATGTCCACGAATTCAACAGCTGCCGGCATTTTCTTTTCCGAATGCGACATTTCGGCGAGCCTGTCGAGCCGAATATCCGGAACCGCGACAACACCCACCGAAGGGTCGATGGTCGCAAACGGATAATTCGCGATTAAGACTCCTTTCCGTGTGAGCGCATTAAAAAGCGTGGATTTTCCCACGTTTGGAAGTCCTACAATACCGATAGAAAGGCCCATAACGGGGCACTATAACACTATCGAACGAGTTCTACGAAATAGTGTGCGTCCGCGGCTCAATTGGTGGCCGCGGACGCGTTGAGTTCTTTGCTCGTCCCGAGTATCCGGACCTGAAGATCCGTCAAGTATGTGAATATCTGCCGGCCTTCGAAACGAACTTCGATAACACGTGCTCTGACGTAGTCCCTCACGAGCCGTACGGTGATGGGTTTGGAGAATGCGCGGACGAATATCCCTTGAAGTATGGTCTGGGCCTCGTCGAACCTTTTGTTCGAATTGCACGCTCCCAGCCCTGCTGTTCCGTGCATTATCTTGAGCGAGGATTTTTCATCTGATACCTCAAGAAGCCTGAAAAATCCCCTGAGCAGATCCTCGCGTATGCAATAATATTCGGAGATCTTTATGCTGTCTCCTGGTTGGAGAACCTCCTCGATTTCCGGAATTCCGTCGGCGTGTGCGATGCTAAGCCACAGTGCCAATGGAAGCATTGTCAAAATCCCATGCTTCGTGAACATCTCGTGTCTCCTCGTAAACACGTGACCCTGCCTAATTGCACCCTACCACGTCCACACCTTGTCATTGACGTATTGATATTGCGTGATATATGGTTCTTGTAGGGAGACAGTTGAGGAGGCCACATGACGCGGCCAGGCTGTCTCCGATATTGCATACGGGAGGTATTGAGAAAATGAGTGCACATAATCGCCACCTTGGTGGTGGCGGAGACTCGTTCGACGCTTCCAGCCTTAACGGCAAACCGAGCGACGTTGGTTTCCTCGGCTTGCCCGCAATCGGCGACCCCGTAATCCGGTTCTTCCGGAAATTATGGGCTTTTATTCGCGGCTGACACGCGTCTCGTGCAGAAGACGGTCGTCGGACCCTTATGGTTCGACGACCGCGTTATTTTTTATCTTCCCTTTCTTCCAAGCTCACTCACTCGTTTCAGCCATTTTGCTTTTTTCTTTTCGGGCACATCTTCCGCGGGGCCGAACCAATCCGTTCGAACGGAGAATCCAGCAAACCATAAAATTCCCCACCGGAGCTGGGCATTCACATTGCCCGGCAAGAATCGCACCATAAGCGGATGCGTGCCGCTCGTCATGATGATGCGCGCGGTCTTGCCGCGAAATAGGCGGTGCCAAAAAACCGTCCGAGAGCCTGTCTTCGTTCTAATGTAGCGAAACGCGGAACCTGGGAGCCATGCACGGTCAAAAAGGCCTTTGAGTATTGCTGGCATCCCGACCCACCACACCGGATACACGACGACGAAATGATCCGATGTCGTCACAAGTTCTTGAAATCGCAAAAGGTCCGGCTCACATTCCTGACGCTCTCGATACCCTTTATGAAGCACAGGGTCGAACTGCATCTCTCCGATATTCATGCGGGTCACATCGTGACCCGCCTCGCGCGCCGCCGACTCATACGCATCGGTGAGCGCTCCGCACATTCCGCTTTTATCGGGATGGCCCAGAAGTATGAATATTTTCTTCTTCACCATGCCATTCACTCGGTATCGAATTCTCCGACCTCCTCGCGTTTTCCGACCTTCCCCAAAAGCATCGCGCGCAGAGTCTTCATACTGAAATAGAAGGCCGCAACGAAAATAAGGGCGATAAGCTGGCGAATGCCGAATTCGATCCATGTGCTCGATTCATAGTCAAAAAGCGCCCATGTCTGATATATCACTACCGCGACGCCGGCCGCGACCGCATCGGCAAGAACAACGCTCCGATTGTGCGGATTGGTGAGCGCGGCAAGAGCAACGAATACGATGCCGCCGAACAAGAGGAACGGCAAGTGCTCGCGCAACGTGTCGGTGTAAAACGGCGCGGAAAGAAGCATCAATGCCGCACCAACGACGAAACATTGCCGCACGACGTCGCCGTAGTAATGAGGGACATTGCCCCAATCATTCCCAGCCGGAACATACGTGCCTCCTTCGGTCATCATATTGATAGTATCGCGTTATCCTCTTCGTTTGGCAATTGCCGCGACTGCGGACATATCATCCGAATCAGAAAGCTTATTGCGGCGTTCTATACCGCAGCGCTCGCATCGATGCACTAATACATATTCGGGAGTCGCCCCTTCAATACGCACAGGCGCCATCATGCCGCCGCACACTTCTTTTCGGTCTCCGGGACTCACATCTACATGCTTGCTCCATAGGCATTTCGGGCAATGGTTCGTGTAGCCGCTCCCTTTAATGACCGCATGACAATGCTCACAAACAAAATCTTCGATGCGCTTTTGAAAGCTCATTATTCAACAGGGACTGACGTTGTGCGCTCTATTGCTGTGCCGTTCGTGGCTGCTGTGCATTTGAGGACGAAATTCCATGTGCCCGACGCCGAGGTCGTGCTCGTCTCGATAGTTCTCGTGCCTTCGTTCCCTTGCCCTACGACAGATGTGGTGGTGCCGCTTTGGAGCGTTACCGTGCAGGGCACATTCGTGCTCATGCCGACGGATGACCAGGAAACGATGACTGATCTTCCTCGCGTGATGCCCGACGGCTGGGCGATGATGGTGGCGACCGCTTGCACCGGTTGGAGCGTCTGCGGAGTCTCCCCGGTCGGTTTGAGCGCATCTTCTAGCTGTTGCGCGGGAGAAGGACCAGACACAGTTCCTTGTCCCGGTACCGGCGTAATCGTGCCTCCTCCCGGTACAGGTTGGATAGGCGTAGATGGCGCGCCTCCCGAAGACGGTGCGGAAGGACGCGGTGAAGATCCGCCGCTTTGGAATACAGAACCGAGCGGAGAGCCGGTCGGGCCAGACACTCCCGTCGGTCCGGAGTTGAACATGCTCACGTTGGCGAACGGTGAGGTCGCGGTTCCTCCCCTGTATCCTGGGAGATTGACCGGCGTCAGGTTCGTAATGGTGGGTCCGCCGCCTTCTGTGGCCACATCGTACGCCGCTTGCCAATACGACCTCGCGTTGCCGCTTTGGAGGAGCTGTGTGTTTTGGAGCGCACGACTCCCGTATGCCGCTGCGGCCGGACCACTACCATTGTAGGCGGTAACCTGGCGGGCGAAATTGCCGCCAACTATCTGAGCTTTATCTTGAAGAATGATGGCTTGCATGCGAACACTTTGAGACGCTATCCACTCCGGATTGACGGAAGGGTTGCCGATATCTGTTTTATGCAACACGTAGTCTTCGCCGAATACTGCTTTGTATCGGGAGAGATACTGTCCAAAGCCGGATTGTGATGCGTATGCCTGCGCGAGGCTCGCTGAATTTCCCCCGTCTCCAAGCACCCGGACATCGCCGCTTGTCTCGTTCATCATTGTTCCGAACTGCGCTTCCGTCGTTACATAACATGTTCCGCGGACGGCGGCGCAGACTTTCGCCTGAGCGTCTGCCGCAAGCGTACCGAGGACCTGTGGGTCGATTTTTTCCTGCAAGCGGCCGTTGACTATTCTCCGCTCTGTCGGAGCTGTTGGAGTTCCCGTCGGATTAAGTACAAGGTTTTGCGGAACAATGGTGCGATTTCCATCGGTGGCTCCAAAGCCGGTCACCTGTGCCACCGGCGGCTGATATCCGGAAAGCGCGCCTTTGAATGTATTCACTGCCGATTCATACGTATCGTCCGGCGGGGTGAGTCTCACCGCAAGTTTCCCGAGCCTATCAAGCTGGTCTCCTGTTATGCCGAGCGATTGCGCTGCCACTAACTTCTCTTGACTGTCGCCGTACATGAGGGCTCCAATTTTCTCTGCCGCGCTCCGCGGATCCGCTTTTAGCTCCTGGTTGAATGTGTTCAATTGTGCGGGGCTAAATGCGTCCGAAATTTCTTTGGGGAGCTCCCCGGCAGCAATACTCGTTTCCAGAAGATTCCGCGCTTCTTCTATCTTGAGGGCTTCTGCCGGATTATCGCTTTGAAGAGCATCGCTTACGCGATCCATTCGTTTCGCATAGTTCGGCTCGCACTTGCTGATAGTCTTCGTCGTTTTTCCCGTGACATCTTTCCAGGTAACGACACCGGCTCCACTATATTTTCCGTTTGAGACCTGACATTTGCATTGCTCCTTCGGAACTATCCTCCCCGGCTTGCATGAGACTGGGGGCTTCGCGCTGGGCGATACGATGACCTCTTCATCCTGACACTGATCTTTGCTGCAGCTGGACACCGCCTGTGGTTCTCCTGTCTCCGTACTTGCCGCCTCTTCAGCGGCGTGCACGATGAATAGAGGGGTCAAAAGAAAAAGACACGCAACGAGAACGATTCGCGCTCGCATTGAGCTTTATTGTAGCTTGAAATTCCGTGCTTTACGGGCTATGTGTTGAAAACCTTCCTTTTTTCCTAAAGGAGAACGACTGCGCGATTGTCGGCGCATTCGAGAATGCCGTTCCGGACGGGGAACTCCTTCACGCCTTCAAGCGTGCGCACGGTGACAATTCCCTCCTTGAGGGTTGTTATGAGAGGCTCGTGGTGCGCGAGGACGGTCATTTCTCCTGCCGAGCCGGGAAAAGTTGCAGAGATCGCCTGACCATCGAAATACGTTTCCCCTACCGAGGAAACGACCAATTGGAATGTTGCGCTCATAGCTAGATTTTGACTTCGTCTACTCCACCTTTCATGTAGAACGCTTGCTCGTTCTTTTCGTCGTGCTTGCCGTCGAGAATTTCCGCAAAACCGCGGATAGTTTCCGCAAGCGGAACGTACTTCCCGGGTGCTCCGGTAAAGACCGAAGCGACAGAGAACGGCTGCGAGAGGAATCGCTGGATCTTTCGCGCGCGATATACAAGCCGCTTGTCGTCTTCTGAAAGTTCTTCGATGCCTAAGATCGCGATGATGTCCTGAAGGTCCTTGTAGCGCTGAAGTACGCGGCGCGTCTCGTTCGCGATACGGTAATGCTCTTCCCCGACGATTTCCGGCGTGAGTGCGGTTGAGCCGGATTCAAGAGGGTCGATGGCGGGATAAATACCGAGTGAAGCAAGCGCGCGCGAAAGAACGATGGTCGAGTCGAGGTGCGAGAAAGTCGTTGCCGGAGCGGGGTCGGTAAGGTCGTCTGCGGGCACGTAAATGGCCTGTACGGATGTTATGGAGCCTTCGGTCGTCGAAGTGATGCGTTCCTGCAAAAGCCCCATTTCTTCGGCGAGCGTCGGCTGGTATCCTACCGCCGACGGGACGCGTCCGAGAAGCGAAGAGACTTCGCTTCCCGCTTGCACGAAACGAAACACATTGTCCATGAAAAAAAGAACGTCCTTGCCGCCTTCATCGCGGAATGCTTCGGCCATCGTGAGGCCGGAGAGCGCGACGCGCGCGCGAGCGCCGGGAACTTCGTTCATTTGTCCGAACACGAGCGCGGTTTTTTCCAAGACGCCGGAATCCTTCATTTCGTGATAGAGGTCGTTCCCTTCGCGCACACGTTCCCCCACACCCGCGAACACGGAATAGCCTCCATGCTCCGACGCGACGTTGTGAATAAGCTCCTGAATGAGGACGGTCTTCCCTACCCCTGCGCCGCCGAAGAGCCCGACTTTTCCACCCTTGATGAACGGCGCCAACAGGTCGATGGCCTTAATTCCCGTCTCGAAGACCTCGGCTTTTGTGCTTTGCCGCGTGAAGTGCGGCGGGTCGGCGTGTATCGGCCGCTTCGATGCATTCTTAGGCGCGGCCTGTCCGTCTATCGGGTCGCCGACGACATTGAACATTCGTCCGAGGGACGCCTCGCCGACGGGAACGCTTATCGGAGCGCCCGAATCAACGACTTCGATATCGCGTGCGAGCCCGGCCGTGTCTTGCATGGCGACGCATCGTGCGCGGTTAAGCCCTAGATGTTGTGCGACTTCAAGGGTCAGGATCCCTCCTTTGTGCTTCGCGTGGAGCGCGTGCTTTATCGGAGGAAGTCCTTCGTCAAAACGGACGTCTACGACCGGCCCGATTACCTGTGTTATGACACCTTTCGTCATATAGTGAGAGGATTATAGCCGGTATTCACGAAATTTCTAGTGGACAAAAAGAGCGGTTCTGGCAATGCGTCCCACGCGAACCACTCCCACTGTTCGCACTTATCGGGTTCCATGACCCGTACGTCGCCCGATTTCCAGTCGGCAACGAACGTGATAGTGACGTAGTGCGTGCCGACCGGATGAATGTCGTTCGTGATGGTAATAAAACGCAGATTTTCAATTTCAATTCCAGCTTCTTCCCGTGTCTCCCGCCGTGCGCACTCTTCCGGCGATTCGTTCATTTCCATTTTTCCGCCCGGCGCGCACCAATCACCGGGGGCATACCTGCCTTTGCGCAGACCGAAAAGGATTTTCCCGTCTTTTCGCACATACACGCCTATACCAACGCCCGGGTAGTCCATCATTTCATCGCCTCGATGCCGCTCGTTATTTCGGATACCTCGCGTGTGATGGCGGCTTGGCGGACCTTATTGAACGTGCGCGTCAGGTTGTGAGCCATTTCTTTCGCTTTGTCGGTCGCGCTTTTCATCGCCACCATGCGGGCTGAATGCTCCGAGGCTTTGTTCTCAAGGAGCGCATGAAAGACGGCGATGTTTATCAGTTTCGGAAGAAGTACCGACAATACGCTGTCGGTGTCAGGCTCCACCGTGTATGAAGCCGGAGCGTGCACCTTCTCTCCCCCTTTTTGGGGCGCATACTTTCCTTTGGCGGGGCGGATGCCTTCCACTACTTTTCTCATCGCTTCGGGTCGTACGGGGATTATGTTCCGTACCGTCGGCTCCTGCTCAAACGTCGAAATAAAATTCTGATACACGACCGCGCATTTCGTTATCTCCCCCGCTTCATGCAATTCGAGTACCTTATCCGTGACCTCCCGCATATCGCTTTCCGAGACGGAATCGCTCACATTTTGCAGCCTCATCCGCACGTCGTACCCGCGCGAAGAAAAGTATTCCCCGCCCCGTCTGCCGATAGCGAATACGATCGTCTTGTCTTTGGAAATTCCTGCTTCGCGCTCCGCTTTGCGAACGACGCCGCTATTCAAGGAGCCGGCAAGTCCCTTGTCGCTCGTGATGACGATGAGCGCGATTTTTCCTTCCCTCTCCTGCATCAGTGAATGACGCGAAAGATCGGCCGTGCCGGAGAGGCGTTCCATGACGGAGAGCGCTGCGGCGGCATACGCGCGGCCCGAAAGCGCGCGTTCCTGGCCTTTCCGCATTTTCACGGCCGAGACCGCCTCCATGGCGTGCGTGACCGTTCCGGTCTTTTTATAGGAGAGTATTTTTGACTTTATGGACTTAAGATTGGCCATACGCAAAATCACCTATTTTGCGAGGCTAAAGTATTCCGAATGTGCGACGCGGAAATCTTCCATTCCCTTGCCGAGTTTTTTCTTTGCGTCGTCAGAAAGCGCGCCTGTCTTTTTAATGTCAGCGAGTGTTGCGGCGAAATTCGCGTCGAGAAAATCAACGAACGCGCGTTCAACGACTGTCACTTTATTCACGGGAACGTCCTTAAAGAATTTCTGGTTCGCGGCATAAATGGCAGCGACCTGCCTCTCCACGGGTATCGGCTCGCCGTTCTTCTGTTTCAACACTTCCACCATTCTGCGGCCCGATTCGATGCGGTCTGCCGTTTCTTTGTCGAGGTCGGAAGCGAACTGCATGAACGCTTCAAGTTCGCGGAACTGCGCCAGTTCGAGCTTGATGCCGCCGGCAACGCTTTTCATGGCCTTGGTCTGTGCCGCACTTCCGACGCGGGACACCGAGATACCGACGTCTATCGCGGGACGAATGCCCTTGTTGAAGAGGTCCGCGATGAGGAATATCTGACCGTCGGTGATGGAAATAACGTTGGTTGGAATATAACCGGATACATCGCCTTCCTGCGTCTCGATAATTGGAAGCGCCGTGATAGAGCCGCCGCCTTTTGCGTCGGAAAGGCACGCCGCTCGTTCGAGGAGGCGCGAGTGTAAATAGAAGATGTCGCCCGGATACGCTTCGCGGCCCGGCGGACGTCGGAGCAGAAGCGAGAGTTCGCGGTACGCGACCGCCTGTTTCGAAAGGTCGTCATAAATGATGAGCACGTCTCTCCCCTTGTCCATGAAATACTCGCCGATAGCGACTCCGGAGAAAGGCGCAAGAAATTGTAGCGCCGCCGGCGCGGAAGCGGGCGCATCAACGACTATCGTGTATGAGAATGCGTCAACATCCTTCAACTGCTGAACGATGCGCGCGGTTTTCGATTCCTTCTGGCCGATAGCGACATAGATGCAGATAGGCCGCTTTTCTTCCGGTTCGTTCTTTTGGTTGATGATGGTGTCTATCGCGACCGTAGTCTTTCCCGTCGCGCGGTCGCCGATGATAAGTTCGCGCTGTCCGCGACCTATCGGTATCATCGCATCTATCGCTTTGATGCCTGTCGCGAGCGGCACGGATACGCCCTTTCTATCGATGACGCCGTACGATTCGCGCTCGACCGGCATCATGGTCGCCTTTTTGAAGGGGCCTTTTCCATCGACGGGCTCTCCGAGCGCGTTCACCACGCGCCCGAGAAGTTCATCGCCAGAGGGCACCGAGAGAATGCGTCCGGTGGATTTTACGGTCATTCCCTCCGAAACACGCGCGGTATCGCCGAGGATAGTCGCACGGACGCCGTCTTCTTCAAGATTCAGCACTAATCCATAGAGCGCGCCTTCGGCATCGAATGATTTTTTAAGCGACTTGCCCTTCGTTTCTTCAAATTCGACTATCTCGCTCATCACGGCCTTTGAAAGACCGTCTATTGCGACAACTCCATCGCCGACGGAAACGACGCGTCCGACATGCTCGACATTCCCTTTCGGTTCGAATCGCTCTATCTCTTTGAGGATTTTTTCGACGGTGGAATTATCCATAGTGTTTTACGATTTGATAGTTCGATTATAAATGGAGAGCAGGTGTTTCTTAAAACTCGCATCATACAAATGTTCCCGCCCTTCGAGGCGCCATCCTCCTATCAACGTATCGTCCTCGCGAACTTCGACGTCTTTCATATCGACATGCATCGCATCTAGAACTTGTTTGGTCTCTTTTCTCGCTTTCGCTTCGGCACCTGCGACGCTCAACACGAGTGCGTTTCTCGAAAGGTCTCTCTCAGCTATCCGTGCGAATGCGCGTGCTATCCGCGGAAGAAGTGCCTGCCTGCCGCGCCGTGCGAGCGCTTCGTGGAGCGAAGACACGACTGCTTTCGGTTCTTTCCCGCTCCTTGCTACTTTCTGGAGCGCTTCTGCGTATGCATTCTCTAACATAGGGTTACTCGTTTGTTGTGTGCTTTTCGGAGTCGCTGTCTGCCGCTGCTGCGGCAGCGCTGCCTCTCGCGCCGTCGCACTGCGAGACACTCCGAAAAGCACACAACCTGACTCGTTTAATTATTTTAAGGTCGCATCGCGTCATAATTTTAGGCGGACTTGCCGCGCAGTATTTTTTCAGCCGCAAGCATCGCGGCCTGCGCTATTTCCTTTTCGCTCTGCTTCAAAGCTTGCCGTTTCGTTTCTTCGGCTCGGGCAGTAGCATCCGCAAGAAGCGCGTTCGCCTGTGATTCCGCTTCTCGCAGAAGTTCCGACTTTTTGTTGTCGGCGCGCGTCCGCGCACTCGCAACGATTCCCTCCGCCTCGCGCGAGGCTTTGCCGATTATCTCCTTCCCCTCTCCCGCTGAAGCCGCGAGTGCTTTCGCCGCGTCTTCCGCATTCTTCACCCCTTCGGATATCTTCTTGCGCCGCTCATCGATGAGGCGCAGTACCGGCGTATACAAAAAATACCAGAGGAGCACCAAGAGAAACCCGAAATTGAACGCCTGCACGAGGAGGAGTTTCCAGTTGACGCCGAAGACTGCGAGTAGGTCTGACATGCTATATGAACCGTTCTCGGAATTTACTTAATTTTGAATGCAGTGCTAGGAGGACGAACTTGCCGAGCGAGACGTATTTGATTGAGCATACGGCGAGCGATGGCAAGTAAAGTCCAACGACGCAATACGTCAAAATTAAGTAAATTTGATGATAAAGCCAATAACGAGAGCAAAAATGGCCAGCGCGTCCGTCACGGCGATGCCGATGAACATGGTCGTCTGGATCTTGCCCGAAGCCTCCGGATTGCGTCCTATCGCCTCCAGTGCTTTCCCGACCAAAATGCCCAACCCTATCCCTGGTCCGATGACGCCCAAACCAACCGCGAGCGCCATACCTAATGTCTTTGCGACTTCAATATCCATAAGTACCTTCCAATTTACTTAATAATTAATGCTATTTATAGCGCTATACTAGCATCGTTTTTATACACTTTCAATGCATTGTTCGATACAAATGCGTTAGAATGACAAGATACTTCTTATGTCTGATTTTGAGAAACCAGATGCTAAAAAAGAGCGCATACACTCTCTTCCAACTCCTGAAAAGCCTCGCGCGGCCGAGATAACCTCGATAACCCCTGAAGAAAAGGCGGCGACTGATGAGGCGGCGAGGCTAGAGGCAACGGAAAAACGTGACCGAGTGATAGAGGATGAGACAGCGATACAAGACGCGCTCGACAAAGTAAACGGCGGTCCTACACGGCCTTTTCGCCAAGAAGCGCCGCAAAAAGAGCCGGCGGGCCTATCCACCGCAGAAGTTAAGACGAAGGAAGACTTCCGGAAAACCATGGACATCGTAAAGACGGTTTTCACCGACCCAACTGATTTGGACTCAAACAGGTCAATGAGCCGTTTCTTTTTCAGTCCGGAGATAGCGCGCTATTACATGATACAAGACGGCGAAAGGCCAATCGGGTTTGAGCTCATTCGCCTAAATCCCAACATTCCGGATGCGATGTACGTGCCCTATGCAGGACTTCTATCGGATTATCGTAATATGGGTATCTATCCTAAGGCCGCGCGTATTAGCGATGAGCAAATGCGCCAGCACGGCAAGAACCATGTTTTGTATGAATTTGAGGACCCGACCCGTATCATTCAAGCTAATGCATATCCTGACGAAAAACCCGAAGATGTGGTCCGTCGTTGCGAAGCGCGCATTAATTTCTGGAAACGTTCTGTAAATTGCCATGTTGTTAACGACCCGGATGTTCCCTATTGCCGCCCCGCGTCTGACGACCCCCAAAAGATACAAGCGTACGATGTGCTTGCGTTCCGTACACTTGATGATAATGACCCAAAATGGAAAGATGCGTTCAATGAGGATAAAACTGCTATAAGTCGTGATGCATATGAAAAATTCTATTTGGAGATAATGCAATTGGAGTACGGTTCAAAAGAGGGCGTTCCGAGCAAAGAAGAACTTCGCAAGGGGTATCCAGCGATAGATCAATTCTTCAAACAAATGGAGGCGCATCCCGACAAACAATGGGTATCAATAGACTCCGGAAAAGTGCGCCGAAAAGAAACCCCCAGTATAGAGAAACCTGTGGAAGCTCGATCCGAACCAATCGAAGAGCGCGACAGGTGGAAACAAGTCCCTCGTAAAGGCCCCGGCTGGGAAGACCCACTTCGTAAGAAGGCAGTATAACGAACATACGTCTGAAATGCGACTCACGCCCCACGAATAGGCTCGGAACAAATTGTTCAGGGGTTAAACGAAACTGATGCAACGATAACAAACTTATTCCAACTCCTTGAGATGGAAATCGTCAAGATACAAAATAAAAAATGCGACTAGGATTGATACCAGGTTACTTATAAGAAAATGATCGGGCAAAAGATACGTGTCCAGAAGCGACCATACTCCTCTCCAGAACATGACGATAGCAATCGCCACTATCATGATGTGGAGTAGACGATGCCTTTTCTTGAACCGACGATATATCTTCACGCGCTTCAGTATAGCAAAACAAAAGAAGGGTCGCTTCGCAAAGAAATTCTTCGGCGGCCAAGACTACGACCTTAAGTACACGTGCCGGAAATAACACACGAAACAATCTGCTCGATTATAAATCTAAAAATCCTCTGGACCCGCGACTCCTCCGTCAGCGGCAGTATGTTCTTCAATGCTCCAACCGCGCCTTAAGAGCAGCCGCCGCGCTCGCTCGGTCAATAGCACGGTGCGCTCGGCGCCAGTTAGCTGCTTTTGGAAATCATCGACGTACCCTTGCATCATGGCTTCATGGGTTGTATACGCCTCCGGACTTTCAAAAGAATCTTGTGGTTCGGCAAAAGAAGAGAGCCACTCGGCTCCGACTGCGGCAATCTCTTCTTTCGTCGGCGGCGTTTTCCGTTCGAGACTGTCGGTCATGAAATGTTCCGGTATTGCACTTAGACCCTCGGCTGACTTGCCCGTTTTTGCATCAAATTCCACGGGTGGCTGGACATACTTGAGTTCTGTGAGTTTCTTGTTTTTTGTATCAACAGTATATATGCGCTTCCACCCCACATCATTCCAGAATTTTTCAGAAGTGGACGTGCATTCTCCCATGGCGAGAGAAGTCTTTTTTCCTTCAGCCTGTGCGTTTTTCTCGGCTTTCATCGCAGCAGAAATATATAACTCCCTGGCGAGTCCCTTTCGCTGATATTCGGGATTAGTAGTGACCATATCAACACCGAAAATGCTTTTGTTTGCGAACGCCGGGTCATTGGATCCCATATCAAAACGATACCCCAGAAGTGCGGCCACAACTTCGTCTTTGTCATTTTTCATAATATGCATGAGTAATTCGCTTTCTTCCATGTATTGTTGCATCGTTTCGGGGGAATCAACCTCGTCTGGTTTGAACGTTTTGCGGAACAAGTCGAGCATTTTTGGGAAATCAGGATGGTCGATACTCTCAATAGTCTCTGTAGTGAATTTCTCGCCGTTTCTCTCCAGACCGGTGTTGAAATTGCTCGGATCATCGCGTGTGTATCTGCTCCGCTCGATAAGTCGCTGCATGAATGAGCGCTCCTGCGGTGCTTCATCGAGCCGCTTTGACATGTACGTAATCTTGTAACCTTCTGGGGCGGTTTCTTCGCTCGAAATTGTAAAGCCAAATTTCTCGAAGAGCGTGTGTGCTACCGGATCGTCTTCATCCGTCGTGTAGAGTTTTAATTCTTTTACGCCCTCTGTGCGTGCCTTATCGATGGTCTCTTGGAATATTTTGCCACCTACACCTCTACCGCGCGCCTCTGGAGTGACGCCATACCATCCGACCCATGCGGTATCGTTCGGATCTTCCGTTCTGCTGTAAAGACCCATTATCCCTACACTTTTTCCGTTCTCTTGTGCAAGCCAGTAATTGAGCTTATCGATGCTAAATCTTTCCAGTTGTTCTCTATATTTCCCGGGTTCAAGGCTTGCAGGAAACACGATGTCGGGTGGTTCTTCGCTTGAACCTATGTCGGGGAAGATCACACGCGCGAGTGAGAGCGCCTCATCAAGCCTCTCTGGTGTAAGAGGCGCCAAATCGACGGAAATCTGCTCAAGCTTCTTATCCGGATCTTTTTGTGTCTCTGGCTTCTGATTCTTCTCTATTGCTTCTACCATACGATTTATAATTCTAGAGCTATCTTAAATCTCCGACTTCTTAACTGGAATGAAAATCTTGTTCGGGGTTAGGAATAAAAGAACAGCTGCAGCAAGAAAACCCACAAGCCCAAGTATCGTGAACGCACTTGCTATTCCCACGACATCTGCAAGAACGCCGGCGAAGAAAGGCCCGAATATATACGCAGTGTTCTGCGCAAGGTCCGCCAAGCCCTCCGTTTCGCCTTCCAACGCAGGCACATCATAAATATATCCTGTAAACCAAGAATTAATGGAGGGCAACGCCACGCTCGTGAAAAAGGACGCCAAAAGAACGACTAGTAATCCCAAAAAAGGATTGGGCGCGAGCGTGAAAAAAGACAGTACCGCCGAACCTGCGAGGAGGCTGACAATTGCCGTACGTTTTTTACCGAAACGTTTGGTCAGAGACCCGACAAACCAGCCGACAATAAGGACGGGAAAGACAAACGCCGCAAGCATGAATCCTCCAAACTGCGCCGGAAGGCCGACGGCCCCGGGATATAGTGGCGAAAGTGTCCAAAAAAAGGCGTCAATGGACCACAGATAGAAGGTTACGAAAAGAATAGGCATCATATGCCACCCCATCTTTCTCCAAAGTCGGAGCTCAATAAAAAAATGCCGCCTTCTTGGTTTTATAACCTCCTTTTGAGGGCTTCGTTTGTGATACATGAGGAAGAGGACAAGGAGAAAAGCAAACGCTATGAGCAAGAACAGCCAGTAGAGACCGAATGACCGCCAATCAATACCCTCTACTATTACGAACCCAACGATGAGAGGCGCGAGTAATTGGCCAAGCGCTCGGAACATCTGTGCAATACCGAAATTCGACGCATGCGTGTCTTTATTTGAATACCGTCCGATAAAATCGAAGGTGCCAAACCCGTACAAGTCAAAATAGACCCCCCAGATAGCCATTGCGAATAAGAAGAGCGTTATCGTGTTCGCCGACCAAAGCAGTAGAGGGTAAATAGAGCACAGTGCGAACATTACTAAAAATATTCTGCGGAAATCCGTATTTTTGAATATTTTTCCGGCCCAAAAATCGAAAAAAGCACCCGCTATCGATGAAAAACCAAGAATGAAACCTATTACGGTATTAGAGAAACCTTGGTTCTGGATCATGAGCGGAGCTATGTATTGCCCAACGCTGTCCGCCATAGTCCAAAAAAGAACTATGAATCCAAAAACGAAGATGGGTGAACGTTCTGCTCCGAATATCTCTCTGACGTGTCGGAGCATGGAGGGTTAAATTATGTAGAGGTGCCGATAGTGATCAGTCTTGTGGCTCTTTAGCATCGGGTTGAAGGACTTGAGTTTTAAGTGCTCATTTCTCCCCTTTTGGAAAACGAACTCTTGCACGCGCATGTTGTCGAACACGAAATGTCTGTAGCAGGTGTCGAATAGATCCTCGGGAAAATACGCTCCTGGCTGGAGTTCATCAGATATTAAAACATTGAGCGCCGCAAACACTCCGACGATGACCTGCGTAAAGGTAGCATTAGTTCCGATGATCGCGACACTAGGGATGGTATTAAAATAGTATACACGTTTATCTTTGTACTCGAGTGCTACGCCGATGTTATCTGCACCGTCAAGCATTTCGCTCGTGTTGTTGCCAAGCTCCAGCGCGTCTTTGCTCACGTTTCCTTTCTTCTCGTATATCTTCACGAGAAGGTCCATCGTTTTCGGGTGAACCGCGTAAACAAACTGGGAAGGAATATCGTATTTATTTCCGATACTTACGCATTCTTCATGCATAGTGATCATGCCATCCGGATACTTATCGAACTTCATGATGGGCGAAAGAATTGCATGCATATTCTTTCGGTGCTCCAGAGCATTCGGAAGAAGTTGTTCGACCTTCTCACGTCCTCTGCCAAGAATCTTGCCAGTCGTATCTCGCACGCATTCGACAAGAAATTCGTGCACAGACCACGTCATCATTGGATGCCACTGCCGCACGAATTTGGAAGTATCGTACTCGAAGTGAATGATCTCGTTCGGTACGCCGAACCTATATATGCCATATCGCACCCACATGTTCACGTTCCCGGGATTCATACCCGAACAGAGAATATGAGGCGCTTTGTTATATGATTCTTTCTTCTCGAATGCCCTGATGACTGTTTCCTCAATACTTAACTTCTCGTCATTCATGCCGGTATTCACGTAAGACACAGCGGCATCGTTCGTGGCCTCAATAAATGGAAGGCTGTCCATATCGGTGATGTCGAGCACGATGTCGATAGCGTGCTCACGCAATATTCGATGGTATTCATCGACGCGATCGGGGAGCATCAATTCAACTTCAAGAAACTCGTATTTAAGGCGCTCGTGATCGAGATAAATGTCTCTGAGAACTTTGTTGTTTCTATCGAGAAGAATGAGTTTGCCGAAAAGATCGCGAACAGAGGTCATGTGGTGCAGAAGAGCATTCGCCACTCCTCCAGAGGCTCCAGCGATCAATAGATTCGGCTTTTCAAGCATGAAGTATGCCTAATATTCGCATTACAACAACAAGATATCAACCCAGATATCCACGAGGTGTCCGGCCGGGACGTGGCAAACTTTTGAAGGAGCCTACCGATCCGTAAAAAGTCGATTGAGAGGATGTTTTTCTCCAAGAATCGCACTTGCCAAATACGACGCTATCGCGATGGTGGCGATTTGCGTACCTGCTCCACCGATTATTCCTCTTGAAACAGACACATACGGAAGCGGTTTCTTGGAGAGAGAGTATGCCGCGCTCCATGCGCGGTGTACAGAGACATTCGCTCCAATCGCGCGTCTAATATACCGTTTGATGCTCCGCACATGAGGAACGTGGAGGCGTGCCGCTGCCCCGGTTGATTTTCTGCGGACATCGCCGTAGCCCACTAAAAGCCGTCGATCCTGAGTAATCTTACCGTAAAGATAAGATTGCCGTTCATCGTGAAAGAACATTTCCTTGCCCGCGTGGCGCAATCTGCGTATCTTTTTTGACGAGAGCGGACGCGTTACGCATATCGTAGTCACGTAATTTTCGAGAGTCTTATGTCTCACTGAGGTGCCGAGCGCATACGCGATGTGTTCGAACCGTATGGTTCCTTGCGGAGTCACCGCGATGTTTTCTTGCACTTTGCGCAAGGAAGTATTTTCGTAAATGACGACCCCTCGCGACCGCAAGTATTGCGCCATACCCTGTATGAACTTTATCGGATTAACCGAAATACTTTCCTCCAAATGCTTACCTTTTCCAGATTCGTTCTTGAAAAACTTGAGGCTGTGTTTCTTATACTCGCAGGCAATTTCTCCTTTCCGGATCAACCGCCGAACCTCCCCTTGCGCATCTTTAAGGGCCTGCGCATATCGCACAGCGGCGCGCCGACCATAGAGTGTAGCCAACCTTTCTATCGGTGCCGTCTCTAACTGAGCCACAAGCATGCCTGCCGATTGACCGGTAGATCCTGAGCCAATTATTCCCTTATCGATAACCGTAATTTTTTTAACACCTTTCTTCAGCAGATAGTGCGCTATAAAGAGACCCGCAACACCACCCCCAATAATGAGATAGCGTGTCTTATGATGACCGGTGAGAGGTTTGCAGGCCTTATATCCAGGATTTCGCCAAAAGCATTTCCGCTTCATATACAAAAAATAGAAGAAGTATTATAACACGAGAATGAATATCTCGCAATCTAAGGAGGTTGGAGCATTTCTTCGTCAGGACTACCGAAAAATATTGACTTCTTGAATATTTGTAGTAAAAACATACAGGAGTTCTTTGCCAAGGAAATCTTTGCCGCAGCAGAAAGCGACTCGAACGCGTGCCTTTTTCTGCTGTGGCAAAGCAAGGTAGCAATGCCCTAAGTGCGATGGTGCAACAGCAATAAAAGGAACAGCCACGATGTCACGTGGAACAGCCTTTTCACCCGGCCAGCTGGCCGAGTTAAGCACAGCGATTAACATCGCGAGTGCGACTGCTCTCCCTCGGACTGCAGAAAAGTTCAAGGATCCAAAAGCAGTGCTCCGCGCTCTGCAGAACAGGGGCGCGAAGCTCACCGAGCACATGGAGGAGGCTCTCCGAAAGACCATCGGTCGCATGATGACACTCGTGCCGCGGGAGTCGTTTACTATCACGCTTTCCGCACGGCACGAACCGCTGAAATTCTACGTGAATTACAACGGGCAGGGATTGACTTTCGTCGACTCCCGCTTCGAAGGATTCACGCAGGTCGTCCTGCCGAAAGCTTTTCCTGTCGAAGCGGGGACGACGTTCGATGTCGACTCTTTCGACATCGGCAACATGGACGGTGCCTCTCACGACGAGATGGAAGGGGCACTGCCCGAACGTCATCTCTTCGATGAAAGCACTCTGTGCGCTATCATCGCGACGATGATCGCCGCGCAACGGTATGGCGAACCGGGCAAACTGCAACATACCGGAAAATCCAACCTCTTCTACCTCCCCTCTCACGTCGTTGAAGTGCGATGGAGTGGCGGGGTGGGGTTAAGCGGCAGAGGAAAAGGTTGGCATGTTGAAGCCTACCGGCGTCGGTACGACGTGAAGTACAGCGTCGATAGCCGCGTATTCTGCCCGGTCAACTGAACCAGACCTCGGTTCGAGTACAACAAACGCCGCGGCGGGAGTTTCTTCGGAAACATCCTGCCGCGGCGAGGTTTTTATAGAATTCTAATGCGCTTCGTGCGGCCATGCCCAAGCCACTAACTTTGGCTTCGCCTGTTGACCGTGCCGCGTAAGCCAACTTTCGTTCACGTTCTGTCACTCGTTAGAGAGGTATCTCGAAAACGTGGGAAACAAAGCGGCAACCAAGCCAAAGTTAGTGAGCGGGCTCCGTCACCGCGAGTTTGATGTAAAAGAGCGTCAAGAGAGCAAAGATTGCGGCCTGAAGGAAACCGATGAATATCTCGAAAAGCATGAGGGGCAGGGGTCCCAAGAAAGGGGCGAAGAAAATAGCGACCGCGATGATAACCTCACCGGCCAGAATATTCCCGAATAGACGGAACGAGAGCGACACGATGCGCACGAGCTCGCTTATAAGCTCCACAATGCCGACCGCGAAACCCATCGGATTTTTCAAAGGATTGACGATGAATTTGCTCCCATACTTCCATGCGCCGATAGCAAAGATGCCGGTGAACTCGACGACGAAAAAAGAAATGAGCGCGAGTGTGAGCGGAGCAACGAGATCCGTCGCAGGAGCGCGGAGGAGCGGTTCTCCCAAATATTCGATCGAGCCGATGCCGGGCACGAAGTGGATCATGTTGCCGATGAACAGGAAGAGAAAGATGGTCATGAGGAGCGGGAAAAAGCGTCGCGCCATCTCTCTGCTCTCAAGCGTTTCGGCCACATAGTCGTATACGTACACAAACGCCTCTTCGAGAAGCGTCTGTAGGCGGCCGGGTATCATCGCAAGCCGTCCGCGGACAAGAAACGCAAGCCCGACCAGGAGAGCAATGACTACCCAGCTGGTCAGAAGCGTATTTGTGATTGGAATACCTAGAAATTCTCCCAGTTTTTCGGCCGCAAGCGCGACGTGAATGCCCGCCTCTTGCGCCTCGCCT
The DNA here is from genome assembly GCA_003599295.1 of Candidatus Parcubacteria bacterium. Classification (GTDB taxonomy): domain Bacteria; phylum Patescibacteriota; class Minisyncoccia; order Phycocordibacterales; family UBA2100; genus UBA10103. Next base: position 35,678 of record QZJK01000006.1, on the reverse strand, counting down.
GCGTGTTCAAGACCCTCTTCGACGGCCATAGATGGCGGAATCGTAGCATTAATTCAGCGCATTTTCATCCACCCGTCACACGGAACAGTCTCTGGGGATTTCAAGCTGCGCGCACCATGTAGCTTCGACTACGAACCGTGTGGACGGGTCCATTGCCGTATCGTTCGTACGACTCGGGTCTCCGCGCCGCGAAAGAGGTGTCCCGTGCGCGGCACGACGAGCGCCGTCCCCTTTCGCAAATGCCTACTGAACCACGCGACAGCGTCTTTCGCCGGACGGTCGCTGAATTCCTCTTTTTCCGCCCACAACACAAGCACGGGAACACGAACGGCGCGCAAGACGCGGGGATTTTTCTTCGGCTGCGCATACGTGAATATCTCTTCGACGCTCTCGGGTGTATAGAGACTTAAAAATCTCTGCGCGTCCAACACCTCATGCCAGACGCCGGGGGGCAGAAGCTCGTGCTTTCTCCCGCGTTTCAATAAAGCTCGCGCGACACCCTCGGCACGCGCTATTTTTATCTTTCCCTTGAGTTTCGTTTCCGCAGACCAATCCGAGACCGGCCCGAGAAGCACTATCCCCTTCACGCCGCGGCTTTTCTTCCGGCTCGCCCAGTAGATGGATTTCTGGCAGCCCGTCGAGTGCCCGACAAGAAAAATTTCTTTCGCGCCCTGCCGCTTCGCGAAATTAATGGCCCCCTGCATGTCATCGACAGAATCGGTGAAGACTTCGTGCGCGGCTCCACCGAGATGCGTTTTCCGGGTCAACCTTTCACCGACATGCGCGATACGGCTTACCTTGTCGTGCCCGCGATTGTTAAACATGAGAACGGCCGTCTTGCCGTCAACGAGACGGGTGGCGAGCGATTGCATAGAAAATACGGAGGAGCCGAGCCCATGCACCCAGACGTACGCTCGCTTCGCTTTCTTAGGCCCAAACCATAAACCCCGAAGAAGTACTTTCTTCGGGGTTATGATCTCGCTGGCATAACACTGCCTCATCCGAGAGATTCTACCTGCTTTACTTCTCGAGCGCGAGCGCGGCTTCGCCGACTTGTGCGAGAAGCTGGGTCTGGCTCTTCGGCATCTGTTTGATGTCTATCTTACCAACTATGCGTATTTCGATGTCCTTGCAGACGCCGAGCACGACAGCCGGGTTCATGCGCTTTCCGTTCACCGAGACGGTCCTTTCATGGTCAAAAAGGACGTCCACTTGATTTCGCTTCCTCGGATGCATGGAGTCTGCGACTACTCGAAGGCCAAGCAGGTGTCCGACGGACGAAAGGCCGCACGGGGGCTTCGAATCCCCTTCCGGGAGTACAAAACGGATGACGGTGCCGAACGGGAGCTCGTCGGCGAGGTCTACGGAGCGCGCGACGACGATGTCCGGGTCGGAGTAGGCGCCGCTTGCGGTTGTATACGGATCGCTGTCCGTCTGTTCCGGCACAGCGTTATATCCTGTCATCGAGACAGAATACACGTTGTCTGCCTTCTCTGGGACGGTTGCTGGCTCGGTAGAGGCGACCTCTACCCGAACATTGACCGGCTCCGCCGAGACGGCTCCTGACAAAAGAAAAAAGGCCATCAAGGCCCCTGTAGCTATCATTTGCATGTGATGCAGGAAGAAACCTTCCTACGCCACATACATTAGCATAACGAGCGACCCCTGTCAAGGGCCTGTCTTGGCTCTACAGAGCCATATTTATGCCATGGGATTTGACAGAGAGTCTAGAAACTGGTCCCCAAATACCCGTTTTTAGGTCCCCTCCTGCCAACTTTCGAGGTACTTTTTCTGTTCAGAAGTCAATTCATCTATTGAAAGTCCCATGGAGGCCAGTTTTAGGGAGGCTACCGTGCGTTCTATGGCCTCGGGGACGTCATAGACCCCCGGTTCTTTCCTCTTTCCCACCGTCAGCCACTCTGCGGCCAGGGCCTGGGTCGAAAAGCTCATGTCCATGACGCTCGCCGGGTGCCCTTCGGCAGCCGCGAGGTTCACGAGCCTGCCTTCGGAGAGGAGGTATATCTTCTTACCCCCTATCGTGTACTCGTCCACGTTATCCCGTATGCGGACGGGGTCCGCCGAGGCGAGGCTCCGGAGGTCGTTGATGTTTATTTCAACGTCAAAGTGCCCGGAATTGCACACGAAAGCGCCGTTCTTCATCTTTTCGAAGTGCTCGCGGCGGATGACGTTGATGTCTCCCGTTACCGTGCAAAAAAGGTCTCCCAAAGGTGCGGCTTCGGCCATGGGCATCACGCGGTACCCATCCATTGCGGCTTCGAGCGCTTTCACCGCGTCTATTTCCGTAACGATGACGTTCGCGCCCATGCCGCGCGCGCGAAGCGCCAGCCCCTTTCCACACCAACCGTATCCCGCGACAACGAACGTGCGCCCCGCAACGAGCATGTCCGTTGCGCGAATGATCGCTTCGAGCGTGGACTGGCCCGTGCCGTAGCGATTATCGAAAAGATTCTTCGTCTTTGCGTCATTCACGGCGACGACGGGTATTTTCAAGGCACCATCCCGCGCCATCGCGCGGAGCCGTATGACCCCTGTCGTCGTCTCCTCGGTGCTTCCTATGAGACCCTTGAGAACGTCCGGATAGTCCTTGTGAATGGTCGAAATGAGGTCGGCCCCGTCATCCATGGTGAGGTCCGGCTTCATCGCGATGATCGCTTTGATGTGTTTGAAGAACGTGTCGCGGTCTTCGCCGGAAATAGCGAGGACGGGAATGCCGTGCTTCTCGACGAGGCCCGCTGCGGCTTCGTCCTGCGATGAAAGCGGGTTCGACGCGCAGAGTGCGACGTCGGCACCGCCTTCTTTGAGCGTTATCATGAGGTTCGCCGTTTCCACGGTGACGTGGAGACACGCTCCGACGCGCTTGCCCTTGAGCGGCTTCTCCTTGCGGAACCGCTCGCGCACCTGAAGAAGCACGGGCATATCACGCGCCGCCCAGTCAATTTGCTTCGCTCCCTCTGCCGCGAGTGCCTTGTCTTTTATGTCGGATTCCATGAATGTGTGAGTATACTATAACGGAAATTTCTCGCCGTATGCCTCCTCGTATCGCCCTGCGAACTCTTGCATCGTGAACCGATGATTTTGCGTGCCACTCTGTTCAATGGCATAGACCGCCGCCGTGCTTCCGATCTGTGCCGAGACACGCGGCGGCAGCCCTCCGAGGTGGCCCGCGAGGAAGCCCGCGCGATATGCGTCGCCTGCGCCTGTCGGGTCGACGACATTCGGCACATGGACCGCCTTTACTTTCTCGGTGGATTCTTTTGTCATGATGCGCGTCCCGCCCGCACCAAGCGTCACTACGACGAACGGCACGCGGGCAGAGAGCTCTTTTTCGCTCCACTCTGTCTTTTGCGTCATGAGCTCGATCTCATAGTCATTGCCGAACAAACCCGCGGCGCCTTCGATACCGGCGCGCAAATCGTCGCCCGAAAGAATCGGTATTTGCTGGGCTGGGTCGTAAAAGTATGGAATCTTCCGCTCGCGGTAGAACGCGGGCAGTCGGCGCATGTCCTCGGTATTTCCCGCCCCGACGATGGCACACGCTATTCCCTCGGTGAGACCCGGCTCCCCATACGCCCGCTTGCCGGCGCCGAAAGAGAACGCCGCTATCTGATTGTCCGCCTTGTCGGTAATGATGTATGCCGAAGACGTGAGCTCGCTTGTGTCTATATGCACGGTATCTGTCGCAATTCCTTCCCCCTCAAAATATTTTCTGTATGCCGAAAAATCCGAACCCGCTGTCGAGATGATGCGAGGGTCGTGCCCCAAGAGTGCGAGATTGTATGCGATGTTGCCTGCCGTGCCGCCGAAATTCTCTTCGACCCCGTCAACGGCAAAACTCACGTTGATGGTGTGCAGTTTGTGCGCCAGAAAATGGTCGCGGAAGTGCCCGGGAAAATCCATGATGCGGTCATACGCGATGGAACCGGAGACGAGGACGTGGGACATGCAGAGAGTATATCTCAACCTACCAGGTGCCGGTGCTTTGCATCGAAGTCCACGGCTCAGCGGGAGGAAGCGGTTCGCCTTTCTGTAAAAATTCAATGGAAATGCCGTCGGGAGATCGTATGAACGCCATTTTGCCGTCGCGCGGCGGACGATTGATGACCACTCCTTCTTTTTGAAGCCGCGCGCAGGTGTCGTAAATATTCTCGACTTCGTATGCGAGGTGCCCGAAGTTCCGCCCGCCGGTATATTTCTCCGGATCCCAATTGTAGGTGAGTTCAAGAACGGGCGCCTTCGTTTCTTTCGCGATGCCCTCATCGAGAGGCGCCGCGAGGAAAATATTCGTGAAGCGGCCTTTCTCGCTGTCGTAGCGGCGGACCTCTTTCATTCCTAAGAGGCCACAATAGAACCCGAGCGACTCCTCGACATTATTGATACGGACCATCGTGTGCAGATAGCGCATAAAAACATTGTATCAGGTGACCTTAAGATAAAGAACTCAAAACCGATGATCTAGTTCCCGCTTCAGTCAGTCTCGCCAATTTTTGTTGTATTTCCGTACGTGTTTGCTTTTCACCACCAGCAGAATACGATAGAAGCATGCTCGAAGATCCTGGAAAAAAGAACGCCGTGCCTGAAGCGCCCAAAAAAGCTGAAGGTTATCAACGCTATCAAGAACTGGGTGGCATTATCGATGAAGAGGGATACGGAAAAATTCTTCTAAGGGCTGAGGGCGCGGCTGCACCAGACACGGTATCGATATTACAAGCCGGACTTATTGCAAGAACTGCCGGCATTGCGCTGCATAACGAAACGGGCAGCGTCGACAAAAGAGTCGCTTTATATGGAATATTGCGAACTGATCCTAAGTCCGTGGACGCCCACTACCATCTTGACCAAATGGACGATCAGCGATTATTCGCAGAGGCGTTAAGAATTGTCGGAGATGCTGATTCGCTACAAAAATTGATTTCTACGCACCCCAACATCCATTTTTGACGAGGTTAGGGCTCGGCTTAGGTCGATTTTTCCATCACACCTGCCTAAGTTCTAATTTGTGACCCATACGGCTTTGGAAACCCACGGTTTTCCAACGCTCGCTAGACTCACTGCCTTCCTCCGCAGGAAACCATGCAGGTTTCCCGACCCCTTCCTATCCGTAGGGTCATTCCTCACTATGTTCGTCATGACCCTACGGGGAATCGAACCCCGCTTCCATCCTTGAGAAGGATGTGTCCTAGCCGATAGACGATAGGGCCGCGTGTACAAAAGTATCAGCTTTTTGGCTCTATATCAAACGGATCGCAGAGGTTCGTTTGTTTGTGGTTCCCGTGCGGCCGTGCTAAATCCTTGAAACGCACCCAGACTCGGCCAAATTCATCAAAGCTGTCTACAATTCCCTCTTTCAAACCTTCGAGTGTATGAACTAGTACGGCTGAACCTTCAGCTATCTTGAGCTCGGCGATCTTTTCCTGACGAAGCTTTGCTTCTTTTTTGAATTGCACGCGCTTATCAAAAATCGTATTCAAACGCTCTGTACGCTTTTCTTCGACTTCTTTAACGCGTTCACTTACTGGAGACTGCTTTCTTGGACGTTCTATCATACGTATTCCAGAATACCATTATTCCGACCCTTCATTATTGACTTACCCTTCGTGCCAAAAGACCCAGTCGGTTGGCACGAAGTGGGAAGGGGTCGGGAAACGAGAGTTTCCCGTGTCGGAAAGCAACGAAGTGTTGAAAACCGAGGGTGAGGAGCGAGCGAAGCGCTGCTCCGCAAGGCCGGAGGCCGCGTAGGCGGCCGAGGCGGGGTCGCGCAATTTGCCAGCAGGTGAATATGCGTGACCTCAAAAGATGATTGAAAATCGCCAGTGCGATTTTCAATCATCTGTCTGGTGGGATATCGTAATAATTTATCAAATACTTCGCGACTTCGAGGAATGGCCGCGCGAGCGATGCGGAAGCGAATTCAACTCCCTTCGGCTCGATGGCGAACAGAAAGACGATGAACTGCGGGTCGTGCGCCGGAAAATACCCGAAGAACGAGTGAAGGTAGCGATCGGGATAGTAGCCGCTTCCGTTCGGAACGGCGACCTGCGCGGTTCCGGTTTTCGCCGCAATCGAATAGTGTTCCTGCTTCAGAATGCCACCGAGAAGCGCGTCATCGAACACTTTCACGAGCATCGTCGAAACTGTCTGCGCGGTCTCCGGCTTTAACACCTGCGTGCCGGCCTCCGGTTCGACCGAGCGGCTAATGCCGCTTTTCATGCGAATACCCGATACGATATGCGGATTCGGGAGCACGCCTTCGTTCGCAAGCGTTGCGAGCGCGCGCGTCATGCCGACAGCCGAAACAGCAATGCCTTGTCCAAATCCCGCAGAGGCGTAATCAACGTCGTACCCGTTATCTATCGCGCGGATATTCCCCGCCGCCTCATTTGGGAGTTCGATGCCCGTCTTGTCGCCAAGACCGTACGCGTGAATGTATTGCCCGAACACTTCATGCCCCATTTGGTCGACTGCGTACGAAACGCCGAGGTTCAGCGACTGATTCAATACTTCCTGCATCGAGACCCTGTTGCGCGCTTTTTTGTCGTAGTTGCAAATGGTCTTCCCGCTTTTCTCAATGCATCCCCTGTCCATGTATGTAGTTTCGGGCGTCACGGCACCCGCATCTATCGCGGCCGCAATGGTCAAAGGCTTCATAATGGATCCCATTTCGTACCTGCCTTCGACGAGAAGATTCGTGAAGACCGCCGGATTCTCTATGGTGTTGTAGGTGTTAGGATCGAATGCGGGACGCAACCCAAGCGCCCGTATCGCACCCGTCTTCGGATCCATGATGATGCCGCCGACCAATTTCGGCGAGTAAGTTTCCATCACGTCTTCCAGCGTTTCTTCGAGGCGAGTTTCGACGGATGGTTCTATGGTCGTAATAATGCTTCCCTCTCGCGAGACAGGATCAGCTGTCAGAGCTTCTTCAAGATTCATAAAGATCTCCGCGAACGGATTCACATAGAGTCCTGATGATGTGCGCGAAAGCGTCGCCTCCCAGAACCGCTCGAGCCCGTAGACGCCGACGCGTTTGTCGCCTTGGAAACCGACGAAACCGAGCGCGTGCGCGGCAAGTTCCCCTGCCGGATAGTAGCGCCACTGATCTCTCACGAGTATCACACCGGGCAATTTCTTTGCGCGAATGGCGGTGGCCGCTTCGTCGGAAATACGGAACGCAACCTCTTCATAGGGGTCTTCTTCCTTCGCCGTGCTCGCGAAGAAGCGCTCGCTGTCCAGTTCGGTCTCCGCAGCTATTGCCGCAAAGACCTCATTTGCATCTTTTATGTCCTTGGGAGAAATGGCGACCCGCCATCCCGATTGCATGACCGCCGCACCATCCTGCGTGCCGTCCTTTTTCGTGAAGAAGATATTGCCGCGATCGATGATGCTTTGGTCGGTTTCGACCACGTACTGACCCTTGGCGCTCTCGCGATATTCTTCGCCGTTCACTATCTGAACAAAGTAGAGGCGCGCGCCCAAAAATATGGCAATGAGTATCAAGACTCCGGAAAGGAGCCGCGCACGCAGTACGAACTTAGATCTCATTTAACGGTGTCTCCGCGACGCCCACGACTCCGGGGCGGTGCACATAGCGCGTGTTCGACACCGGCGAAAGCCCGAGGCGCTCTCCGGATGAAGGAGTGAGAGCGGCTGTTGCGGCATAATAATCGCGTTCGAGAAGCGAGACTTTACTTTCGAGTGATGCTGTCTCACGGACCGCGTCTTTCCTCGCGATAACGTTCAGGACGGAGGCGCTTACGAAATAGACATATCCGACCGTCAGCAATGCCAGTGCCGCGATAAGCGTCTTAAAAAGGACGCGCTCCGCCGGATGCTCGACGGTGAGCGAAAAGCCGCCGCGTTCCGTAGAAAGGCGCAAAGAACCCTGGAATATCGAGGGTTTGTATCTGCTTATTTTATGTATACGCGTACCCATGGTGAGAATTTTTGATTTTCAAATTTCAAACTTTTTCGATGACACGAAGTTTTGCACTGCGCGAGCGGGGATTTTCTCGTATCTCTTCCGGGCTTGGGGACATCGGTTTTTTCGTCATGCGAAGTCCGACCCCTTCCTTCTCCCACGCGGCAAATGTCTGTTTGACGATGCGGTCCTCGATGCTGTGGAACGTAATGACCGCGAGCTTCCCGCCGGGAGAAAGCTTCTCCCACGCACCCCGCAGACCTTCCGCGAGCGCGCCCAATTCGTCATTGACCGCTATCCGAAGCGCCTGGAACGTGCGCGTTGCCGGGTGTATCCGCCCATGACGATATGCGCGCGGTACGGCGTTTGCGATTATTTCCGCAAGTTCCCGCGAGGTCTTGATAGGCTTTCGCGCTCTCGCTTCGGCTATCGCGCGCGCGATCCTTCTCGAGTAGCGCTCCTCTCCCCAGCCCCACAACACGTCGGCGACATTCCCTTCTTCCCACTCGTTCACGATTTTCTCCGCCGTGAGCGTTTGAGAGATTATCTCCGTCGCATACGTCATGAGAAGGGGCTCATCCTTTAGGAACGAAAATCCTCTTCCGGAGTCGAGTTGGTAAGAACTCCACCCAAGGTCGAAAAGGGCTTTCGTTATGTGCGGTATGCCTGCCTCCTGCAGTTTTGCGGAAAGATTTCGAAAATTGTCTTGGAAAAAGTGCGTTCTCGGAAGCGTTCCCGCAAGTGCTTCCCGCGACCGTTCTATCGCGGACCCGTCCAGGTCGAATCCGATGAATATCCCCTCTTTCCCTAATTTCTCCGCAATGCGTTTGGCATGGCCTCCGCCTCCCAATGTCGCATCCACTACTATGTCGTTCGGCGCTATCGAAAGACTCTCGACAGCTTCGTGTAAAAGAACGCTTCGGTGTCCTCCGCCGGAAAGCGGCTTTGACGACACCGGGTCGCTGGAAGATTGTGAGCGTCGCGTGCGCATGACGTGTATGCAATTCTTCCAGCTACCCCGTGCCACCAGGTGTTTAGAGTGCTCCTATCTCTCCAAGCTTTTTCGCCAGCCGTTCTGCATCCTTGTCGATGCGGGCTTTGTAGCGATACCACGTTTCGGCGTCCCATATCTCGACCCGGTCGGATACGCCGGTAAAGACGACCCGTTTCTTCAGACCTGCGAACGCTTTCTGATGATCCGGTATAAGAATGCGGCCGACGTCGTCTATATCCACTTCAGCCGCTCCGGAAAGCATGAATCTGTTGAACCCGCGCGTATCCACGTTCGCGAACGAGAGAGATTGTAATTTCTCCGCGATCTTTCCCCACGAATCACGAGAAAATACGAAGAGGCAGTTATCGAGGCCCCTCGTCACGATGACCCTTTTCCCGAGCGCCGTTCGAAAGGCTTTGGGCAAGGATATTCGTTTCTTTTCGTCCAGCGTGTGCTCGTACTCGCCGATCAACAGGTGTTCCATATTTACCACTCTATCCCACTGCAATAGAGTATATACCACTATACACGACTGCAACCCAGTTATCCACACGATTGTGCAAAATATGAGTTCTCGATGAAGTGCGGGAAATCGGCAGAATTTTGTGCTAAAATCACCCCGACATGCCTAGTATCTTCACAAAGGCAACACCGGAAGCACTCGAACACATAGCGGAAGAAATGCGCGTGCGGAAGACCGCCCACTTCATCCTCCTCTTTTCAATGGGGAGCCAGTTCGACCACCTTATCGTCCAGCGGCTCGCGAAGATCGGTGTATATGCGGTCGTCGCGGATCCTTCGACGGTGAGCGCTGATGATGTCAAAAAAGCCGCTCCGGCAGGCATTATCGTTTCCGGCGGTCCCGCGTCGGTTTTTGACGAGCCGCCACCTTTTGACGGCGCTATCTTCGACCTTGGCATTCCGGTCCTCGGCGTGTGCCTCGGTTTCCAGATGTGGGCGAAACATATCGGTGCGCCCGTTTCTACCGCCGAAAAGCGCGAGTTCGGCGTACATACCTTGAACATATCCGCCGAAGACCCCTTCTTTGAAGGAGTCTCCAAAAAAACTCCTGTTCTTGAAACGCACGGCGACATTGTGGGAAGCATCAAGGGTATGATTGAACTCGGTTCGACGGACAACACGCCCATCGCCGCGGCGCGGTACAAGCACCTATGGGGCGTGCAGTTCCATCCGGAAGTCACAGACACGGCAGAGGGTGCGAAAATGTACGAAAACTTCTGCGTAAAGATCTGCGGCATAACCGACCGCTTCCCTGCCCACAGCGTCGCGGAACAAAAAATTGCCGAGTTACAAAAGCAGATAGCCGGCAAAAAAGTGCTCATCGCGCTTTCTGGCGGTTCCGATTCATCCGTGGTTGCCTATCTTCTCAAAAAAGCGCATGAAGGCGTGAAAGGCGGTATCAAAGGCGTGTACATCCGCGGGATAGACCGTCCGGACGACGAGGCGTACGTGCAAAAGTATTTCGGCGGGCAAGACTGGATAGAGGTGGAAATTGCCGACGCGACGGCGCTCTTTTTGGATTCGCTTCGCGGGAAAACATCCATGCGGGAAAAGCGGCTCGCGATGCGCGGCGTCTACAAAGACGTACTGGAGGAAAAGATCCGAGAATTCGGAGCGGATTTCATCGTGCAGGGCACGCTCTATACCGACCTCCGCGAAAGCGGCATGGGCCATGCGACAGGCGCGCGCATCGCGGAAATAAAAGTGCACCACAATACCGGCATAGACTTTTCCGTGCCGGAACTCACGCCCCTTGAAGATCAGGTGAAGGATTCCGCCCGCGGCATCGGCGCCGACATCGGCGTTCCTGAAGACCTGCTCCTGCGCCATCCGTTCCCCGGGCCTGGCCTTGTCGTTCGCATTGAAGGCGAGGTGACCGCTGAAAAACTGAAAACCGCACGCGCCGTGGATGGCATCTACATCGAGGAACTGCGCGCCGCCGATCTCTATAGGACGGTCTGGCAGGCAGGCGCCGTGGTCACCCACTCCGAACACACCGTCTCAAAAGGAGACGATGCGGGACTCGGACATGTCGTTGCACTATGGGCCGTGTGGAGCGTTAATGGCTTTACGGCCCGCTTTGCGACCCTCCCCTATGATTTCCTCGAAAAAGTCTCGCGCCGCATAACGAACGAGGTGCGCGAGGTCGGTGCTGTCACCTATCGAATTTCTGACAAACCGCCCGCGACGATCGAATGGGGATGATACTACACGCTAGAGATTTGCGGCGATAATTCCGATGGCGAATATGCCGAGCACGTTAAATACATAAGACATCGCTATAAAGTACATCATCTTAGTCTTCGAGAGCCCTAAAAGACTGATGCCGAGTTCATCGGGAAGCGGCGATGCAAGTACTATGCCCCCTAACAGGAACGTAAACCAATAAAATACTCGCCGCTTAAAAAGAGTGTGGAATCGGCGAAGCACTTTCTTATGCCCCAAGAGCTCGGTTATGTGGTCGGAGAATCGGTCGCGTATGAAGCGGAAGATGAGGAGGTCTCCCGCAACAGAGCCGAGGGCTCCGACGAGTGCCGTCGGAAGTATCCCATGGAGAAGAGAAAGTTCACCGAGCGTCGCGATAGCAGGGGCCGTCGTGAATATCGAAGTAAAGAACATCCCTGCAACGAACGTCCCGAGATACTCGAGTTTCTCCGATGACGCGAGAAGATTCACGATGACGTCCGTTTTCGCGAGAAGAACGGATACAACGACGCTTAATGCGATGATGCCGATGTCCTGAAGAAAACCGTTCCGCTTCGCCCTTTTCATGTCATTAGTTTCCTGCGTACTCAAAGCTCTTGCTCTCCTTTCACCATGAACGTAATAGAATGTAAGAACGGCTCGAAGTCTTCACGGATGCGTGAGTCTTCTTCGAGGTAAAAGCCGGTTATGGCGTAGATGTATGAGCCGTTCGCGATGATGACGTTATCGGAGAGATACAGTCCGTCGGCCGCGTAGCGGATCGCCGGCGCGCCGGCTACCGATGTTTCAACGACTTCGCCGCGAATGAGCCCGATATTGCTTAACCCCGGGTTGGCGTCGGCCCACGCGCTTGGCGAAAGCCGCTCCGGATTATTGAAGATAAGGGTTGTGATAGTAGGCGGACCCTCGCGTCCATTCGTGCTCTGCAAGAGTTCTTCGTACTCTTGCTTGTTCGTGAGAACAAGTGCTTTCACGAAATCGGGATGCTCATCCGTGCCACGGGGCTCTTGCAAGAAATACCCCTGCGGCCTTTCGCGATACTCGAACGAGAAACCGATGTTTTCGTTCGTGTATCGCGTCCACAGCTCATCGCCCCGCTCGAAACTTTCTCGCTCCGAAGCGTATACGCAGTCGGCGTAGGTGACAGTTCCGCCTTCTTCAAATGACGCATTGGTATCGGTCGTTGAGAGAACAGCCTGGCCGGTAGCATCTTCATACCGAGCCCCGGATTCGGCCGCAATTTTCGCAAGCGTCAATACCCTATCATCGCCCAAGAAAACGATTGTATTGCCCTCTTCGAACCGCGCCGTGAGAGACTTTCCGTCCGAACAGAGGTATGTCGCGAAGGTATTTTCCTCCTCCTGCTTTTCCTCGTATATATAAGTATTTAGCGCGAAAAAACCGCCGAGGAGAAGAAAAAGGACGAGTACTACATAGAACGCCGCCTTCATATCGTTATTCTAGCATTCTCGTACCCAGTCAAAGTGTGCTTATCTGAAGAGCAAAATGCCGATAAGGAGGCTGAAGTTCATGCAGGCAAAGAGAACTGAAGTCACCACGAGCGGCAATTCGCGATGTATCGTTCCGTAGAATGCCCATAGTATGTGCATGGCGCCGAGCAGTATCCATGGCGCGACAACGAGACCGGAAACGTTCTTTGTCGCATACACGCTCCAGACTTGGGGCACAAGGGCGATAGGAGCAACGATAGCAACCACATACATTAAATAGTCGAGATAGCGCTTCCACGCTACAGGATGCGGATACGGCTCCAGTTTTTTGTAGACGCGTTTCCGCAGATGCAGATGATGCATTCCCTCTCCCTTCATTCGTTATAGGGTACCATACGCCATGTCGCACTTGATGTAGTTCTGTGGACTCAGCGTATCAAATATTGAACCGCACTAAAACCTATCTTTCTCGGTTCTGGGGTCATTACCAGGCTTCCCCTCATTTGCAGGAATTGCTTGCAGCGGAGCCATGAACGCCACAAGGTATTACCACATAGCAGGTATTAGATATGGGGAGTACAAGACCTGGGGGTGGCAAATTCTCTGTTTTCAGGGATTTTGATCCGATTCTTCGGACGGGCATTAAAACGGAATATCATCGGGGTTAATATCCTCCACCTCCTCTAGTGGAGGATTCTCGTCTTTCACCTGCATTACTGCGAGCATACGGTCGGCTTGTGCGAGTAGGTGGTCGAAGGTCAGAATCTGAACCGTATGCATCTCGTCATTAAGCAAGCGGAAAGCCTCCCATTCCTCCTCGCCCCATTTATTACTTCTACCGTGCACTACAATGCCTCGTGGTTTGAGTGGAATTACACCGTCATGATCGTCAATGTACTCCTTATCGTTTACCTTTTTCTCTGCCTGCAAAATATATTTCGTGGTTTGGGCAAGAGCACCTTGTAGTTCGGGATGCGGTATTAGGAACTTGTTGCGGTACTTGTAGTGACCTCCACTCTTGGCCATAGTCCAGAAAGAAAGCCCGGGACGCTTTATTTCAACAATATCCATAAACCCGCCATGGGTCTTGAGAGGAAAATCTGTGGTGTGATGGATGCCGAGCCGTCGTTCGCTCAGTATCTCCACGCACGCGGTGCCAAACATCCAGTCGTTCTCTTTGAGGAACCTTTGCCAAAAGTTTTCGTCCTCATCTCGCTCGAGCGCTTTCCTAAACTCCTCCACTTTCGCCTTGCGCTCATGATAAAGACGGGCAAGTGCGAGATCTGCAGAGAGCGCGTGCAAGTTCTCCTTGATCCATTTATTTATGTCTTCCTCTGTAAGAACCTTCGAGAGTTGCTGGAGAGCCTCCACCTTATTCTTATCCGTGATCACCAGCTCGTCCTTGCCAATACCGCGCAACACCGTGCGCTTGCCGGAGGATAATTTTTCGCTACCTATGGGGTAAGCATCTTGTAACGCCTGTGCGAGTTCGTATGTCTGTGCTGAGTCTAAAGCGAACCTAAATCCGAAGTCTGAGGGAACCTTTGTGAGATTTACGAACCGAGCGGGCCACGGCTCCCTCTGGTTTTTACGCTTCTGAAATAGAACCTCCGCATGGACGCCTACGAATTTATCGGGGTCGGTATGGCTTTTAATAAAACTAAGCTTCACAGCACGGCGGGTAAGCTTATTCTCTCCGGGCAGGATAAGCCACGGTGTCTCGGCGACATTCTTTGCCAGTTGTTTTATTTGGTATTCCCGGATTTCGCGATAGTCCATTTGAGGCCAGACTACTCCTTTTTTAGAGCCTTGGAAAGCAAGCGCTCCATGACCAAAGAGGCGTATGTAAATAAAAAAGAGACCACCTTTTCAGGGGTGGTCTCGAAGTGGGCGGGGCACGAATGAGCGCCATTGGTTCCTCCTTCGGCGTCAGGCGTTTTCGTAGTAGCGCAGATCGGGCTTGCCGAACTCGCGCAGGACGGCGTCGAGGTACGACAGGGTCCTTTGGCCAGCCCTGCAGCACTGCGGCCCCCTGATCTCGGCGCGTTTATGCTGCCGGAGTTGGCCAAGCGTGTTGACCTCGAGCTCACGACAGACCCTCGGCATTTCGCGCCGAGCGAAGTTGTCCAGGTTGCTGCCGTACTCGAATGATTCCAGGATTTCGCCGAGCGGTGCATCGTCGCCCATTGCGAGCAACTGCTCCTTCGGCAAACGCTCCGACTTCGGGCGACGCAGCGAGCTGCGCAACGCCGATTCGGTCATGTCCCAGACGCGCCGAGGCTCGTTGCCGTAGACGATCCAGAAGATCTCGTCATTGTCGGCGTCACGCGAGGTGGCGTCGAACATTCGAGCCTTCTCGACCACTTGGTCGACGAAGAGGATGGTATAAGGCTTGTCCTTTTCCTCGATGACGATGACCTGACGTGCAGGACAGTTCGGCACCGGTGGGTGGTCGACAAACATTGGCATTCTCCCTTGCTGATGTGAATGTGCTATCTCGCAGAGACTTCGACGCTGGGGTCGTCATCTCAGTAGAGGGGAGGAAATGACCGTCCTCCCAATTCGGTTTGCCTGACGCTCAGGCGGCTTTGGCGAGCTTGTCGAGATAGTGCTCGTGCTCCGGCTTGTGGGCCAGTTCGTGGAGCAGCTTTTGCGCCAGACGCTCGCGCTCGTCCTCCAAGTACGCTACGCCGGACAACTCCTCGAATTTGCTCACCATCTCGAGGATACGGGTGACGGCCTCGGTCTCCTTGGCGAGATAGTCCGTGACAGCGTTGCCGCCGACGAACTTGCCGAAAGCGCCCCGAACCATGTGCACCTGCGCTTCACCAAGCTCAGCGAAAATCGGCACAACAGGTGCGGCAGCGAAGAGCCGACCTGCTGCCCCTTCGTAGTGCCACATGCCATTGTGCAACGTGCACCAGTATTTGCCGCCAGGCTTGTGAAGTTCCAGACTGCATTGGCTTGAAGTTCCGACGAAGCCGTCGAAACCCTTCGCTTGCCATCGATAGAAATCGTGGATGGTGGGCTTCACCGCGGTGGTGAAGTCAATGAATGCCAAAGTGGAAATGGCCATAGTCTCGTTCTCCCATTGCTGTGAAAGGACTTCCTCGGTGTTTATTGTACACCCAAACAATAAGAAAGTCAAGGTGTCAAGGGCTTTGCAGGACAAGGGTATTTTGGACCAAGGGGGTGTTCGATACGCCACAAAATACGCTGCAGACAGGCCTCTGCCTCCTCCTTGGTCTCTCCGTAACCGAATATCAAACCATCCTCACTAAACGCCCGGTACGCGACAATCTCATCTGTGGGCACGTAGTTGCCCTCCACGTCGCACCACACTTCGCGGTGTAGTACTTGAATGTACATAGGTGTGCATCGTTATCTGGTAATGCACACATCCAGTCCTACTGAGACATTGGGGTGGGGGTGGTTTGGGTGGGACTCCGGCCTCAAAAAGGAATCATAAGATACCGTATACGTTCAGACCCGGGCATTTTTTACAGCATCGGGAGGCGGCCTATTGTGGGATAGTAGCGGCGAGAGTTATCCACAAAGCAATGCCGATTTAGGGTTTGGTACTTAGAGAGGATGGATACATGGTGTACGAGGATCATGTGTCGGTAATCCGAACAAGCCGCTCGAAAGCGGTTGGCGATTCTCTTCGTACACCATACGGAATCGACATTCGCCGGTCGCTTTCGGGTTTTTTGTTGGGCGGGAATGCGGAGGAGCACGTCGGAAGGCGCGTGCTCCTTTTGTCGTTCTCGGGAAGTAATGGCGCAAATGAATATGAAATACCAAATCGTGCGACATTACTCGGTCATAAAACAACTCGTATGAGAAGCATTGAACGCCGGTTTGCAGCGCTCGAACGTGAGCGCCCTAACCACAGCACTTATTTAAACTTCGCCCTCACGATTCTTGGGCAGAACTTCCACCCCGATCTGATTCGGCGATGGTTCAAAAAACTGGTCGATAAAGACGACTATGCGCAGGAAGAGAAAAGGTCGATCCTGGCGCAACTGTATGTCCACACGAAACCCCTCGAGGCGTACCAGAATCGGGGTCAAAACGACCAAGGGGGCGGAGTCAAAACCTAAACACGACACGGAGACCGTATGAACACAAAGACAGAAGAAAATAGGACTATCGCGGTATTTGTTCACGACACAGTGTCGGTGTCGGACGCAACGATTATTGCAGTCGTATACGGTCTCGTTATTAGCACTGTAGGAAGCGGCGATACTGTCATGTCCGTCCATGAGTATCGCCGTCTACTGTGCGACGAGACAACACCCGATGACCTTATATCCAGAAGGCTTTGGTATGTCGAGAACGTTTGCAGGAGTATTATTAGAGATGAACTACGACCGTATGGTGAATAAAACAGAAAATGAAACAGTCGTCCCCAGTACTACTTCGCCATACGAAGGAAGAATCGGTCTCGTGTATGTCCGGGTATCAAGCAAGCGACAGGAATCCGAAGGCACAGGACTCCAGAGCCAGGAGGGACGATGCAAAGACGAGCTAGAGCATCGACTGCGTGTGCCTTACGAGGCAACCTTTCCGGACAGCTTCACCGGAGGCGGCGATTTCATGCGACGCCCTGCAATGAAAGAGATGCTGGACTACATAGACGCAAACCCGCATCAAAAATTCTTGGTGATTTTCGATGATCTCAAACGGTTCGCTCGCGATACAGAGTTCCACTTCAAACTCCGAGCAGCGTTCAAGGCGAGAGATGTTTTACTGCACTGTCTCAACTACAGCTTCGATGACTCACCCGAAGGAGAGTTCGCCGAGACCATATTTGCAGCACAGGCAAAGCTCGAACGACTCCAGAACCGACGCCAAGTGATTCAAAAAATGAAAGCTCGTCTCGAGCTGGGCTATTGGCCCTTCAAAAAGAAACGTGGATACGACATGGTGAAGAACCCTCTGCATGGGAAATTCTCAGTGCCAAACAAAGAAGGGCTCGGAGTGGTCAAAGAAGCACTCGAAGGCTTTGCTACCGGCAATCTTGCGCGGCAAATTGATGTCGCCCGTTTCCTCGTAGAGCGCGGATTCTGGAAGGGTCGCTCTCCGGATAAATGCATCACACAAACACGCGAGTTACTCGAAGATTGTTTCTTCTGCGGTGACATCGAATATAAACCGTGGAAGGTACCTCGCGGCAAAGGCAAGCATCAAGGTATCATCTCGCCCGAAATGCACGCGCAGATACTAAAGCGGCTGAACAAGGATAGTATTCGGGGAAAAGTTCGTAGAACAACGTCGGAGGACTTCCCGATGAGGTCGCTGGTCGTTTGCAGCGATTGTGGCAAACCGTTAACGGGGGCGTGGTCTAAAGGGCGCAGCGCGAGATATGGATATTACTACTGCCAGAACAAAGTCTGTGCACGCTATAGCAAAATGCTTCACAAGCAGGAGGTTGAGGATAATTTCATACTACTTCTCGCAGGTACGGCTCTCAAGCAAGATGTTGGGCAGGTTGTTGCGACTGTATTTGATCGTGTTTGGGCACAAGAGCTACGCAATGTCGAATGGAATAAGACACTTATGCAAGAGCGTGCGGACGATCTCAAAAAGAAGATTAAGCAGCTCGCTGAGCTGGCACGGAAGACGTCCTCAGACACTGTGAGGAGAGAGTACGAGAAAGAGATGGAGACTACGGCCAAAGAGGTCGACAGTATCGAGGCCAGAATGGGTGCAAATGATGACCCTGGCGTACCTTATCGAACCGCTCTCGAAAAGGCGACGGGGCTTCTCAATAACCCTGTAAGTATATGGAAAAGTGTCACTGCTTACGAAAAGCAGCGGCTCTTTTTCTTCCTGTTTGATGGAAAATTGCCCTATTTCCAAAATGAGGGTTATCGAACCGCTCATTCGCTAAGCAGTACAAGGTTATTTAATGAGTTGGTAACTACCAACTCCTACGATGTGGACCCACGGGGAGTCGAACCCCGACCTGTTCCATGCCATGGAACCGTTCTACCGCTATACTATGGGCCCTGCGCGACCCATCCTAACAAAATGTGCCGACTTTAGTAAACTGGCTCATTCCGACACCACAGGGCGTTGACCCTGCGGGTCGGAATGCACTCCCTGCGCAAAAGCGCAATCACGTTTACGCCAGTTTCTGTCTCCTCGGCTCGGAAATGCAAATGAGTACATTTGCATTTCACTCGCTCTACGTCGTCAGTAAACCTGCGGTTCACTATCATCAAGTGCTGGAGGATTCGCGAGGCATTGCCGGAGCTCAGCTGTTTCCGTCCAACCGCATTTTCCGTTAGCTTGCGGCTCGCATGAAGCTTCTCTATAGCATGCATATTCCGGTCGAAATTCGCACGTCGTGAAAATGCCTTCAGCCTCTTCCGCCGAAACACAGAGTTGTCCGCTGCAACCCGCGACCGCGCAACCGTTGAATGTTATGTCCTCTCCACCGCCCACCCCTGAAATGTCTCGAGTGAACGTGCGGCCATCAGGCGTCATGCATTGCTCCGGATACGATTCCATGATTGGGTAGCCTGCCGCGGCACATTCCTCAAATGTAGAAATGGCGGAAACCTCGCCACTTGGAGTTTGTGAAGGCAGAGACAAAAGAAACCCCGCGACTATCGCGAGAAGGAGCGCTAAACCCAAGAGAAGCCATGTTTTCGTCATATGTATAGTATAACAGACGTTCAAAACGAGGACTTGCTTACGGTACTCACTGTATTCGTGTGCTCCCACGAGGAATCGAACCTCGATCATAAGCTCCGGAAGCTTACGTTCTATCCATTAAACTATGGGAGCGTGTATCGCACGCGCTCATAATTACGCGTTTTTCTCAGACGCGCAATTAAAGCATCTGGGACGTTCCCCTTCCAACTCCAAGCGAGGGGTATTGTCCGTGCGGAACCTGTGCAGACGCGAGGGCTTGGCCTCGCGCGAAGCGCGAGCCGAGCGTCGAACCTAAGGATGCGCTTCGCGGGAAAGCGCATCCGGGTTCTGTGGGGACAATACCCCGAGTGTTCCTACTCCGTTTCAAACAATGCGCTTAAAGATTCGCCGCTTTCGATACGGTCTATTGCTTCTCCGAAGGTCTTTCCCACTGATACGACTTCCACTTTCGAACCAAGTTCGCGGTCGGTGGACACTGTGTCAGTGATAAAGACGCGTTTAATGGCGGAAGACTCCAACGTTTGTATCGCGTCTCCCGAAAGAATGCCGTGCGTCGCGGCCGCGTAAACTTCCGTTGCGCCGTTTTCGACGAGCAGTTCAACTGCGCGCGCCAAGGTGCCGCAGGTGTCCGCCATATCGTCCACGATGAGTGCAATTTTTCCTTTCACGTCTCCGGCGAGCTTCATGCGCGCGACTTTGTTGGGTATCTCTCGCTCCTTGTGGATGATGGCGAGGTCTGCGGATTTCATAAGACGCCGCGCATAGGATTGGGCGCGAACAGTGCCTCCGGCATCCGGTGATACGACGACTAGGTCATCTTTTTTGAGCGCTTCTTTGAAATAATCGCGGAAATAGTTGAGAAATACCGGCCGCGCGTACAGATAGTCTACGTTCGCCTCGCGGAAAAAACCGCCGATGGCGTCATTGTGAAGGTCCATCGTAAGAATGCGGTTCGCGCCGACGGATTCGAGGGCCTCCGCGAACATCCGCGCGGAAATCGGTTCGCGCGGTCGAGCTTTCCTATCCTGCCGTGAGTAGCCGAAGTATGGTATGACTGCGGTTATTTCGCGGGCAGAAGCGCCACGTGCCGCATCTATCGCAAGAAGAAGCCGTATCCAATTCTCCGCCGGAGGATTCGTCGACTGAATGAGAAAGATATTCTTGCCGCGAAGATTTTCGAGGAACTGCACGTGCTGTTCGCCGTCGGAGAACGCTCTGCACTTCACTTGGCCCAGCGGCATTCCCAGCGTTTCTGCGATCTTCGTCGCGAGACCGTCATTCGAGCCAAGGCTGAAGACGCGGTAGTCCATTAGGAAAGCAGTATAGCAGAAAAAGGCGCGAATGGAATGCTGTTTGTGGACTTACCGGGAATCGAACCCGGGACTCGGCAATGCGAATGCCGCGTAATGCCACTTTACTATAAGCCCTAAGCACGCACAGAATACACTAGCAAAAAACATGCGTCTACGTTCGGGACACCGAGCCCATGCCCCCGACCCCCGTCTGGGACACCTTTCGGTTTCCCATTCCTTCCTCCACGGGGACATGCGACTCGGACGCGAAGCGCGGCTTCGCTCATCCCTCTCTCACTTCGTTCGTTCGGGATGCCGAGAATCGAACTCGGGCTACAAGCACCCCATGCTTGCGTACTACCACTATACGACATCCCGTTATCGGGCCGCCGGGAATCGAACCCGGTCTACACGAACCCGAATCGTGCGTACTACCGGTATACTACGGCCCGCTATATGCGCAGAATTGCAACGCAATTCCGTGTGCACCTTTGTGTCTGGGAAACCCTCGGTTTTCCCGACCCCTTTCTTCTACAAGGGCCAACGGAATTGCAACGCAATTCCGTGTGCACCTTGTAGGATTCGAACCTACGACCTTTCGAATGTGAATCGAACGCTCTAACCAACTGAGCTAAAGGTGCGTACGCAGGATTATCGCCGAGAAAATGCCTTTTCTCAAGACGTAACGGGAAACTCTGTTGACCTACTTGATATTGACTATCTTGTACTTCTGAACTCCCTTCGGCGTCTCGAATGAGAATAGTTCGCCCTTCTTCTTGTCCATAAGAGCGGAGCCGAGCGGTGAGAGGTGAGAAATTTTGTGCTCTTGCATATTCGCTTCGGCACTCCCCACTACCTCGTAGGTGTGCTCATCTTTTTCCCCTTGTTTTTGTATGGTGACGAAATTCCCAAGACTCACCGTGTTCCCTTTCGTGTGCTCGATGATGCGGGCATGCGAGAGTTGTTCCTCTACCTGGCGGATACGATCCTCTGTCGCAGCCTGAAGATTCCGTGCCTCTTCATACTCGGCGTTTTCCGAAAGGTCGCCGAGTGAACGCGCATATTCCAGCTGCTCCGCAATCTCGCGGCGGCGGACCGTCTTTAAATGTTCGAGCTCCGTGGTGAGCTCGTCAAATTTCTCTTTGCTCAAGTAATTGGCATCGTCGGTTTTCATATTTCTCAATGCGCGAGGCATTATACAGGGGCATATGCGGCGTGCAAGGCCGATTCATCGCGTGTATTGAGGTTTATTCTGTGCGAGCCATTCGAAGAACGGGCGCAATCCCGGCGCGGCGCCTGAAAGGGTCCCTGCAGGAGCCATTTCAAGCACGACTGCGTACGCATAACGCGGATTATCGCTCGGCCAGTAGCCTACCGACCATGAATTCATCCATTGATTGCGCGAACCGACCTCGGCGGTACCCGTCTTTGCTGCGATATCCATCTCGCGAATGTTGAGCACCTTCACAGTTGCGTCAGCACGGGTTGAAGTGACAGCGAGCCGCATCCCTTCGCGAACTATCTTGAGGTCAGCATCCGAAATGCCCACGTTTTCGTAGTGTGCGGTCGTGCTCGCTACGATCTGCGGAACGAGAAGTTTCCCTCCGTTCCCTACCGCGGCCGTGAATCGCACCGCCTGCACAGGGGTTATCTGAAACCCGAACTGCCCTATCGCCGTGTGGTAGGTATTGCCGACGCGCCACGGATCATCAGGGCCGAACACCTTTTCTTTCCACTCCGGCGTTGGGATAACGCCGGAAGGTTCGCCCCACAGCGCGATGCCGGTCTTTTCGCCAAGACCAAATCTTCTTGCGTACTCATCGAGTCTCTGGATGCCGAGCCCTTTTTGCGATTCGTATCCTCCGCCTATCGTATAAAAATATTCATCCGAGGAAACGGCGATGGCGGTCCGCATGTCAACGAGACCGTGCACGGTCCAATCGCGAAAGATGGAAGGCCGTAAGGGGTCGTAGGGATTCGGTATCGTTATCGCACCGGTCGAAAGTATTTGCGTGTCGGGAGAAATGATGCGTTCTGCAAGCGCGGCGGCGGCAAATATCGGCTTCACGATGGAACCGGGCGTATAGAGTCCGGCGACTGCGCGATTCAAAAGCGGCGTGCGCTCGCTAAGCGACGTCTCTGCTATTACATCGTCAATCCCTTCTGCGAATGCGGCATTGTCGTATTCGGGGAAACTTGTCAGTGCGAGTAGCTCGCCCGTCCTCATATCCATGATGACGCCGGCGCCTCCGCGGAATCCTTGGCGCTCGGCATGCGCGGAAAGAATCGTGTACAGCTTGCTCTGCACTTCAGCATCAATCGAGAGCACGACATCGTCGCCGTTCTTCGGCGGAAGAATGATATTGTCTTGGCTGACGATGCCGTGGGCATCCGTTTCAACCATACGACTGCCGTTTATGCCGCCGAGAGTCTCGTTGAGCGCCAGTTCAACACCCGACACACCCGCATATTCTTCGCGCCACCACACGCCGCGCGCGTCCGCTTTCGGATACCGGACGAATCCGAGGATGTGCGAAAGGCCGGGAAGCGTCGTGTAGCGGCGGCCGGCGAACGTAGATGTTGCCGCTGCCGCTCCAGAGAGGGTCGAGGTCGCGAGCGGTGCTTCATTCCATGCAAGCTCTAATCCCGTGCGGTCGAAGATGCGTCCCCGCGTCGCGAATACCACGGAGCGGTCGAGGCGGTTGTTGCGAGATATGTCCGCGTATACCGTGCCTTGCACTATCTCGAGATGGAACGCGCGCCAAGCGAACACGAGTATCACCGCGGCGAATACGAGCCCGACACCAAGGATCGCGCGCGAAGCGACCGGCCGCACGACCCGTCCCTCAAATTGACCTTCGTTCCTCCCCGGAAGATTCGAGGAATCAAGAAAAATATCTTCCGGCTGGATCTCGTACGTCGCGCGGCTTCTTTTCCCGAAGAGTGCCATACGTTTCTATACGAACAATTCTCTTCGCAGCGGCTCAAGACCCCACAGAATGAGGAACGCGGCGATAGTGAAAAGCGGGATTGGATAGAAAAATGCGCCGGGAAGCCACAGAAAATCAATCATCAACCCGATAAAGAGGACTTCAAGCGCCTCAAAGCGAAGCGCGAGCGCTCCGATGAGAATAAGCGGGACCCACGGCGGAAAAAACAACGCGCTCACTATCGCGGCGACGGCAAGCGATATGCGTACGTACAACATACTACTCACTGTATCAAAACGTACACGAACTCAAGGGACGCGAGCGGAATGGGAAGCTGTATGAAGACCCGCTGGGAAGCGCCGCCCGTCCCCTCCTCGACCCTGCCGACAATGCCAATGGCGCGGAC
The DNA here is from genome assembly GCA_003599295.1 of Candidatus Parcubacteria bacterium. Lineage (GTDB taxonomy): Bacteria > Patescibacteriota > Minisyncoccia > Phycocordibacterales > UBA2100 > UBA10103. Next base: position 11,777 of record QZJK01000006.1, on the reverse strand, counting down.
GCCGAAACTGGTCGAAATAACGGGATCCCCTGCTTGTATCAAAGCGTCGCGCGGCGCATCCGCGCGTGCTTGTCCCCCGCCGCGCCCTTCGACGGTAATGCCAACGCCTTGTATCGTTGCTTCGGTCCGCTCGCCTGGAGCGAATATCCCCTTTACGAGCGATTGCCCGCCGCCGGCATCTTCGACGCGCCCGACGACGAATCCTCCGAGTTCAACGTCGCCGACGACGACCAAGTCGCCGTCCTCGACGCCGTCCTCGACGCCAGCGCCTATCAAAAACGTCCCGTACGGCGACGCGCGGAATGATGATACGATCGGCGCTGTGATGCCGTTTCCCCCTTCCGCAAGCCGAACGAACTCCCGCAGCGATGCATTTTCAGCCTTAAGGATTTCATGGTCGGCGGCGCGCATTTGGAGCCGCGCTATTTCGTTGCGAAGCGCTTGATTTTCGCGTTCGAGCGCGCGGCGGGTAGAAAAGAATCCGCTGTTCGTGATGGCGCTTCCCGCCCGAGCTCCCGCTCCCCACGCATGCGACGCTCCGAAGCGAAGTGCTTCGCGAATGTTCCCGCCGGAAACACCGTCTATGAGAAAAATGACAATAACGAGAACGACCGCGAAGAATAGGCGGCGTCCGTTCTTATTACTGTGTCGGTACAAGCTCATCATCGGATTTTACGAGCGCTTCGCGATACGCATCAAGATCGGAAAGAACGACGCTCGTGCCGCGAACGACCGCGGTCAAAGGATCGAGCGCGACAACAACGGGAACGCCGAGAGCAGATGACAGGAATTCCGGGAGGCCGCGAATGAGCGCGCCTCCGCCGGCGAGATAAATACCGCGCTGCATGATGTCGGCGACAATTTCCGGCGGCGTTGATTCAAGGACTTCTTTCACCGCTTCCAAAAGTTCCTCAACGGAGTGCCCGATGGCGTTCCGCACGTCTTGGTCGGTAATGAGTATCTCGCGCGGAAGCCCCGTGACGACATCGCGGCCGCGGGCAATCGCCTCGAGCCTGTCGCGAGAAGACGCGACGGATGCGATGGCCATTTTTATCTCTTCCGCCGTCTTTTCTCCGATGACCAGTTTGAATTCATTCCTCGTGTGTCCGATGATGTCCGCGTTAAAGCGATCCCCAGCAACGCGAATGTTCCGCGAATTCACGATGCCGCCCAAGCTTATGACGCCGACATCCGTAGTACCGCCGCCGATATCGACGACCATACTCCCGCGCGGCTCATGGACGGGAAGCTCTATGCCGATGGCGGCCGCTAACGGTTCTTCTATGATGTGCACTTCGCGCGCGCCTCCGGCGCGCGCCGCATCTCGCACCGCCCGCACCTCGACGGACGTGATGCCGGAGGGCACGCCGACCGCGACACGGGGTCCCAAGAATTTGGTGTGCCCCTCTTGCGCTTTCCGTATGAGATACGAGAGCATTTCTGCCGTCACTTCGAAATCTGAAATGACGCCATCAACGACGGGTTGTACCGCCAGAATGTGCGCGGGAGTGCGCCCCAGCATGTCCTTCGCTTGCTGGCCGACCGCCACCACCTGCCCCGTCTTTTGGTTCATGGCGACGATGGACGGCTCGTTGATGACGATGCCGCGGCCCTTTACATACACGAGCGTGTTCGCTGTGCCAAGGTCTATCCCGATATCATTCGAGAAGAGCCCTAAGATCTGGTCCTTGTAGCGTCGCAGTGTCTGCATGAGTCCCATATCATTTCCTAAGATAGTCTACGATACCGCTTTCGGGAACGAGCGTCGCGGAGCCATTCGCGCGAAGCGATACTTCAACACCGCCCTCCGACATTGTCTTTTCTGACACGACAAGACGCGTCGGTATGCCTAAGATGTCCGCATCGGCGAACTTTTCTCCCGCGCGCAGGTCGCGGTCGTCATACAGCGCCTCGATCCCGGTCTCTTTGAGAAGGTCGTACAAACGATTGGCCTCCGCAATGACGTCAGCGTTCCCGCCGGATATCGAAATGATGTGCACCGGGAACGGCGCTACCTCTTTCGGCCACACGATGCCTTTGTCGTCCGCCAGTACTTCAACGATGGTCCCCATGAGGCGTCCCGGCCCGATGCCGTAAGAACCCATGACCACAGGCTTTTTCTTCCCCTTTTCATCAGTATAGGTCAGGTCGAGAGCGTCCGAGAAACGCGTCCCCAGCGGGAAAATGTTGCCGACCTCTATCGCCTTCTTCTCTTCAAGTTCCTCTTTCTTGAGACCGAGGTCAGCCAAGACTTCGTCCGTGTACACCTCCTTGTTCACCGCAATGCCTTTTCCGCGATGGAGGTAGATGGTATCCTCCCCCGCCGCGCTAAGCGTTTGGAACTCGTCGCTGTACTTCGCGAACGAACCGCCTGAGGCAAACGTGCGGAATGTGTGCTCACCTAAGCCCACGCGCTCAAAAATGCGGAGATAGGCGGCGGCGCACTGTTCATAAAATTGCCGGAACTCCTTCTCACTCTTGTTGAATGAATACAGGTCTTTCATCACGAATTCCCGCGTGCGCAGTATGCCGCTTTTCGCGCGCGGCTCGTTGCGGAATTTCTTCTGGAACTGATAGACGTATCGCGGCAAGTCTTTGTACGACGACATGTGTTCTGTCATTAATGCTGTCAGCGGTTCCTCGTGCGTCCAGCCAAGCCCAAGCTCGCCGCCGTCTTTCAACCGTGTCTTAAACCACACATCTACCGCCTCGTCGTCCCAGCGGCCGGATTTCTTCCACAACCGCGGACCCTGAAGCGAAGAGAGTTCCACTTCTTGCCCGCCTATCGCATTCATCTCTTCGCGGATAACGTTCTTGATATTTTTGAACACGCGGAGCCCGAGCGGCAAGTACGAATATGCGCCGGCCATTTCTTTGTGTATGTAGCCGGCGCGGATGAGAAGTTGTGCGTTTTTTGCAACCTCGTCTTTCGGCGCCTCGCGTCGTGTCTTCGTGAAGAGTACGGATTGCCGCATAACGTGGGTGGTATTGTACTTCTACCAAGGGTAAAAACCAAATTGACAAGTATCGGCAGTGTTCTTAAGTGCGATCTGCGCAACGGGAGGTTATGACATGAACTTCTCCGACAGGCCCGGTGGCGGGCCGCTGATGGCTGTAGTTGATGCGGGTGTCGAGTTGCTGGCGGAGGTGGCGGCGAAATTTGCCGACGAGAACAAGTTGCCTCGCCGCATGGTTCTGGTGCAAGTCCAGACACGCCTTACGGCCGCCCTCGGCACGAAAATCAGAGAAAATGCGGACGCCCAGAATTAGCGCGTCCGGTGCGGCCGGCCCCCAACGTGGGCCGGTCGCATTTTTTATGCAAGCAAACGCGCGATATCGTTGTAGGTGACGGCGACCATGAGAAACACGATGAATGCAATGCCAACGGCATTCAGGATCCGGAGGGCGAATCGCGACGCATTCCTTCGTGCGGCGGCTTCAATGCCAAGGACGAAGAGGCGTCCTCCGTCGAGTGCCGGTATCGGGAGAAGATTGATGATGACGAGGTTCACGGAAATGAACGCCGCGAGCGCGAGTACGCTCCCGATCCCGCTGTCGGCGGCCGCACCGACGACGCCGACCAACCCCACCGGGCCGACGATGTCTTGGAGCGCCGGGCCGCCTCCCGCTGCGTCTTTGACGACGCGCCACAAACCGGAGCCGACATTTTTGAACGCATTGTACGTGCTTCCGAACGCCTGGCCTGCCGCTTCGAGAATGGGGAGCGGTTCGGTCGTGACGAGAACGAGCGCAATACCGACCGCGGGCTGGACCGGCGCTTCGCGGATAACGGCGTGCGCTGGACGCACCGTAACGGTCGTCGGGGCGCCCGAGCGTTCATAGGTTATCTCCAACGCCTCTCCACCGCGCTCGCGGACGAATTCGGTGACAGCTTCCGGCGTCAGCGCCGGCGAGCCGCTTCTTCCGGAAATAGAGAGAATCTTGTCTCCCGGCGCGAGTCCTGCGTCCGACGCAGGCGAGCCCGGTAGCACTTCCGCGACCATGAGCCACGCCGCGCCGGATGCTTCCGCGTTCTCAACGAGGCGAGGAATGCCGGCATACAGCGCACCCGTAAAAAGCGCCCATGCGGCGACTGCGTTCATAAAAACGCCTGCAATGAGAATGACGGCCTGCACGCTGCGGCTTTTATCGACGAAACTGCCGGGGCCATGCTGGCCCTCGCCGACGTCGCCGAAGAGCCGCACGAATCCGCCGAATGGAAGCCAATTCAACGTGTACTCGGTCCCGCCCCATTTCCCGAAGATGAACGCACGCGGCGGATACCCGACGCCGAATTCCTCCACCTTTACGCGGAAAAATTTCGCGGCAAGAAAATGTCCCAGCTCATGCACGATAATGAGCGCTACGAGAATACCGATGACAAGAAGAATCGTGAGCATAGTTCATCCACTACCCTACCACAGGAGTAATCGTACGGCGCGGGCTTTTGGGGACTCGCGGAGCGCGTCGGCGCGAGCGGAGAGATTTTCGGGAGATAACTTATCTGTGCCCCAAAAGCCCGCGCCGAAGATTACGACGACATCTCTTTTTCCTTGGCGTCGAACAGCTTTTCCATATCTTCGTTCACGGCGTCTATCTTTTTCTGCAATTCGTCCTTGAGGCGGAACTTGTCGTCTTCCGTGACTTTCCCTCCTCGCTCTTTTTCCTGTATGTCTTTCCACGTTTCCTCTCGCGCGAGGCGCGCGGTCGTGCGCGCTTCTTCGAGTTTTCCCTTCGCGAGTTTTACAAGCTGTGCTCGCCGTTCAGTGGACAATTCCGGGAACATGACGCGCACGATGGTGCCGTCCGAGGCGGTGCCGACCCCAAGGTCTTCGGCGGTAATGGCGCGCTCGATATCTTTGAGCGTTCCCGCGTCGAACGGCTGCACTCGAAGCGTGCGCGCGTCTTCAACTCCGATGGTGGCCAATTGCTTGAGCGGCATCATCGAACCGTACGCGGATACGGATACGCTATCGAGTATCGCGGGCGAGGCGCGGCCGGTGCGAAGGCTGCGATATTCGCGCTGGAGCCAATCCTTCGCGCCTGCAAGTTTCACATCAAGCGTTTTGAGGTCGTATGGCATCACCAGCTAGGATATCATATTCGCGGAGTGAGAAGCGCGACCTGTTCAAGAAGCGGCTTTATCAAAGCGCCCTTATCCGTCGCGAATTTACGCGCTCGATACACGGCGCGGAGGCCTTCGGGTTCTTTTAGAAGCGCACGCTCGAGGGAAGCAAGGAACTCTACGATTGCGCCAATGTCGCGTTTATCATCATCGTCTTTTTCGAGGAGCGGCTTCAGCATGTCGAGCCGTTTTTCGGGCGCCGCAGAGAGGAATGTTTCGGCGTCTACCATTCCATCCTCTAGTATTCTTTTTTTCGGCGAAAGCGTGAGGCGTTCGACGCGCGAACGAACAGTCGATAAAAGCATATCCGGCGACGGCACAATAATGAAGAACATCGCGTTCCCCGGCGGCTCTTCCAGCGTTTTCAGGAGCGCGTTCTGCGCCTCATTCGTCATGCCCGGGGTTGCGACGATAAAAATGCGGCGCGCGCCGGAAACGGCGCGCGCACTCGCGCGCTCGCGCAACTCTCTCGCTTCGTCAACGCCGAATTGTCCGTATGTGCGGATATAGACGTCCGGATTGCCCGAAATGGATACCCCCTCTTTTCCAAGAAGTACCGCCACGGCCGGAATCGTTTCCGCCCCTCCGGCGACAAGGTACGCATGGCCCGTGAGGCTCTGCTTCATGCGCACAGTATACCAATGCCTTTAGCGCTTCGTGATTATCGCCTTTTTGTATGCGTCGAGGTGCTTGAGCGCTTCACCCGTCCCCTTTGCGACGCAGTACGGCGCATCCTTGCCGAGGCGCGCTTTGACGCCGGTCCTTCGGAACACTAGTTCCGGAAAATTGCGCAGAAGCGACGAACCGCCGGTCATGATGATGCCGTTATCAATAATGTCTGCCGCCAGCTCCGGCGGGGTCTCTTGCAAGACATCTTTAATAGCATTCACGATGATGCGCAGTTCCTTCCCTATCGCGCGAACGACCTCGTTCGTAGTGAATTCGACGGAACGCGGGAGCCCCGTCAGGTGGTCGCGCCCCTTTATGGTCATCGTTAATTCTTCCTCGACAGGTGTTGCGGAGCCGATTTGTATCTTTATTTCCTCGGCCATTTTGTCGCCAATGGCAAGATTGAAATTTTTCTTGGTGTAATCCGCGATGGCATGGTCTATCGCGTTCCCCGCACATTTGACCGACGTCGAGGCGACGATGCCGCCGAGCGAGATGACCGCAACGTCTGACGTACCTCCACCGATGTCTACTATCATGTGTCCGCGCGCCTCATGGATGGGGATGCCCGCGCCGATGGCGGCAAGGATGGGCTCCTTGACGACGTATGCCTCGCGCGCGCCGGCTTTTGTCGCGGCTTCGACGACCGCACGCCGCTCCGTCGAGGTGACGCCTGCAGGAACGGATATCATCACCTCAGGGCGAAAGAGGTTCCATTTGCCGAGCGATTTTTTTATGTAGTAGCGAAGCATCGCTTCCGTCACGCGGTAATCCGCAATGACGCCATCTTTCATCGGACGGTACGCGATTATCTCATCCGGCGTGCGGCCCACCATTTCCTTCGCCTCGTTCCCGACGGCGAGTATCCTGTTGTCCGCCTGCGAGACGGCGACGACCGAAGGCTCATTAAGGACGATGCCTTTCCCGGGAACGAAAACAAGCACGGTCGTGGTACCGAGGTCAATACCGAGTTTTGGCGAAAACGCAAAGGCCATAGCGGGGGCATTGTATACCCTGAAGCGAAGCGCGTATAGCGGAGTGCATTGACGGACGCACTGTAGGTGCTTGAATGGCACGAGAAGAGCGGGGCTCTTGGACTCAACCGAGCTCCTCAGCACTGGAGTCTTCGCTCTACTGGGGAGGCGGGCACGAATCTATGGGAATCAGCCGTGCCCGCCAAACCCGGATTTTATTTGTTCATTTACCGGATTGCGCGCCGCCCACCTCCCCTGGACGTTAAAAAAGTGGCGAGCGCGCATATGAAGAGGTCGGTCAGCGAAGCTCCGCCTGCCCCGCTGGCCGACCTCGACCTCTTTTCAGTCTTTCTTCTTTTTCTTTTCAAACTTCTCCGGATTCAATAGATACCAGAACTTTTTCGAGAAATTTTCCGCATCGTCGCAAACGCGTTTGATATAGTAGAGATCTTTCGTCGGTATCTTTTCTAGGAGTTTCCCCATCCGTCCCATTGAAATAGACGGCAGGCCGTCGCGCACTCGCCCGCGATTCAACTGTTCGCAGAAATATTTCATGAGCTCGCCGCGCTCCGTCGTGCGAGCGGTACTGATGGAACGCTTCAAATGAGTACCGATGTGCTTCATTAGATACATTCTACGCTCTCCGAATGAAAGCTGGATGTTGACTTAGGACAATGAAATTGTGTATATTGGGTCCTGACTTGTATACCCTCTCATCACGAATCCCCTGCGGAGTGCTCAGGTCCGCCGCATCTCCTGGGTCCGTAGGGGGGACCGGTTCCGGAACGGATTGAGTGGCCTCCTCGTACAAACCCGTTCCGGACCGGTCCGCTATTAACGAGCCGCCTCTTGTGCGGCTTGTTCCTTTTTAAGCTTTCGAATTACCAAAACTGACTATATAGTTTCTCCAATGCGAACGATTTTGCTTGAAGACAAGAACCCGGCCCTGCGAAAAGTCGCAGCGCCTATTCCCGTTTCCGATATTAAGGGAAAACGCATTCAAGGTCTTATCAGGGAAATGAAGACGCTTCTCGCGAAGGAAGAATACGGCGTTGCACTCGCGGCGCCGCAGGTTGGCGAGGCGGTACGCCTTTTCATCGTGTCGGGGAAAGCGCTTGCTCGCGGGAGCCGCAACGCACCTGATGAACCGAGAGGCCTCGAAGCTCGAAGCTCGAAGCTCGAAGTTGTCCCTGATCAAGTGTATATAAATCCCGAGATGACAAAAGTGTCCCGTGCAAAAAAAGAAAAACACGAGGGATGTCTTTCGATACGAGGCTTCTGGGGCACCGTGCCGCGTGCTGAGAAAGCGACTGTTCGGGCATACGACGAGCATGGAAAGCGTTTTCTCCGCGGCGCCTCCGATTTTCTCGCGCACATTTTTCAACACGAAATGGATCACCTCGAAGGCGTTCTCTATACCGACAAAGCGACTGCAGTATATAAGGAGACAGACGAAAAGTGACGGGGGGCGCAAATTCATCTGCGCCCCCGTTTCGGCCCGTTCCTACGGCCGCTCTGGCTACGCCGGCTTTCACGCGGGCGTCGTGTGCTTGTTCGACCTTTGAGCGCGAAGAACAGTCCGAAGCTCGGCGGCATGCTGACGCCGAGATATTTCAAGAGCCCAGCATGTTCCTCATTATCCATGTGCCGAGGAATTTCACGAAATCTCGCGACAACGTTCATGATGCTGCCCTCTGAAGCGTGGCCTCTTCGTGCTATAACATACCCTGACATCTATGTCGAACGTCCGCTTTGCATTTTTTGGAACGCCGCGGCTCGCGAGCGTCTTTCTCGATGAGCTTGAGAAAGCGGGACTTATGCCTGCTCTAGTGGTCACTGCTCCCGATAGAAAAAAGGGGCGCGGGTTGGAGCTTACTCCGCCGCCCGTGAAGGAATGGGCTTCTGCTCGGAACATTCCCGTTATCCAGCCGGAAGTATAATTCGGACTGCTGAAATCGGCGTTGTTATCGATTTGGACGGAATACTGGATGGGTCCGTTATCGGGATCGGTGGCTGCGCTCCATTGCAAGGTTTGCGCGCAGGGACCGCCGCAGGAGGTATCCGGCTCATCGGTTAAGGCGGGCGTCGAGGGCGGCACCGAGGTCGTGAAGGTCCCGTCGCTCGAAGCGGCCTCGGTCGAAGGGGTTGCCGAGCGCACCCGGTAATGGTAGGTCGTATGGTTGACCAAATTGCTGAGCTGGACGGAATGGTTGGCGATCAATGTGCCATTGCCGGCGGTGGTGCCATACTGAGCCGTAAGACCGTAATCGACGTAGGATGACCCCTGGCCGTCGGTCGTCCAGCTGATCGTGGCCGAGATATTCGCGCCCGTGGCAGAGAAGGAGCCGACCGAAGGCCCGCTGGTAATATGGAGGTCTTCCCAGGGCGTCACCGTGTTCCAGAGTTGGTTGCTCGGCCAGCCGGCCGCATTGGTGTTGTCGTGGCAGCTCTGGTTGCCGAACACGTAACCGTAACCAACATCATAATCACAGCCGTAATCGCCGCCCCCACCGCCGGCGGGGAATTTGCCGCCCCCACCGCCGCAGTCGCCGCCGTCGGAATGGTTGCCCGGCCAGCCGCCGACCGTCACGCGGCCACGGTGCCGGAAATCGAGGCAGTTGGTCACCATCAGCCGCGGCAAAGAAGCGACGTGCGGCGTATGACACTTCGAGCACGGGAAGGCATGCTTGGCATTGCTGCCCCAGCCGGCGACAGTTTCATGGACCCGGTCCATGCTGCCCCAGGCGGAGGAACTGTCCGGATCGATCCCTGATTGCACGTGGCAGCGGAGGCACAAGCCGCCGAAGAGCGAGGACGACTCTGAAATGCGGTTGGTGGCTGTAAAGCTCCAGTTGGCAAAGGTGTTCTGATCGATGTGATAACCGGGAGTAGACCCCCATAGTTGGCCACGATCGCCGCGGGGTTCGTTGGTGGCTGCGGGTGCCGCATCTTCCTTGTAGGGCGAGGTGAGCCAAGTGCCTTTGAGCAGCGGAACGGCATAGGCCTGGTCGGCGATTTTCGTGGGATTGGGGCTCACCCCGTGCGGATCGTGGCACGGAGTGCACAGGCCGTTGATCTGCTCGGCGGGCGAGCTGGCCAGCGGCAGGGAAGCACCGCCGAAATGGCCGTCGTGCGTCGGCCATGCCTTGTACGGGTAGCGCTGCTGCGAGCCGTCCGTGCCATCGGCGAAGTCATCGGTATCGAAGTAGCCGAGAATCTTGGCACTGGCGCCGAAGGTGGCGTTATAACCCCAGGGTGTTGTCGCGGCGGTGGGGCTCAGGTGGCAATCGAAGCAGAGCCGCGCGCCGGTCTGGTAAATAGTGGTTTCCTCGGGAACATACGATCCTGAATAACCGCCTTTGCCTGCCGCGGTGCTCTTCAGCAGACCGCCATTGGCAGTGGCGCTGGTATAGGAAGTAGTGACGCCGGCCGCATTGGAGCCATGGGAGTTGTGGCAGTCGTAGCAGGCGACGATCGCTGCCCCGTTTCTGGTGTTCGGCCATCCTTCGGCCAGGTCCCAGCCGCCCTGATTGGCCGTGGCATTGCCGTGGGCCGAGAACGCTTTGATCCGGCTGTTTTTGGCGGTGATATTGGTGCCGTTGTATTTGCCCCAAAGCGTGGTGCCTGTCTGGGAGTACCGCGCTGCAATGCTGTAGCCATCCCAGGCATACTGCTTCGGCGTCTTGCCGTCGCCGAACGGCATCGTGCCATTATTCCCATTACTGTGGCAACCGAGGCAATGGGCGTTCAGCTCGTTGATTTCCGAACGGCTGCCGTCAGCTGTGTATTGGATGGCGGTGACTCCGTTCTGGTAGGCGGCGGGCCGCGTGCCGGCGCCGTAGATCACCAGATCGACTGCGCCGCCGCTGGTCGGGCCATCATGATAAGCGGTCAAATTGCCGCTTGCGTCGCCTTCCCAATGGCATTGATAGCAATGGGCGTCGGTGAGCTCCACCCCTTGCACATGATGGGAGTCGCCGGTGAGTAGCTGCGCGGTGACCGCCGCTCTGTTCCCTTGGGGGACAGCGTGACAGCCGACACAGGTGCCGCCGGGAAAGCCTTTTTCGTGGTCGTGGCAGCGGGCGCAGTTCTTATTGTTGAAATGGTCGGCAGCGGCGCCGTCATACCGCCAGTGGCCGGTGGAGTCATGGCACGCCTGGCACAGGCCAAAGGGGGTCTGATCGGTGCCGCTCGCCGTCTCGTCGAAGGCGAATGAGTCTTGGGCCGTGTTGGTGAAGAGCTTGACCGGCACATAGCCGAGCGGCCCCAAGATTTGGTTTCGTATCAGCTGTCCGTAAATGAGCCCGAAGCTGCCGCTTGCCGGCACACTGGCCTGGTAGGCCGGGATATTCGCAATCGCGCCCTGCACGGTGATGGAAGTTCCAGTGACGGCGACAATCTCGAAGGTGCCTTTCGGATCGTTCGGCGAGGCGACAAAAATGAGCCCCCGGCCTGCATCGCTCTTTTCTGCCCAGCGCCAGGGGAGATCCCAATCAGAGGCAGTAGCGGAGATGACAACATTATTGAAGGTGGTGGTGGAGTCGTTGTTCGAGGTAAAGCTGGTATAGCTGCCGCGGACCAGGAAAAGCGAATCACTGTCGGTAGCAGCCCAGGCCAGCTGCGGCTGGAAATGGGGATCGTGGCAGTCGACGCATTCGCGCGTCCACTCCCCATAAGTGTTGCTTTCCATTGCCCGGCTGGAGTGGGTATCGATGAACGGCAGGTTATAAGAAGAGTTGTTCTCGGGGTCGTGGCAGGTCCAGCTCGTGAAGGTTCGGATAGGCGGTCCGGCGCGGCCGGCTCTCGAAGCGGTTCTTCTCGGGACGCCAGTTCTGGGGGTTGGCCAGGAGCAGGTCGCGGGCTTGGGCCCGCGCGCCCGCGCTCTCGGGGGCGAGGAAGAAGGGGTCCGTTCCGGTCCAGTACGCCGTGGCCTCCTCGGGGCTCTGGGCCGGAAGCCCGCGTTCCAGGATTTCGCACATGCCCAGAAGGACCTCCGCTGTCGGCCAGTT
>QZJK01000011.1 GCA_003599295.1 Candidatus Parcubacteria bacterium | reverse complement strand
CTACAACATCGAATTGAAGCCGGGAGGCGGCGGAAAGATAGCGCGCTCCGCAGGCAATTACGCGGAGGTCGTCGCGCAAGACGCGGGCTACACGCACTTGAAGCTCCCCTCGACCGAAGTGCGCCGCATCATTGGCACCGCTTGGGGCTCGGTCGGAGAAGCATCGAACGAAGAGCACCGGCTCGTCGTTCTCGGGAAAGCGGGCCGCTCGCGCTGGATGGGACGCCGTCCGACGGTGCGCGGCAGCGCCATGAACCCGGTTGATCACCCGCACGGAGGCGGTGAAGGACGCTCGGGAAGAGGACTTCGACGCGCGAAATCCATGTGGGGAAAGCCGACAGGCAAAGGACAGAAAACTCGCCGACCGAAAAAGTATTCGAATGTATTCGTCGTCTCCCGTCGTCGGGTTGGAAAACGAAAATAATCAAGGTATAGTGCGCTATTCGCGAAATTGAAATATGACACGATCACTCAAAAAAGGTCCGTACGTGGACGCCAAGCTCTTGAAAAAAGTCGGCGCGAGGAAAGCCTCCGCGGGCGGCATCAAGACATGGGCCAGGAGCTCGCAGATAGCGCCGGAATTCGTCGGCTACACGTTCCTCGTTCACAACGGCAAGAGTTTCGAGGAGGTGTTCGTGACGGAAGACATGGTGGGACACCGATTGGGGGAGTTCTCTCCGACGACTAAGTTCATTAAACACGGAGGTCGTATGCAGAAAGAGACTGAAATGGCCGCGAAGGCCGCCGAAGTGGCAGCTGCGCAAGCGGCAAAAACCACAGCGACGACCGCCAAGAAATAACGTATGAAAGCAACGCTTAAAAACTATCACCAGTCACCCCGAAAGGTCAGGCTTGTCGCCGATCTTATCCGCGGCAAGTCGGTCCCATCGGCGCGCGCGGCGCTCCGGTTCCTTCCGAAAAAATCGTCTCCGGCGATATCGAAGCTGTTGGATTCCGCGGTCGCGAACGCGCGGAGCGCCGGCTTCGCGCCCGAGAACCTTTTCGTGAAAAGCATCGCTGTCAATAAAGGCGCCATCTTGAAGCGCTTCAAGCCGATGGCGCGCGGACGGGCGAATCGCATCATACGGACGATGAGCATCGTGTCTCTCGAATTGGGAAGCGTCGCGAGCACGCAAAAGAAAGCGAAGAAAACCGTAAAAGAAACGCAGACGCCGAAAGCCGTCGTCGGCGCATAACATATTTTATGACACACACCGTACATCCATACGCACACCGCCTCGGCGTCATCCGCGACTGGAAATCCCGCTGGTTCGCGAAGACCCCGCGGGAATACCGCCAGAACGTCATGGCCGACGCCGCGATACGCCGCTTTTTGAAAAAGCGCTTGCGCGGTCACTACGTTACATCGGTTGAAATAGAGCGGAGCGAAAAATACATCAGAGTTCTCATCAAGACCTCGCGCCCCGGTCTCGTCATCGGGCGCGGCGGAGAGGGAAGCACCAAACTCACCAAGGAGATAGAAAAAATCTTGCGCACGGTCCCTGGCGGACCGCACAAAGCGGTGCGGATAGACATTGAGGAGGTCCGTTCGCCCGAATCACAGGCGCCTGTCGTTGCATACATGGTCGCGGAGGGGCTTGAGAAACGCCAGGCATTCCGGCGCGTATTGAAGCAGGCAGCGGAAAAGACGATGGCGAATCGAGATGTGGAAGGCGTGCGCATCGCCGTTGCAGGACGCCTCGGCGGAGCCGAAATGTCCCGCACGGAAGAAATAAAGAAAGGCCGCGTACCGCTCCAGACGCTCCGCGCCGATATCGACTTCGCTCGCGAAGAGGCGTTCCTCCCATACGGAAAGATAGGCATCAAGGTGTGGATATACCGCGGTGAGATCTTCTCCGATAAGCAGAAGGCGAAGAAATAAAGACGTATGTTGGCACCGAAAAAAGCAAAATTCAGGAAATGGCAGACGGGACGTCAGCACGCCCGCAAAATGATCGCGTTCGAGACGCGCGGCGTCTCGGTTAGTTTCGGCTCGTTCGGCCTTAAGGCCGTAACGCCGGCGCGCATCACGTCGAACCAGCTCGAATCCGCGCGCCGCGCGCTCACGCACGCGGCAGGGAAGAGCGCAAAAATTTGGGTGCGCGTGTTCCCCGACCGCCCCGTCACGCAAAAAGCGGCGGAAGTCGGCATGGGTAGCGGCAAGGGCGACGTCACCGGCTATGTCGTCGAGGTTCGCCCGGGGCGCGTTATTTTCGAGATAGACGGCGCGCCGGAAATGATTGCGCGCGAAGCTCTAAGAAAAGCAGGCACAAAGCTCCCGCTCAAGGCAAAAGTCGTCGCCCGCCAATAATATGACTGAACTTACAGCGCGCAGTTCCGAGGATTTGCAGAAGGATATCGCAGAAAAGCGTGAAGCGCTTCGTGCATTCCGCTTCGGCGGAAGCGGAAGCCGAGCGAGGAACGTCCGCGAGGGGCGCAATCTCCGCCGCGACATCGCGCGCATGTTGACCGAATTGCGCACACGGGTGCTCTCATCCTCAAAGAAAGAAAAAATTGCTTCAGCACCTAAAAAAATGTAGAGTAGCCTGCTTATGGAACAAGAAACAAAAGGAAAATATCTTCAGGGAGTCGTGGTCAAAACGGCGATGAAGGATACCGCGACGGTCTCCGTTGATCGCTACACGAAGCATCCGAAGTACAAGAAGTACCTGCGCCGCAGCAAAAAGTATCTCGTGCATGATCCCGGCAACACTCTTGCGGTCGGACAGAAAGTGAGCATTCGCGAAGTGCGTCCGATATCGAAGCGGAAGCGCTTTGTCATCGCGCAATAAGTGTTTCTCTATTACATCAGCATATGATCCAACCTCGTTCACTCGTAAAGATCGCAGACAACTCCGGCGGCATCATCGGACGCGTGTTCAAGGTGCTCGGCGGCTCGAAGCGCCGCTACGCAGAACTCGGCGACGAAGTCGTTATTTCGATACAGACGGCCCAGCCGCGGAAACCCGTCAAGAAAAAGGAAGTGCACCGCGCGGTCGTCGTGCGCCAGAAAAAAAGTTTCCGCAGAAAGGACGGTTCCTACATACGCTTCGATGAGAATGCCGTCGTCTTGGTCGAGAAAGACAAGAAAGAGCCGAAGGCAACCCGCGTATTCGGCCCCATTCCTCGCGAGCTCGTCGACAGGGGCTACCAAAAAGTGACATCTCTAGCGCCGGAAGTCGTATAAATCCGTATGAAACTCAAAAAAGGAGACAAAGTAATGGTCGTGGCCGGGAAAAACCGCGGAGTGACGGCAGTCATTGTGCGCACGCTACCCGCTCGTTCAATGGTCGTCTTGGATGGCGTGAATCTCGTGAAGCGCCACCGCCGTCCAAGCGCCTCGAATCGAAAGGGGCAGATAGTCGACAAACCGATGCCCATTCACGTATCGAACGTGATGATAGTGGATCCGAAATCCGGCAAGCCGACGCGCATTAAGATAACTCGAAGTGCCGACGGGGTACGCCAGCGCATTGCCGTTAAAAGCGGCCAAGAGCTCAAATAAAACGTATGAATGCAGCAACTACGGCACAAAGAAAAGTATTCGACGCACTGAAGGGCGACCTTCACTATGAGAACGTCATGCAGGCGCCGAAAGTCCTCAAGCTGGTCGTTTCGACCGGTACGGGGAATGCGAAAGACCAGAAGCGCCGCGATCTCATCATTGACCGCCTCACTCGCATAACGGGCCAGGCGCCGAGCGCTCGGCGAGCGAAGAAATCCATCGCCACGTTCAAGGTGCGCCAGGGCGACATCGTCGGCTACCAGGTGACGCTTCGCGGAGCGCGCTGCCAATCATTCTTCGACAAACTCATTCACATCGTCCTCCCTCGTATGAAGGACTTCCGCGGCATAAAAACTTCTGCCATCGATGAGATGGGGAATATCACTATCGGCATCAAGGAGCACACGGTATTCCCGGAGACCGCGGATGAAGATTCGAAAGATATGTTCGGCGTTGCGGTCACTATCGTGACTTCCGCAAAGACGAAAGCAGAGGCGGAAAAATTCCTCCGTTACCTCGGCGTACCGCTTCAGCAGTGAGAGAGCGCTTCGGTTTGACTTCCGAAGCCTTCTCGCATATAGTTCGGGGGCCTCGTAGGGGGCCTTGTTTTTTAACCACAGGTTGGACGAAGAACCGGGCCACGCGAAGAAGCTTCCCTAATCTTGACGCGCAAGCGCAGGATGCAAGAACTTCCTAGAACTCCTTTGGGGCGCACACATTTTCACAAGCCTATGGCGAAGAAATCACTGATAGTGAAATCAAAGCGAAAGCCGAAGTTCTCGAGCCGCACCGTGCGGCGCTGTTTCAAGTGCGGCCGTCCGCGCGGATTCATGCGCGATTTCAACCTTTGCCGCATCTGTTTCCGCGAGGAGGCGCTGGAAGGCAATATTCCGGGGATAAAGAAATCCTCCTGGTAAATTTGTTATGACGCGAAGCGACCACATACAAACCAACAAGCGAGTGCGAGCATGGCACTTTTGCCGTGTCTCGCAGCGCGTCGGCGCGAGAGGCAGCGCTGCGACAGCAGTCGCAGATAGCGACGGCAAAAGTGCCATGCTCGACGAGCGAACCATATGACAAATGACCCAGTAGGAGATTTCGTGATACGCCTTAAGAACGCAGGCGCCATTAAGAAGGGGAGCGTTTCCGTGCCGCATTCCGCGTTCAAATACGCGATAGCCGAGAAGCTCAAAGACGCGGGGTTCGTAAAGTCCATCGAGAAAAAAGGAAAGAAAGCGCGGAAGACCTTGGATGTGACCTTGAAATACGACGAAGCGGGCGGCCACGCGATACAAGGCGTGAAGCGCATTTCAAAACCGGGCCGCAGGGTCTACCGAAGCGCGCGCGAGATAGTGCCGATCCGCTACGGCCATGGCGCTCTTATTCTCTCGACACCGAAAGGTGTCATGACTGATAAAGAAGCCCGGAAAGAAAAAGTCGGCGGCGAAGCGCTTTTTGAGATCTGGTAATCGTATGAGTAGAACAGGAAAACTTCCGATAAAGATACCCGCAGGCACCGACGTCTCGGTCGTTTCGAATGAGATAGTCGTCAAAGGGAAAGGAGGAACGCTGAAGCGCACTCTTCACCCGGCGGTCTCGGTCGCGGTCGAAGGCGACGCCGTGACTGTCACACCGGCTCGCGAGAATCGTCTGGCGCGCGCGCTGTGGGGTACCTACGCGGCGCACATACGCAACATGGTCGCCGGTGTCAATCAGCCGTTCAAGAAGAATCTCCAGATAGAAGGCATCGGCTACCGCGCGGAACTTTCCGGGAAGCAGTTGAAGCTTTCAATCGGATTTTCGCACCCTGTCATGGTCGCTGTTCCCGAGGGTATCACGGTCGCCGTCGAAAAGAACATCATCTCGGTCTCCGGAGCCGACAAGGAGCAAGTGGGAGAATTCGCCGCCTCGGTACGCGCATTGAAGAAGCCTGAGCCGTACAAGGGCAAGGGCATTCGTTACGAGGGCGAGGTCGTTCGCGAGAAGCAGGGCAAGAAAGCAGCCGCGGCAGCCGCGTAAGCTGTGAAAAAGCATATGAAAACACTCAGCAAAACAGAACAAAGAGAACGACGGCACCGCCGCGTGCGCGCGAAGGTGGTGGGAACTGAATCGCGCCCGCGCCTCTCCATTTACAAATCGAACACGCGCTTTATGGCGCAGCTCATCGATGATTCGAAAGGCACGGTCATTGCGTTCGCGTCCTCCATCGAAGAGAAGGGAAAGACCCCCCGCGAGCGCGCAGAAAAAGCGGCGGCAACGCTCGCCAAGCGCGCAATTGAAAAGGGCGTCAAGAGCGTTGTCTTCGACCGCGGCGGATTCCAGTATCTCGGCACCGTGAAGGCCTTTGCCGATTCAGCGCGCGCTGCCGGCCTCGAGTTCTAATATTTTCTTACTTTTAATTCACTTATATGACAGAGCAACGAACAGAGGCAGAAACACTCACTCCGACAAATGAGGAGACCGTCGTTGAAATGCCCGAAGCGGGAGTTTCTGCTCCGCCGAAAGACGATGCGCGCTCTCAAAGAGACCGCCGCGGCATGTCTCGCGACCGTCGCGGAGGCGACCGGCGTGGTCGCGGCAACCGCGATGAGCGCCGAAGCGAATTCGCGCAGAAGCTCATCGGCATCCGCCGCGTCGCGCGTGTCATGGCAGGCGGCCGCCGATTCAATTTCAGCGTCGCTATCGTCTTGGGCGACAAGAAGGGACGCGTCGGCGTGGGCCTTGGAAAAGCGGGCGATACCGCGCTCGCGATAGACAAAGCGACGCGTGATGCGAAACGGAACATGCTTACGCTCGAACTCACCAAGAACAGGAGTATTAAGCACAACGTTCGCGCGAAGCACTGCGCATCGGTCGTCGAGATACGGCCTTCGCCGGGACGCGGACTTGTCGCCGGTTCTTCCGTCCGAGCCGTTCTCGAGCTCGGCGGTGTTTCCGACGTGACCGCGAAGCTTCTTTCTCGCAGCAAGAATCCCGTCAATAACGCGCGCGCAGCAATTGAGGCGCTTCGCCAAGTCAAATAACATTATGACAGCACTCAATCATTTGAAGCGAACAGGAGCGAGGTCAAAACGCAGGGTCGGACGCGGTCAATCGAGCACTCGCGGAAAGACCTCCGGCCGCGGCACGAAGGGACAGAACGCGCGCTCAGGCCGCAAGAAGCGTCCGGAACTTCGCGACATCATCAAAAAGATCCCGAAGCGCCGCGGATATGGCAAGAATCGCGGACGCACGGTGATAGGGAACCGTCCGCGCGCTCTGCCCATTTCTCTCACGCGCGTTGCGGAATTGTTTGATGCATCCACCGACGTGACGCTCTCTGCGCTCGCGGAGCGTTTGTCGCTTCCTACACGCGGCGGGGCGCCGCGTGTCAAGATAGTCGGCGGCGGCACGATCTCGAAAAAACTCTCGGTAAAAGGAGTTCCGGTAACAGCTTCCGTGCGTTCGTCTATAGAAAAGGCCGGAGGTAGTATTGTATAAGCATATGTGGGGCGCATTCATACGAAAAATTAAGCTGGTTATCGAAGATGAATCGTTGCGCTCGCGCGTCCTATTCGTCTTGGGTGCTTTGATAGTGTTCCGTCTGCTCGCGGCGATACCGATACCCGGCATTAACGCCGCAGAACTCCAGAATTTCCTCGGTGGCAATCAATTTCTCGGACTCCTTAACGTGTTTTCCGGCGGCGGATTCTCGAACCTCTCCATCATGATGATCGGAGTCGCTCCGTACATCACCGCGGCCATCATCATGCAGCTTTCGACGGTTCTTTTTCCGAAGTTGAAGGCGATGTATCAGGAGGAAGGCGATTCCGGACGCCAGCGATTCATGCAGTATGCGCGGTATCTCACTGTGCCCCTCGCGTTCATCCAGGCGTTCGGCTTCCTCATACTTCTGCAACAGAACGGCATCGTTCCGCAGCTTGATTTCCTTCACATGCTCGCGAACGTCATGGTCATCGCTTCCGGCGCGCTTCTCCTCATGTGGATAGGCGAACTCATCACTGAGTTCGGCGTGGGGAACGGCGTATCGCTCCTCATTTTTGCGGGCATAGTCGCAGCCATTCCATCCGCCGTCGCGCAATTCCTCTTTTCATTCGACATCTCACAATTGCCGGCTTACATCGGATTTGCTGTAGTTGCGGCCGTCATTACAGCGGGAGTCGTATTCATCACCGAATCCGAGCGGCCTATTCCCGTCACATACGCTCGCCGCGTGCGCGGAATGAAAGTGCTCGGCGGCATCTCCACGTATCTCCCTATCCGCGTCAACCAGGCAGGTGTGATGCCCATCATTTTCGCCCTCTCGTTCCTCCTCTTTCCGCAGATGATAGCGACGTTTCTCGCACAGAGCCCGATTCCATGGCTCGCGGGTGCGGCAGGCGCGGTCGCGAATGCCCTCGGCAATAATTGGGTATACGGAGCGCTCTATTTCGGCCTTGTATTCATCTTTACCTACTTCTACACCGCTATCACGTTCGAACCGAACCAGATAGCGAAGAATCTTCAGAAGAACGGCGCATTCGTTCCGGGCGTTCGCCCGGGCGGCACGACCTCGGAGTATCTCGGCAACATCATTACGCGCATCACGCTCGTCGGGGCACTCTTTCTCGGATTTCTTGCGGTACTCCCGATAATCCTTCAAGGGATTACGGGCATCACTGCGGTATCTATCGGAGGCACGGCGCTCCTCATCGTGGTATCGGTCGTTCTCGACGTGGTCAAGAAGATAGATGCGCAAACTTCCATCAGAGAATACTGATAGAAGTAAGTATCAAATTACAAGTCCCAAGTATCAAGGCGAGGTTGTTTTTTGATACCTGATACCTGATACTTGATACTTATATGAAGCAGGTTGTCGTTATCGCCGGTCCTTCGGGAAGCGGCGAAAGCACCATTACCAATGAGATCATCGGGCGATTTCCTGCGCGCCTCTCGCGTCTCGTGACCGCTACGACCCGCACTCCGAGAGCGGGAGAACAAAACGGCGTCGACTACTACTTTTTCACAAAAGAGGAATTCGAGCGCGAAAAAGAGAAAGGCCATATTCCCGAGTCAACGTATATCGCGAACCGCGATACCTACTACGGCTCGTACAAGCCAGATCTGGAACAGAAACTGAAAGCGGGACGCATCGTCATCGTCAATCCCGACATCGTCGGAGCGCGGTACTATAAAAAAGAGTACGGTGCGACGACAGTCTTCATAGTTCCGGAGAACATAGACGCGCTGGAGCGCCGGGTGCGTGAGAGGAATCCAGAGCTTCCCGATGCTGAAATAGCGAAACGCCGCGCGAATGCCGAAGCTGAAGTCAGGGATGAGAGATCTTTCTATGATTATTCGGTGACGAATGCGGATGGAAAATTAGATGCGGCCGTCGCCGAAGTCGTGGCAATTCTTAAGAAAGAAGGCTACAATCTCGAATAAATCGTATGAATCCCGTCACCGTCGCGTTCTTCGGTATATCTGGGGCAGGAAAGGGAACACAGTGCGTATTGCTTGAGGATTATCTCAAGGAGAAAGACCCGGCTCGGGATGTCGTTCGTCCCGAGATGGGCGATATGTTGCGGAAATTCATGCAGAAGGACACCTCTTTAGCGAAACGTATAGCAGAGATCGTTAATTCAGGTGGGCTCGTACCCTCATTCATTCCGATATGGATGTTAACGACCGTGTTAAACGATTCATTTGACGGAACGCAGCATATTATTCTTGACGGCACGTGCCGCAGGCCCGACCAATCACGCGCAGTAGACGACATGATGCGGCTTTGGAAGCGTGAAGATCTGCGGGCCATCGTCTTGACGCTCTCAAAAGAAACGGCGAAAAAGCGCCTCATCGCGCGCGGACGTGCCGATGACGCAACGGACGAAGCGCTTCTTAGCAGATTCAAGTGGTACGAAGAGCACGTCGTTCCTTCAATTGAAGAGTTGCGCACGCTCGGCTGGGCCATCAACGAAATAGACGGAGAAGGGGATGTAGAGACGGTGCACACGAAGATCCTGGCGGCACTCAATATCACGAAATGATAGCCCGTACACAAAAAGACATAGACATATTGCGTGAAGGTGGTAGGCGGCTTGCGCGTCATGTGCGGACACTCGCAGGCATGGTAAAACCGGGCATCAACTCGGCGGAGCTTGAAAAGAAAGCACGCGAGATGGTTGCGGCCGACGGCGACGAAATGGCTTTTTTCGGATACAGAACGAAACGCGACAAACACGGATTTCCTTCTGGTCTCTGTGTCTCGGTGAACGACGTTATCGTGCATTCGCCGGCCGGCCAAAATGGTGCCGTCATACAAGAGGGAGACGTTGTCTGCGTTGATTTTGGCATAAAACATAAGGGTCTTTTTACCGACCATGCGGTCACTGTTATCGCGGGGAAAGGTTCTCCCGAAGACGAAGAACTTGTCCGCGGCACATTTGAAGCGCTCGAGGCAGGTATCGCTGAAGCGAGGATAGGGAATACGACCGGTGACATCGGCTACGCGGTTGAAAAAGTCGCTGAAAAATATAACTTCGGATTTCCCCGTAACCTTTCCGGACACGGGGTGGGGAAAGCGGTCCACGAAGAGCCTCATGTGCCGAACTTCGGCGAGCCGGGGAAAGGAGAGAAACTCGTTGAAGGCATGGTAATCGCAATCGAGCCAATGATGACGCTCGGCGGAGGAGAACTTTTCATAGATGAAGACGGCCATTCGTATCGCACGAAAGACGGTTCGCGCACTGCGCATGCGGAGCATACGGTTTTGATAACAAAGAACGGCCCGGAAATCCTGACGAAAGTGTAATACAATGCGCGAATGGCGGAGGATGTTTTAGTAATTGGCACCTATCCTCGAGAGCATGCGATAGCATGGAAGTTGAAACAATCACCGCGCGTCGGGAAAGTCTACATTGCGCCGGGGAACGGCGGCACCGGGAATGTCGCCGAGAACGTCCCCATCGGCGTGATGGAATTCGAGAAACTTGCCGAGTTTGCTATCGAAAAAAAAATATCCCTCACGGTGGTGGGTCCGGAGAATCCGCTCGGTGAAGGCATCGTGGATGTTTTTCAGGCCAGAGGGCTTCGCATTTGGGGTCCGACGAAAGCCGCAGCGCAAATTGAAAGTTCCAAAGCATTCTCAAAACAACTGATGGCAGACGCGGGCATCCCGACCGCCGAATTCAAGATATTCACCGAGCACGCAGAAGCACTCGCCTATGTTCGCGAAAAAGGCGCGCCAATCGTCATTAAGGTTGATGGGATGGTGTTCGGCAAAGGTGCATACGTATGCATGACAATGGAGGAAGCGGAAACAGCTCTCAAGGAGACCATGCTTGATAATGTCCTCAACACGGCGAGCAAGGTAGTCATCGAAGAATTTCTGGACGGGCAAGAAATTTCCATCCACGCGATTTCGGATGGAAAGACGTCGATCGTATTTCCGACGGCCCAAGACCATAAAACGATAGGCGAGAACGACACCGGAAAAATGACGGGCGGCATGGGCGTTGCCGCCCCCATCTCGTGGGTCTCTAAGAATCAGCTTGCGGATATTGAAGCGCGCGTGGTGCGGCCCGCGCTCCGCACTCTTGCCGACAAAGGGAGCCCGCTTGTCGGTATGCTGTATCCAGGTCTTATGATGACGCCGAAAGGTCCGAGAGTCCTTGAGTTCAACGCTCGGTTCGGATGTCCCGAGGCGGAAGTTTACATGCGTCTCATGAAATCGGATGTGTTCGGACTTTTCAATGCATGTATTGACGGCACACTCGCTGATTTCGATCTGGAGTGGGATCAGGAGTTTGCGGCGACCATTATCATCGCATCGGGTGGCTACCCGGATGGATACAAGAAGGGACTTCCGATTACGGGCATTGAAGAGGCGGAAAAAGTGCCTAATGTCATCGTGTTCCACGCGGGCACGAAGCTTGTAAACGGCCAGCTTGTGACCGACGGTGGCCGCGTCTTGAGCGTTTCCGCAACTGGCTCGACGCTGAAAGAGGCAATTGAGCGAGCATACGAGGCGGTTGGCAAAATCCATTTCGAGAATATGTACTATCGCCGCGACATCGGCGCGAAAGCACTTTCCGGCAAGTGATATACTTTTCCCATGCCTCCATCGGCGATGGAGCGGCCGAAGGCCGCGACCCAAGAAAAATTCAGGAGCCCTGAAGAGGAACTTGCATACTTGCGCGAGCGCGTGCGTGAAAAAGAGCAGGAACTCGAAATAGCGCCGAACCAGCTCGAGCGGGACCGCATCGCGAAGCGGGAAGTCGCGGCTTATGCCGAAACGCATCCCACGATTGTGCTTCATGAGGCCGTTGTCATGCCGGAACACGACGTTCTCCGGAACGTGTTGAAGCTCGAGCCCGAAATTCACGACGTGCAGATGGACGAACTCCTGAAGATCGTTGCGAATCAGGGTATCCGAAATGCGCTCTCGGTGGTCGCGCGGATGAAAAATCCTCATTTAGAGGACGACCTTCATCGCTGCTTAGTCCGCTACATCGCGGAAGGCCTCCCGCAAGGCGGCACCCCGCCCTCGGAGAAGATGCGCCTTGCGCTTGATCTGACGCTTTTCACCATCGACCCGCAGGCGCACGGCGAGCGAGGCAAGGAAGAGTCGCGTCAGATGAAACTGCAGGAGATCCTCTCTTCTTCCGAACAGCTCTATGCGGGGCTCACATCACTCATCACTGCACACGAGGGGTTCTCTCTTGAAATAGCTGTTCCCGAAGGCACGGAATCGGCGATTTTGTACCTCGCTGTCCCGCGAAAAAAGAAAGACCTCGCAGAGCGCCTCATCTCGTCGGTCTTCCCGAACGCGCGCATATCCGAAGAGCGCGGCGACTACAATATCTTTAACGCCGAGGGAGAACATGCGGCTGCGTACGCAACACTTTCGGAACACCCGGCCTATCCGTTGAAGACGCCTGAAATGTTCGAGCACGACCCGATGAACGTGCTTCTCGCGGCGTTCGCGAAGATCGCGAAGCACGGCGAGGGAGCGGCGCTCCAGCTAACAGTCTCGAGCGAAGGGGAGCGATATAACCAGCACTACAAGAAAATGCTGCGGCGTCTTGAGAAGGGAAAGATACTGCACAAATCCCTGAACGTCCCGGAAAGTGCGATAGGCGAGATGTTCTACGACATGGCAGATTCGATGTTCAGGTCGGAGAAGCAAAAGCAGGATGAGAAAGACCGTACGTTCAGGCGGCAGCCCGATCAGGTCGCGACCGAAGAGATAGGCCGCAAAGTAAAAAGCCGCGTCGTACCGGTCTTAATTCGCCTCGTCGCGTCCGCGCCGGACAAGAAACGCGCAGACGATCTTCTCGACAACCTCATCGCCCCTTTTAGCCAGTACGATGATCCGAAAGGGAACAGCCTCGTATTCAAGAGAGTATCAAAGTGGAATATTCCCGCGTTCCTCCGCGATTACAGTTTCCGCATTTTCGACCATGCATATGCCATTCCCATCTCGCTTGCCGAGATAACCTCGATATTCCACTTCACGGCGGAGCGCGTAACGACCTCCCGCGAACTCAAACGCTCGTTCGCGAAACAAACTCCTGCGCCCGTCGAAATGCCGAAAGAGGGCATTACCGTCGGCATCAATCGCTACGGCGCGGAAGAGCGCACGGTGCACTTTGGCGCGAGCGATCGCTTGCGGCACTGCTACGTCATCGGACAGACCGGCACAGGTAAAACCGGCCTCATCAAGAATATGATAATTCAGGACATTAAGAACGGCGAAGGAGTCGCGTTCATTGACCCGCACGGGAACGATATCGAAGATATATTAGCCTCTATTCCACCTGAACGCGCGGGCGATGTCGTCTATTTCGACCCTGCGTATACTGCGCGGCCGATGGGACTCAACATGCTCGAATATGACAGGGCGCGTCCCGAAATGAAGACGTTCGTCGTTGATGAAGTGTACGGCATCTTCCGAAAACTCTACGCTGATGTCCCGGAAGCGTTCGGCCCGATGTTCGAGCAGTACTACAGGAACGCGGTGCAACTTGTTGTAGAAGATCCGGATACCGGCAGCACGTTCGTCGAGATACCGCGCGTCTTCGCCGACCCGGTATTCAGGAACCTCAAGCTTTCTCACTGCAAGAATCCCATCATCGTGCAGTTCTGGAAGAAGATCGCGGAACAGGCGCAGGGAGATCCGTCTCTCGAGAACGTGGCACCCTACATCACGTCGAAATTCGACGTCTTTCTGACGAATGACATCATGCGCCCCATCGTGTCGCAGGAGCAGTCATCCTTTGATTTCCGCAAGATAATGGACGATAAGAAGATATTTATTGCGAACCTCTCAAAAGGGCGCCTCGGCGACAGAAACACGTCGCTTCTTGGGCTTATTCTTGTCTCAAAATTCTTGCAGGCCGCGTTCTCGCGCGTGGATACGCGCGGCGATCTTCCCACGTTTTACCTCTATATCGATGAATTCCAGAACTTCGCGACGCCTTCTATCGGCACCATCCTTTCGGAAGCTCGCAAATATAAGCTAGCGCTCACCATCGCGCACCAATTCATCGCGCAGCTTGATGAAAAAATACGCGATGCGGTTGTGGGGAACGTCGGCACGAAAGCGGCGTTCCGCGTGGGAACAACGGACGCGGAATTCCTTGCGAAGCAGTTCGAACCTGTTTTCACGGCGCCTGATTTGGAAAACCTGCCGAACCGACACGCCGTGCTCTCGCTTCTCGTCAACGGTGTGCCAGCGCGTCCCTTCTCTATACAGACCGCAGACCTTCCGCACATGGATTACAGCGGGGTCGGAGCGCTGAAAGAATTGTCGTATCGCACGTATGGCAAAGACAGAGAGGAAGTCGAGGCGGAGATTCGGAGGAAATTCGATGCGAGCTATGGGAAAGCGATTCCGGAACCTTCCGCATTTTCCGCGGCCGGATTACCCGATCCCGCATCTCTCTACCAGTAGTTTAATCGTGGCCAGAAACATGCTAGAGTATCCGGAATGAAGCAACACCCGAAAGACGAACGAACGCTTGTCGTTATAAAACCCGACGGGGTCCAGCGCGGGCTCATGGGGGAGATAATCAGGCGCTATGAGAATGTCGGGTTAAAGCTTGTCGGCATGAAAATGCTCGTGCCGAGCGAGCGCCATGTGGAGGCGCATTACACGCTTGACCCGAACTGGCGGCGAGTGACCGGCGAGAAAACGATAAAAAGCTATCGAGAGAAAGGCATGACCCCGCCGTCGGAAGACCCGCTCGAAATAACCGCGAAGATTCTCGCCAACCTCAAGAAATATCTTTCCTCTGGCCCCGTGGTTGCGATGGTATGGGAAGGTGCGCATGCGGTCGGCATCGTTCGAAAGATCACCGGCGGCACGGAACCCTTAAGTTCCGACGTTGGAACAATTCGCGGCGATTTCGTTCTCGATTCGTACACGATGGCTGACACCGACACCCGGGCGGTCCGGAACCTCGTTCACGCATCAGGTTCTGTTCCCGAGGCGGAAGCCGAGATACCGCACTGGTTCAAGCAGGAAGAGCTCACCGACTATCGCATCATCCACGAAGAGATACTCTACGACGTGAACCTTGATGGCATCCTGGAGTAAGATCTCGCTTGTAGAAAAAGGCAAAGTGGTATACTGGCAATAGCGGCCGGTACATAAACCTGCTTGGTAACGCAAAGGGATTCCTATATAGCCCGGCGCAATGCGCGTTGGTGTTGCGGAAACCCACCTGGTATCAACCCAGGCTTGCCGTACCAGCCGCGCCAAAGAATTCCGCCTGTGCGGAATTTTTTGGCGAAGAGAGCGACGCTTTCGAATATTTATGCAAATGCTGCCGCGCATCTTTCTATACGCCCAGTTGGTGACACTGGTCTTCCTCGCGACACTTCACCTCGTAGGACTCGAGTACCATTTCTATTGGCGCTTCCTCTGGCTTGATACGGTATCGCATGCGCTGGGCGGCATGTGGGCGGCATTCTTTCTCCTTTGGATACGCGCGTATGCCGGATACATACCTACGGTTGCGTGGGGTATAGCCGGCGCACTCATCCTCGGAGTCATATGGGAAGCATTCGAACTTCTCGCCGGTTTGGTGCCGGAAGCGAATTATGCGCTTGATACAAGCATTGATCTTCTCATGGATGCTCTTGGAGGCGCCTTGGCGGCCTGGATAGCTCACTCGTTCGCGCGAAGCAAATAATTGGGGCTCGTGCCGTGGTATAATCACGGCCAATGTCCTCGAGGAAGATAATGAACCCGAATCACGCTGCAGTGCCGCGCAATTTCTGCCGCCTTCCCGAGGGATACGGCGTCGTGAAGATTTGCGTTTCCGGCGCGGCGGAGACCGGCTATTGCGGATTAGACGCATTCGAAAAGGCGAAAGAAGTCGGGCGAGAGGTAGCGCGCAAAGGCGCCATCATAACGACCGGCGCGACGACCGGGTTTCCCATGTACTCCGCGATGGGCGCGAAAGACGAGTGCGGTTTCTCGATAGGGTTCTCGCCGGCAGCAACGGAGCGCGAGCACGTCGAAACATACAAACTCCCTTTGGATTACATGGACGTCATCGTATATACCGGATTCGGCTACTCGGGACGCGATATGCTCCTCGTACGTTCATCGGATGCAGTCGTTATCGGTTGCGGCCGTATAGGGACTCTGAACGAGTTTTCCGTTGCGTTCGAAGATCGCCGTCCGATCGGCATTCTCGAGGGGTCATGGAAAACGGACGAGATTTTGCGGCAAATTATTGACGCTGCGCACCGCCCGAACGAGAAAGTCATCTATGACTCAGACCCGAAGGCCATCGTCGAGCGCTTGGTGGAAATGGTTCTGGAAGACAAGAAGGCGACCGGACTCGTCTACAATAATCACGACACGTGGGATGCAACTGCAAAAAACGCCGAGTACATTCTCTAGCGCTGGCTTCGTTCAGATTAGAAAGCCCCCTATTTTAACTGTCCTACAAGGCGGGAGAACGACTCAGGGTAGTCTTTTGCAAGCGTAGAAAGCGATTTTCGGTCGAGTGCAATGCCGTTTTTCTTGAGCGAGCCGATGAGCTTTGAATATGAGAGACCGAGAGGGCGGGCGGCGGCATTAATGCGAAGCGTCCAAAGATTCCGGAACTCGCGTTTCTTCGCACGGCGGTGGCGGAATGCGTAAACGCCGGCGTGGCGTATTGCCTCGCGCGCGACGCGCTCCTTATTTTTGCGTCCGAAACGATACCCCTTTGTCTGCGCCAAAAGGTATTTGCGTCGTTTATTCTTCGCGACTCCTCGTTTTACCCTTGCCATATGTTAGTTGGGAAGAAAGCGGCTCTTCGCGGCGTTCGAAAGCGCGGCATGGAAAGAGACGCTGCGGCGGCGGCGTTGGCGGCCGCTTCCGGACTCCTTCGCGTTGAAATGATTGTGCCCCGGCGTGCGCGCGACGATCTTGCCTTTTCGCGTGACCCGCAGGCGCTTCATGTATGATTTGTTCGTCTTCATGAGAAACTGCGGCGTGGCCGCAGTGGGTACAGTATGCCAAAAAAACGGCAGAATGCAAACCCACCTATGTCTCGGGGTTTTCGCCGGTTTTCTCGAGCACTCCGGCGGGTTTAGGGGTTTTTGGCGCCGCGACCTTCTTCGCAGGGTCGCGTTCTATGACGACAGACAGCCCCTTAGGGCTCTTTTGTATATCTTCCGCCGTGCGATAGCTCTCAGGGATGAGGGCAAGAAAGCGCTCAAGGCGCTCCTTAAGGAAGTTGAACTCCATGTACTTGTATCGTCCCCACAAAAAGAGGTCCACTTTCACGCGATGCCCCTCGCGAAGCCACGCGGCCGCCTTCGAAGCCTTGATGTGCATGTCGCGTTCGGATGTTCCTATTTTCACCTGCGTCACCTTCGTCTCTGTTACGTGTGCCTTCGACTTCACGTCTTTCTCTTTCTTCTTTTGTTCGTACTTGAATTTCCCGTAGTCGGTGATTTTGCACACGGGCGGCACGGCGTTCGGTGATATTTCGATAAGGTCGAGTCCCGCTTCCCGCGCTTTTTGTATCGCTTCGGCAAGGGGAAGTACGCCGACGTTCTGTCCCTCCGGGCCGATGACGCGCACTTCTCGCGCGCGTATGCCTTCGTTCATTCGAACCCGCTCTTTCTCGGCTTGCGAGGTGTATTTAGTGAATCCCATTTTCCGCAAAACTATAGCACGAGATGGAGAGGAGTCCTATGGAGAGATCATTCTGACCAGTCATCGTGTGCGTAGTCTTCAGCGGGTTCCAATGGCCTACCGAATGGCCGCAAGTATTCAAGTGCTCGCAAGAGAGTCGTCTGCATATCTGCGAGTACTTTCTGATACCCCGTGACTTCTTGCGAAACATTTGGAGAAATACCTCCGCCTAAGTCAGGCGAAGTGAAGGTGTCCAAACGAGCGGACGGTACAGGTAAATATTGATGCGTGCCATTTTCCTGAAGCGGGGTAATCGACGAAGTGTCTGGCTGGATGGTTGCGATATCGCGGATACTCGCCGTGAGAACCAGGGGGGCGGATGTCGCAGCAGGACTAGAAACTCTTGTTGCTTCGGCAAAACGCATGATCCGCTCAAATGTCGTGAGCGTAGTTGTACTCGAGGTTGTCGACACGGGGATTTGCGGGACCGGAGGCTGTACGATGTTCGATACTGGTGTGGGGGAAGGCAGATATTGAAACGGTTGCTGCGAAGCAGGCAATGTTTGCCGAGGTATGGCCGCCCCTGTCGGACTCTGGGAGCCGGCTGGGGCTGCCCCTTGATTCGCGATAGCGCTGCAAGGCACTACCAGTCCGTCCGGGAGAGTGCAGTTTTGAGAACCTCCTAATCCGACAGACTGTCGGATGCTATCCGCGAGGCCGGAAGACGGAGCGTTCGCAACAGGAGCGCCCACGCCAGGGCCGTTATTCCTGCAAGCATCTTTTGCTATTGGCTCGACATGATTCCACTCCGGACTGTATTTCATCCTAATGTGTATGCCATAGCTTGGAGCATTCCTTAACACCCATTGACAGTGAGCTGAACCGCAACCGCCTTGTGAATATCCGAGGTCAGCCGCACATCCGTAAATGTGATTCGACTGGGGATTCTTAGAGCCTTGTCCCGCCGGTGTTCTATATGCCGAGTTAATCCCCATTGGGGGAGCGGCCCGCAACATTTTTGCGAGAGCTAGTGCGAAGTCGGGATTCAACTTAGTTATACCCTCAACCTTCGGATTCGAGAGTCCAACGGAGCTGCGAGGTCCCGGATTGTAGCGGCTAATAAGGAACGCATATGCCTCGCATACTTCCGGATTCATTATTCTTTTATCAGCATCCATCTGGATGGTCCCTTCGGGAAGACCGAAGAGCTGATTACAGAGTTCAGGATTCTCTGCCGCGTCGAGGGTAGCTGGGGAACTTACGCTGAGCATCGCAAAGACAAGGAAGGCGATAAAAATAGCGGAACGTTCGTATCTCATATCAGAAGTATATCCGTCATTTCCCGCTCACAGAGAACGGCAAGTGGATACGGGATCGAAGACAAGTTGTTTGGTCTTTTGTTCGGCGGTAGTATGGGCACATGGCAGACATCGTTCAATTGACTTCGGCTGATGAGAATGCATGCGCGGATGTTAACGCGCTTCTCGCACAGCTTGGAAAAGATGGGGAGTGCTCTCTCGAGCATCTACAAAAGGTTGTGCAATATGCAAGCTCCGAACTATGGGTTGCTACGGAGAACAACAAGATCATCGGTATGGCGACCTTAGCGCTCATAGTGAAGCCGGGCGGTATCACGGCACAGCTTGAGGACGTTGTTGTTGATGAGGCGGCGCGCGGCAAAGGATTAGGAAGGCAGCTTTGTGAAAAAGCGATAGAGCGGGCGAAATCTCGGGGAGCGCACTCGATACATCTCACTAGTCGCCCTGCCCGTGTTGCTGCGAATAAGCTCTACCAGAAACTCGGATTTGAGAAAAAGGAAACGAACGTCTATCGCCTGAAGCTCTAGATCCCATGCGCTACGTCTCAACGCGCGGGGGAGCAAAGCCGCAATCGTTCACGGACATTCTTCTGGAAGGGCTCGCATCGGATGGAGGCCTCTACGTTCCGGAAGAATATCCGCGCATTTCTCCGGACGAGTTGGAAAACATGCGCGGAATGAGCTATCCGGAGCTTGCATTCGCCATCCTTTCCAGGTTCGCAGACGATATTCCTCCGGAAGACTTGCGAACACTCATTGATGCAACGTACACAAAGGACACATTCGGAAGCGATGAAATAGTGCCGTTCAAAAAACTCGAAGAGAATTTCTATATCCTCGGACTCTCCGAAGGCCCGACGCTCGCGTTCAAGGATATCGCCCTGCAATTACTCGGCCGCTTGTTCGAATACGTGCTCGAAAAGCGCGGAGGAACGCTGAACATCCTCGGAGCAACATCGGGAGACACAGGAAGCGCTGCGGAATACGCGATGCGCGGGCGAAAAGGAATCCGCGTCTTCATGCTCTCGCCCCTCGGCCGCATGAGCGATTTTCAAAGAAAACAGATGTACACGCTCCAGGATGAGAATATTTTCAATATTGCGGTGCGGGGAACGTTCGATGATTGCCAGGATATCGTAAAAGCGATCAACGAAGACGCCGATTTCAAAGAACGCTACAAGCTCGGCGCGGTCAATTCCATCAATTGGGCGCGCATAGTCGCCCAAACGGTCTACTACGTGTGGGGATACCTTCATGCGACGAACACGGGGAACGAAACGGTCTCGTTCGCCGTTCCAACAGGGAATTTCGGCAATATTCTCGGGGGATACATTGCAGTACGGATGGGTGTGCCGATACAACACCTTATCCTCGCGACGAACGAAAATAACGTCCTCGAAGAATTCTTTACGACAGGTAAGTATCGTCCGCGAAAGGGAACCGAAGTTGCGACAACATCGAGTCCTTCAATGGACATATCAAAAGCTTCGAATTTCGAACGCTATATCTTCGACCTCGTAGAGCGCGACGCCACACGCATGAAAGAGTTGTGGGGAGAGTTAAAAACGAAGGGTGCGTTCGATATTTCCGGTGCGCCGGAATTAACGCGACTGAAACGAGATGTTTTTCTCGCAGGTTCGTCTACGCATGCAGATCGTATCGCGACTATCCGCGCGCTGCATGAAAAATACAACATGCTCATTGATCCGCATACCGCTGACGGCGTGAAGGTAGGACAGCAACTCTGCGAGAAAGATGTGCCGCTGGTTTGTTTGGAGACCGCACAGCCGGCGAAATTTTCTGCGACCATCCGTGAAGCAATAGGCCGTGAGCCGGTGATACCCGAGAGTTTCGCGAAGCTCGGCGGTCTTCCTGAGCGGTTCGAGACGTTCGACGCGAATGCCGAACTGATTCAAAAGTACATCGCTAAAAAGGTGTAGTTCTGCTATAGTCGCTGTATGAAAATGGTTCTTTCCGTCGTCGTCGCGCTCGCGGTCTTGGGCGGGGTCCTATACTTCGTGGCTCCATATCTTAAGACTGCGGAACCGGCCATGGTTGAGGAAGGCACCGAAGAAGCGGGAGTCGAGATAAAGACGGAACGCATACAGGAAAGCGATGCGGCATACGTAATAGACGTCAGGTATCCGCAGTTCGGCATCGCGAGCATTGATGCGCAAATAAAAGAAGTAGTTTCGAATGCCGTTACGGAGTTCAAGTCGCTTCCCACGAACCCGGCTGGATCAGCGACGCCGCAGAATTCATTTGATGGTTCATACGACTCTGTCTACATCGGACCGGACGTTGTTTCCGTAAAACTGATACTTTCGCAGTACACCGGCGGTGCGCATCCGCTTACGCTTGTTTCCGGACTTAATTACGATCGCGAGACAGGCCGCCAGCTTCTTCAGAGCGACGCGTTCGCAATGCTTGGCATGAGCGTGGAACAAGTTTCTGCCGCGGCGACCTCGGAATTGAAAGCGGAACTCGGCGACGCAATGTTCGAGGAAGGGGCGAATGCCAATCCAGAGAATTTCAGCTCATTCGTCATCTCGGAGAACGAGGTAACGTTCATTTTCCAGCAATACCAAGTCGCAGCATATGCGGCCGGAGTACATGAGGTCAGCTTTCCAAGAAAATAGATTCTATTCATTACGCAAAAAGCCGCCCCAATAGGGCGGCTTTTGCATATGGTGGAGGTGTCGGGTATCGGACCCGAGTCCAAGGAAAAACAGTATGTATGTATCTACGAGGCGTAGATCGTCTCAAGATTTAAGCGATGCGCGTAAGGGACGAACAGAATCGCGCAAAGCCGAGTCCTAGTCTTAGAGGTCGATCGGACTATTCGACACTCAGTGCTTGAATGAAGTGACGCCCAAGAAGGCTTAATCAAGTATCAGCCTAGTGGACGGTCGCTTAGGCTTTCGCGTAAGCGAACTGCAGGTCACCCAACTGAATGGGCGACAAAACTGCACGTGCTACTTTGTTCGCACTTGAATTTGTGTAGCGGTTTGAAACGCAGCTACAGCGTTGCCCGCGCACACATATGTCGATTTCCTTGTCGAAGCCAGTCACCCCCGAAAAAAGCACTTCACTTCCTTTTTCGCGAACGGCTAACTTCACTTTTTGGTTTTCAATGTTCTTTCTATCCGGCGTTTCTCCTCGCGTTTCCGTATCGTTTGACGTTTGTCCGCTTTTTTCTTACCGCGGACTATCGCGATGGCCAATTTCAACCTCCGGCGAGAATTATATACCTTAATTGGCACAATTGTCAAGCCATTTTCTCCCTCCGCGGAGGATATCCGGGCTATTTCTTTCTTCGATAGAAGCAATCTTCGGGTGCGCTCCGCATCGTACGACTTCGGTGCGTTCGCAATTTGCCATGGCGGAATGGATGCGCCGACGAGGTATGCTTCTCCGCCGCGCGCGACGACGCGCGCGCCTTTCAAAGAGCCTTGGCCGGCTCGGAGCGATTTCACTTCGTATCCGAACAACTCCATCCCCGCCTCCAAGGTTTCGAGGATGTTGTAATCGAATCCGACACGTGTGTTCTCTATGAGTGCCATACAGGAAGTAAGTATCAAGTATCAAGTAGCAAGTAGCAAGATGTTCGATTGTTCTGCACGAATCGAAGCTAGAAGATGGAAGCTATTTGTGATATAACTCGCCGGTATATGGCCAATCTTCGGGAAGGAGAACAAAAGCCGCGGAAAGGGAGGGCACCCCTCGGTAAGCCGCCGGAGGGTCCTTCGATGTGGACGCAGATGCTCATCGCGTTTGCGATTTTCCTCGTCTTGTCAGCCGGCTATTCCATCGTGCGGCAGTATGTCGTTGCCGAGAATAATGAGGTATCTCTGTCCCAGCTCGTTGGCGATATCGAAGCGGGTCTCGTCGAATCCATTCTCGTCGAAGGGACATCGGTGACCGCAACGTACGCGGACGGTTCCGAAAAAATAACGCGCAAAGAATCCGAGGCGTCGCTTACAGAAACCTTCTTTAATTACGGATTAACGCCGGAAAGTCTCGCGACTGTTGAAATAACAGTGAAAGACGAAGGCGGCGCCCGATACTGGTTCCTTACGCTCGCACCTCTTCTTATCCCCGTCATCCTCATTCTCGGCATCATCTGGTACCTCTCACGCCAAGTGCGCGGCGCGGGCATGCAGGCGTTCACCTTCGGCCGTTCGATGGCGCGTCTCGTAAATCCGGAGGATGAAGTGCAGAAAGTGACATTCGCGGATGTCGCGGGTGCGAAGGAAGCGAAAATGGAACTCACGGAGATCGTGGACTTTTTGAAAAATCCGAAAAAATTCATCCAAATCGGTGCACGCATACCAAAAGGCGTTCTCCTCATGGGTGCTGCGGGAACAGGGAAAACGCTTCTTGCGCGAGCGGTCGCTGGCGAGAGCAACGTGCCATTCTTCTCGATTTCCGGTTCTGAATTCGTCGAAATGTTTGTCGGCGTCGGCGCTTCGCGCGTGCGCGATACGTTCCAAGTCGCAAAGAAAGCCGCACCCGCCATTCTTTTCATAGATGAGATAGACGCCATCGGGCGCGTTCGCGGTTCGGGGGTCGGCGGTGGCAACGATGAACGCGAACAGACGTTGAACCAAATACTCGTCGAAATGGACGGCTTCGAGCCGAACGAGAAAGTCGTCATCATGGCGGCCACGAACCGCCCCGACGTTCTTGATCCCGCGCTGGTACGCCCAGGCCGCTTCGACCGACGCGTCGTGATTGACCTTCCCGATAGAAAAGACCGCGAAGATATTTTGAAAATACACGCGCGCAAGAAGCCGCTTGGCCCCGATGTGGCGCTTACCGTCATCGCCGAGCGCACACCAGGATTCTCCGGCGCCGACCTCGCGAACCTCATGAACGAGGCCGCCATTCTCGCCGCACGCGAGGACAGGAAGGAGCTGACGCAATACGACCTTATTCGCTCCATTGAAAAGGTCATGCTCGGACCCGAACGTAGAAGCCACATACTTAATAAAAAAGAAAAAGAGATAACCGCGTACCATGAGGCCGGGCACGCACTTATCTCATCGGTCTTGCCGTATGCGGACCCGGTCCACAAGATTTCCATCATCAGCCGCGGGCGTGCCGCAGGCTACACGCTGAAGCTTCCGTTCGAAGACAGGAAGATGCAGTCAAAGAACGAATTCTTGGATGATATCGCGGTAAGTCTTGGCGGCTACGTTGCGGAAAAGATGGTATACGGCGACATCACAACGGGTGCTTCGAACGATCTTCAAGTGTTGACCGCACTTGCGCGCGACATGGTGACGCGCTACGGCATGTCGGAGAAATTCGGTCCCATCGCGCTCGAGCCTTCCCAAGGCCGCACGATATTCGGAGCCGGCATAGAGGCCTCCGAACAGTCCGAAGAACTTTCCGCGCAGATAGACACGGAAGTGAAGAAAATAGTCGACGGTGCGCTTAAAAAGGCCGAGAACGTGTTAAAGAAGCACCGAAAAGTGTTGGATGCCATCGCGGCGAAGCTCGTCGAAGTGGAGACTATCGAGCGTGAGGATTTCGAGAAAGTACTTATCGCGAACGGCATTACGCCGAAAAAGAAAGAAGACATCGAGCACCAGCCGCTCGCCTAGTTCGAAATCTGCCAGTGGAAAGTCTCGTTCCCAAGGCCGTGTTTTACGTGCCCAACGGGCCACAGATTCACCCCTTCGTCCGTCACGACTGGCTCGGTCACCTGCCAGTCTTTTTTCACGAGTGTGAGCGTATTTGCGTCCGGCTCAAAGCCGAAAAAGCGCGGGCCGTTCACCGAAAGAAACCCTTCGAGCTTGTCGAGGCTTCCGAGTTCGTCGAAAACTTGTACGTACATCTCTAGGGCGACGGGGGAATTGAAGACCCCAAACGCACAGCACGAGGAGAATTTCTTGTTCTCCGGATGCGGCGCGCTGTCTGTCCCGGCAGACACGAACGGAAGTCCTTTTTTCACCATATCGCGAAGTCTTTCACGGTCCTCGCGCTTTTTGACGAGCGGCTTGCAATGCAGGAGCGCGCGGTAGCCGCCGGAAAACGCGTGTCTCCGGTCATACATCAGGTGATGCGGCGTGACCGTCGTCATGAGTTTGCCGTCTTTACCGTTCTTTTCCATAAAATCGATTGCCTCGTGCGAGCTCATATGTTCAAGCGATATCTTTAGTTTCGGATACATGTCGAGAAGTCGCGGCAACGTGTCTTTCACGAACATCGCCTCGCCGTCGTACGGGTCTTCCTCCTCGTCGCGCTCGTTCAAATGCACTTCGCCGTGGAGAAGGAGCGGCATGCCGACCTCTTCCATCTTTTTCAGTACATCCTTCGCTTCCAAAATATTCCGGTAGCCCCACTGTGAGTTCGTCGTTGCGCCATAGGGATAGGATTTCACCGCGAATATTTTACATTCACTGCTCGAAAATCCTCTCTCTATTTCCGCAGGCGTCAGATTTTTCGTGAGGTAGAAGGTCATCAATGGCTCGAACGCAGCCTCATCTATTCTAGTGTTTTGCAAAACACTAGGATGATTTACAGCAGCGAGAATTTCTTTTTTGTATTCTGTAGCCTGCTCAACAGTTTCTATCGGCGGTTCCGTGTTCGGCATTATGATGGCGCGCCCGAACCGTTTTGTTGAATAGGGCGTCACCGCGCGCAAGACCGCGCCCCGTCGCAGATGCAGGTGCGAATCGAACGGTTTTTTTATGGTTAACGTTTTATCGTTTGCCATTGTGTTTGAATTAGCATAGCATTTTTAAGGTTCATTGACTCCAGCAGCGGAAGGAACGTGCGATGCACGACATCACCGGACAAGCAACACGGTATCTTGCGACGGCGGGTATCGTTCATGCCGGAAGTATTCTCCCGGGATCTATCCTGGTTGAAAGCGGCATGAGCATTCCAATGACGGCGAATGTTCTTATAGTCCCCATCGCCATCGCAAAATTCGCGCTCTACAAGTCTTGGGTATTCAAAGACACGCTGCCGAGGTGGCTTCAGCAGCCGGCGCTTTATATTGTCATTGTGGGCGCGGCATATGGTATGTTCCTCGGCATTCAATTCAGCGGCATGGCGCTATTCGGACTCACGGAATGGACTGCGTTCGGAATGGCATTCCTTATCGTCGGCCTGTTGCGATTTTTGTTCTTCAGGCGGCTTTTTTCCGCCTAACCTCCGTCCGCGATACGCGCGGCCGGAGGTTCCTTGTTTTGAGAGAATATGTATACTGCGCGCTATGGCTAAAAAGCAAGACATTACGAAGAAGGCGCTCGCGCTCCACAAGAAGCTCCGCGGGAAACTTCGTATAGAATCGGCTACGCCGGTCAAAAATCGCGCGGACCTGTCGCTTGTGTATACGCCCGGAGTCGGTTTTGTTGCGGATTACGTTGGTAAGCATCCGAAGGAGGCTCGGGAGTACACAATGAAGGGAAGAACTGTCGCAGTCGTTTCGGACGGCTCCGCTGTTCTCGGACTCGGAAACATCGGCGCTCTCGGCGCACTTCCCGTCATGGAAGGGAAGTGCGCGCTTTTCAAAACGTTTGCGGGAGTGGATGCAGTGCCGATAGTATTAGACACGCAAGATGCCGGTGAAATCGTTGAAACGGTCATTCGCATTGCGCCGGCGTTCGGCGGAATCAACTTGGAAGATATCGCGGCGCCGAAATGCTTTGATGTCGAACGGCGGCTTGTCGAAGCACTCGACATACCGGTGATGCACGACGATCAGCACGGAACTGCAATCGTCGTTTTGGCCGGCCTCATCAATGCGATGAAAGTCATCCGGAAGGACCTGAACAATTCTTGGGTGGCCGTAAGCGGCGTCGGGGCCGCCGGTGTCGCGACAGTGCGGCTTCTCAAGAAATTCGCGCCGAAAGTAAATATCATCGTCGTTGATAGCGTCGGAGTAGTATGGAAAGGAAGGAATGACCTGAATACTACGAAGAAGCAGCTCATTGAGGAGGGGATTATCTTTGCCGAAGAGGGAGGGGATTTGAAGAAGGCGCTTACCGACGCGGATGTATTCATCGGAGTATCCAAACCGAATCTCGTTTCTGCGGAAATGGTCAAAAAAATGGCATCGAATCCAATCATTTTTGCGATGGCGAACCCTACTCCGGAAATTATGCCGGATGAGGCGAAGAAGGGAGGTGCTACTATCATCGCCACCGGCCGTTCGGATTTTCCGAATCAGATAAATAATTCACTCGCGTTCCCGGGAGTCTTCCGCGGAGCACTCGATAATCGGGTGCGAAAGATAACCGACGATATGAAGCTTCAGGCCGCGCGCGCCATAGCCGCGCTCGTCCCCAAACCGACCGCAAACAAAATAGTGCCCGACATGTTTGACAAGCGCGTCGCTAAAGCAGTCGCTAAAGTAATTCGCTAGCGCAAGTAGAGCTTCGAGGTCTATAATCTTCAAATCCGCCTGTAGCTCAATGGTTAGAGCACAGAGCTTATACCTCTGGGGTTCCTGGTTCGAGTCCAGGCAGGCGGACTGAAGGTACATGAAGCACGTGTGGATTCCGGTGATTGTGCACTTCCGGGGGCGTGCGAGAATACGGGCATGACTCTTGCGCGTCTCTCGCTCAGTTTGGGTCTATTGGCGCTCCTTATCGGGTTTTCGCCGAATGTGAGCCTCGCGGCGCAGACGAACGTGACGATGGGCCCAAACTATTTCGCGCCATCGAACATCACCATAACTGCAGGCGATTCTGTCGTGTGGACGAACACCGACACAATGCCGCACACGGTCACCTCGAACACGAATGCATTCAACAGCGGCACGATGCAGCCGAGTGCCACATATTCGCAGACGTTCAACACTCCCGGCACCTATCAGTACTACTGCGCGTTCCATTCCGGGATGGTCGGCACCATCACCGTACTTGCGGGAGCGACACAGCCGCCGCCCGCATCATCGCCAGCGCCTTCTTCCTCGACTATTGCTGATTTACAGGCGCAAGTGCAAGCGCTGCTTCTGAAAGTTCAGCAGCTCCAGCAGCAAACCGGCGGGGTCGTGCCTGCGCCCGTCCCGGGAGCGCCCGTCATCGATTCGAGTGCGTGCCCCCTGATAGGCCGCATTCTCTACATTGGTTCGACGGGAGACGATGTCTCAAGGCTTCAATCATTCCTCGCTCGTGACGCAAGCATATATCCGGAGCGATTGGTGACCGGTTATTACGGACCGCTTACGGAAGCGGCGGTCAAACGCTGGCAGGTGAAATACAATATCGTTTCTTCGGGCACTGCGGCCACCACCGGCTACGGACAAGTCGGGCCGCGCACCGCTGCCGCAATGTCCCTTCAATGCTCAACAATGAGCGGTGGGGGAGCGCCCAATGTTGGCGGCTTTATCCGCGTGACGCCGATATCGGGGAATGCGCCGCTCACGGTCTCTGTCGAGGCCACCGTAAACACGGTCAATTCCTGTGCCGGCGCGGTGTACACCGTTGATTACGGTGATGGCACCGGAACGACGCAGATAACCGTGCCCCCGGGAAGATGCACGCAATTGGTGCAAACGCTCTCTCATATCTACCAAGTTCCGGGTACCTACAATGTCGGGCTTTCATCTGGTCCACACCGCACGGTCGCGACAGTCATTGTTACGGGAACCGCGCAGCCAACCCCAACAACCCCCACGCCCATTCCCGACTCGATAAGCGCGAATCCCACGACAGGGGAAGCACCGCTCTCGGTCTCCTTCAGCGGGACCATTAACGGCAATCGTTCATGCGGCAGCGGCACATACACCGTCGATTTCGGGGACGGCCAAAATACATCGTTATCGTATCCGGATTCCTGCCAAGCACAGTCGTACAGCGCAAGCCATCAGTACAGCCAAAGCGGGACATACACCGCGAAACTGTACCGCGGCTCTTTGTCCGGTACGCTTGCGGCAAGTAGGGTCATTACGGTTACTGCTCCTCCCGCCGAGATCGGCCCATTTGTTGTGACGCCCGGCATCGGAGGAAATCCGCGCACCGTCGAGATAGAGTTTAATATCGCGACGCCGTGCAGCGCGTATGACCTTGATTGGGGTGACGGGAGCGCTCATGTGGTGCAAACGCAAGGGACGGGCTCATGCGCACAAGTCGTCACGGACAAAACATTCACACACACGTACTCGCAGACGGGCTCGTACACGATACGCCTTGTGCGCGGCACTCGCACCGATACTGCTTCAATAAGCATTTCATCCTTCTAGTACTCGAGTTGTCCCGATACCTACTCGCTGTGCAGTTCAATCGCGGTCGCTTCGATGCGCTTGCGAAGCTCCGGATACTTTGAGAGCGATGGGTCTTGCTTAATAAGCAGCCCGGCTTCTTCGCGCGCGGCGCGAATGAGCTTCAGATTTTTCAGCGCTTCCATGCCGAGGTCCGATATGCCCCATTGTTTTCTCCCGAGGAGATCACCCGCGCCACGGCTTTCCAGGTCCGCCTCCGCGAGCTTGAATCCGTCGTCCGATTTTTCGAGCGCGCGCAAGCGCTTCGTCGCCATTTCCCCGGACGTTTCAGGGAGGAGAAAACAATGCGGTGGGCGCGAGCTCCTTTGGATGCGGCCGCGCAATTGATGGAGCTGGGCTAATCCGAACCGCTCTGCCCCCTCAATGAGCATCACCGTCGCGTTCGGCACGTTGATGCCAACTTCGACGACCGATGTCGCGACGAGTATCTGTATTTCATTCGATGCAAAACGGCGCATCGCACTCTCTTTTTCCGTTTTCTTCATCGCGCCGTGGAGAAGCCCCACCTCATGTTTCGGGAACACTTCTTTTTTCAGTCGGATTGCCTCGGCTTTTGCCGATTTCGCTTGGAGCGCGTTCCACTTTTCCGGATCGGGTTCCTCGATGCGCGGACAGATAACGTATGCCTGCTCTCCGCGCGAGAGCGCGCTTCGAACTGCTGCGTAGGCACGTTCGCGATCTTCTGGCTTCACGATAGAGGTCGTCACTTTCGCACGCCCGGGCGGCAATTCGTCGAGGAGTGAGAGATCCAGGTCGCCATAAAGTGTGAGCGCGAGCGTTCGGGGAATGGGTGTTGCGGTCATAGAGAGAAAATGCGGCGCCGCATCACCCTTTCTCGCGAGCGCTCGCCTTTGGCGAGTGCCGAAGCGATGCTGTTCATCCACTATTGCGTAGGCCAGGTGCTGGAATTTTACGGATTTTTGGATGAGAGCGTGCGTGCCGACGACCATTGCTATCTCTCCGTTCGCGACCCATTTCAATAATTGCGCGCGAGATATCTCCGTTGCGGCGCCGCGTTTCACTTTGGAGGGGAATTTCTTGCAGCCGCTTCCGGTCATGAGCGCGATATTGATGGGAAGGTGCGAGAAATATTCGATGAACGATTGGAAATGCTGGGTCGCGAGTATTTCCGTCGGAGCCATGTAGGCGGCTTGGAGCGTACCTGATTCGCGATTCGGCGGCCGAGAATTCACGACCGCGTAGGCACTCGCCGCCGCGACGAGAGTCTTGCCGCTCCCGACATCACCCTCGAGTAGCCGCGCCATCGGGTGTCGTTCCCCGAAATCTTTCAAAATATCCGAGATCGCGCGCTTTTGTGCCTCGGTCGGCGGAAAGGGGATCGTTTTGAGGAATCGTTCGGCAAGAGCCTCGGCATTCTGTATCGGGAACGAAGCTTGTGCGTCGTTTTCGCTCCGCTCGCGCGAGCGGGTGAGCGAAATGGAAAAGATCTCCTCGAACGCGAAGCGCTTTCGCGCAGCTTCCGCCTCGCGGGGATTCGATGGACGATGCATCGCGAGAAGCGAACGCGCGAGATCGGGGAGATGATACCGGTCGCGCACATCGGAGGGGATAGGGTCGGCAACATGCGTTAAAATATCGCTCGCGAAGACCCGCTCGAGCGCGTGGTAGAACCATTTTGTCGTGATGCCGCGCGTCTCGGGATACACGGGGAACACAGATGCTCTCTCGGGCTCTGTATCTCCCGTGAACATTCCTTCTAGCGCGGCTCCGGCTGGAATGGCCTCAACCTCCGGATTCGCGATGTACGGGCGGTCTTCTTTTCCTCCGACCGTCCCGCTTACTTTCACGAGCGCGGTTTGCGGGACGTATGAAGCCATGTAGGGCTGGTTGAACCACATGACTTTTACGCGACCTGAAGAATCCTCGAACCATCCTTCGGTGACGTTCCTGCGGCTTTTCCAAAGTTTTCTGGCCTTGAGTTTTGAAAGAGTTCCGATAAGGGTCACTTTCGTACCCGGTACGAGCCCTCCGGCTCTTCCCGAAGCACCCGCTGTCTCATAGCGCGCGGGGAAATGCCGGAGGAGAGCGCCTATCGTCCCCAAACCGAGCCGTTTTAGAGCGGCCGACTGTACTGGAGTAAGACGAAAATGCTTCGATATATCATCGTTTGGCTGCATGGCTACATAGTACTACTGGGTTATACACAGATGCACCCTTGAACGTTCTTGCGCGCAGTATTGGTCTCGGTACGATGGTCGTGTTCGGCAATCAGATAGTCGGATTAAAAATGTAAATGCACATAACATCATATGGCGTTTCGTGATGATGACGACAAGGAAAAGGAAGGCGGAGATTTGATGGAAGGGTCGCCGGAAGGAAGTCTCGGCTTGGACGAAGAAGAGGAGGATCCGATGCTTGGGACTGGGGTGGATGAGGATGAGAAGGCGTGGGAGTAGTCGCTCGCCGGCATATTTTCGTGGAACCCGGACGCGCACTCCTGCGGTGCGCGTCCTTATGCTTCAACGCCTCGCGCCGCTACGCGTCGACCAAGCCGAGGCGTCTCCAGAGGTTCCGCAAAAACACGCCGGCTCGCTGAAGATTGAAAGAAAATGCGGAAGAGGTGTTAGTATGTGTGGGTGCATATAGTCTTAAAATATTTAGGAACCGTCGCGGCAGTGTATCTCACTGTCAATCTTGTTCCCGGTATCACTGTCGCCGGTGGATGGACGACGATTTTATTCGTCGCGCTCGTGTGGTCTGTCATCGTGATGGTGGTGCGGCCAGTGCTTCACGTTCTCACACTCCCGATAACGCTCATCACGTTCGGACTCTTTTCATTCGTTCTCAATGCATTTCTTTTTTACGCGATGCAATGGATAGTGCCTGGATTCACCGTCGCGGGATTTTTCTCTGCGCTTCTAGGAGCCATCGTTCTTTCGATACTTAATTGGCTTATTGACCGGGTGCTGTAATTCTTAAGGGTTGTCCGGAAAGTCCCGAGAGTATCTGTCCGTACGTAGCCGATGTGGCGGATTGAGAAGAGTATACACCACGTACGCTCGACGAACCGCCGACTCTTACAGACAAGACGCCGCCGTCGTTCGTAACGGTAACGGTTGAAGCGCCTGCAGGAAGAAGAGTTTGAGAAACCGTTCCGGTCTGGGTAAACCAAGAGGACGGGTTCAGAGCCGACATAACACCTGTAGGTGGCGTGTAGTAGGAATATTCGGTCCCTCCCCCATCTGACGGAGTGAATACGACCGTTTGCCCTTCCGCCGGCATTCTGTTCATGAGTCCGCAATCAACGTTCGGGGACCAACAGCCGATACTACTTTCGACAGGCACGTAACCTGAAGAGGGGATGGGAATGCTCCGATCAGTCCCGAGAAATTCTTGCGAAGGGACGGGTGCCAAGTCATACACCTGGAGACGCGCCTCAAGTTCATTCACATCGCGGAGATCCGGATTCGAAAGTAGGCTTTGAACGCCGAGAACTTCTATACTGTCTGCGCCGTACGTTTGCACTGCACGCGAGAAGGTCGCGTCATAATCGATGTCCGTTAGTGTCGGGCTCGGCAATGTCGAAGGAATGAGTTTTGCGGCCGAGGGGGTCACCGGAAGCGACGTTTGGAAAATCGACGAGCCGGAAGGCACTGTT
Organism: Candidatus Parcubacteria bacterium; assembly: GCA_003599295.1. GTDB lineage: Bacteria > Patescibacteriota > Minisyncoccia > Phycocordibacterales > UBA2100 > UBA10103. Next base: position 53,120 of record QZJK01000011.1, on the reverse strand, counting down.
TGGACAAACTCGCGTTCTTGGAGAATTCGCGAGAGTTCGCTTGTCGTAAGATCAGGATCGGCGATTGAAAAGTCTCTCCTGATGCCCGTATCTATCGTAAGGACTCCTTCATCCGTAGCCTGCGATTGTTGTCCTTGCACACCGAAAAGTACCTGATCTTTTCCGGTCAGATCTGAGACGAGATCCGCGGCAGGCTTTATCGCGGGGTCAAGCCATGCAGGGCGCGTGGTCGCTCTATCCCAAAGTTCGTTTGCCGCGGAAGGGGCCTGTGAACCTCCTGTCACGATTTGATTGATGAGATCTCTCGTAGATAGGCTTTCTGTGGAGCCCGGTATCGGGACAAGCGGTGCGGAAGTGACTTGGATATCACTTACGGGCGGTGGCGGCCCTGACGCTACTATTTTCCCGAGAAGAGCTTCTCCGAGCGCCGTACGCTCTTTACCGTACTCGACGATGCGGTCGTAGTTGTGCGCGAGGTATGAATCCACTTGCGCCTCCGTCCCGGTATTCCAAGCACCGGTTGAAACCACTTTGTCTATATACTGCTGGGTCTCTGCGGGCGTTTGGCCCGCCGCTATCAACGCGTCATACATATTTTGCGTTGTCGGATGGTTCTCCAAATAATTGGTACGCGCTATGAAATCTGCTTGGCCTTGAAGCCGCGCGGAAGCAGCATCATTCGAACGAGCGCGGGCTTCCCGTTGCGCTTCTGCATAAGCAGCCATGCCTTCCCAGCGTTGTATCGAAGCCTCATTTGCCCGAGCCACTTGTTGCGCTTCCGTAAAATCAGCAAGGCCCTGAAGGCGACTTGACGTGGTCTCGATGATTCGCTCTTGCTGTTGTTCTTTGTAATACGTAGCCAGTCCTTCCAGGCGCGCTGTTTCCGCGTTCCGCACCCTCTCTGCGTCAAAAAGCGGCGCGAGATTCTCTGCTTCGAGTGTTCCGCCCGCCGTTCTCGGCGCAACATCGGAAACAGTTCCTGCGGTCGGGAACGGTGTTTGGATAGCTTTTCCGGCCGTCTCGACCGCGGTGAGCTGTTGTCGGGTATAAGAAGGCAACTGGTCTTTCGACAACACGCCGCCTTGCGCGTCAGCCAATCGCCGATAGTAGCTGCAGGTTTGGTCGCTACTGCTCGTGCCGACGACCCCGCACACGTCTCCCGTCACTTTATATACGGTCTCCACCCCGTTCTGGGTTTCTTGAGCCCTATCGTAGAAAGCTTCGAGATCACGCAACGTCGCGCCCTCTTGGTATGATGGAGCGATAACTTGTGATTCCGTACTTTTCTCCGTAATTTCTTCTCCGAGAATGGAGCCGCGCGAGTCAATGGTAACAGTCCGTGTTTGCGTAACTTCAGTGACCGTACCCGTTTGGGAGAATCTTTTCACGTCCTCCGCCATTCGCACGTTCGTTTTTGCGCTCCCCACGCTGTCGCAGTAGTCGAGTCCCAGCGCTCCGCATACTTGCTTGCGGCCCTCGAGCGTGTAAGGAAGATCGGCCGCCTTGAAACAGTCGGATATCGATACTTGTGAGCAACTGGGCGAACCTATGAGCGCGACCTGCGTCACTTGCCCCGCTTTTTCTTGTGCGGAAGTTGCATCACTTCCAGCTATTCGATGCATGAGAGCACAGCGCCCCAGCTCGCATTGTTTTTGAGCCGCCTGCTGGATCTCGGGAGGGAATTGTGCGAGCTCTTCATCGGTCAACCTGTTCGGACCGGATATGCCGGGCGGCGTATAGGAGCTCGGTGTGAATTGAGGACCTTGAAAAGGCTGAGCCCCCGTTCCTGCCGTACTTTCGGATCCGGTCGGCTGGGGTGTCGGTCGGTAACTCGACCCTTGGTTATAGAATTTCCCCCAATCAATTTCCCCCGTCGGATTCGGCGTTTGCGGCGGCGAGGCTACGATAGGACGGGAAGATGGTTGCGCCTCCGGGCTCCCAATAAAACCGCTACCGTTGAAGCCCGTTGTATTTCGGGCAAAATCAAGGCGAGAAGGGAGATCATAGCCGGGAAAATTCGTTGTACCGGACGTGCTCACCGGCGGTTCGCCGGCCAACAGACGTTGGGCATTATTTTGAAGCGAGTCAAGCTCGCTCTCAGCTATCCGCTGTTCCCGCAGTATTTCGTCTCTGCGTGTTTGGAGCGCTTGCAGTTCCGTTGTGCACGGATTCGCGGGATTCGTACAGTTCGCATACGCTGTTATCTGCTGTTCGATATCGTTCCGCTCGGCACTTATCTCCTCCACTTTTTGTTCTCCGGATTGTATGTTGTTAAACGCATTCATCAGCGTGGCTTGTTGCGTGGGAGATATGTCCGCCGTTGCCATGATGGCGGACTGTTTTTCCGGGTCTGCCGCATCGAGCGTTTTACTGAGTCCGGTGAGGCGATTTCCGGCGACGTCGAGTTTCTGCCCGGATGCGCAATTTCCGGCGAATTGAGGCTTCTCGTTTCCGATAGCGTAGTAGACGACGCCGGATGAAGGTTGTCCGCTCCAGCAACTTAAGACCGGATTCGGAGATGCCGGGTTGCTGCATGATCCCGCGCGCGTTGGCGTATTACTGGGACAGGCGACATTGCCTTGCGGGCCGGGGCTTGGAGACACGGAGATGACCCCGTCGCTTTCATAGATGGTGTAGAGAAAACCCGGTTGGCAGGTTTGCGTGAGCTCATCCACCTTGCTTTTTTCTTTCGTTTCTTGCCGGCACGAATAGTACACGCTATACACCTGATCTCTAAAATCTACGACGGTTCCTGGAGCTAGCGAATCTGATTGCGTTGCCGTTTCTTGTCCGGCGGAGGTTTGCGTTGGGGTTGAAGCGTCCTCGACGAGCGCGAGACTGCTTGCCGCAAATTGTTCTTGGTCGGAAGGAGTCGAAAAAAACGGTTCAAACGACACAGCCGCACTTCCTGCGAGCGCGAGCAAGAGAATACTTCCGAGAATTGAAGAACCGCGAGAACCCGCCTTCATAAAAGGCTCATGCATAGCGCAATTTTGCGCCCCAAAGGGCACTCACGCAACGCGTTTCGGTGCGCGAAATGTGGAAACCGAGCCAATAATTCGACGTTTCTAAAGATTTAGAAAGTCTCCGGTACACCAGAAGGAAGCGGGACGTCCGCGAGCCCCGGTGAAGGGATTCCGCGCCCCTCCCAATCTGCCGCCGTGTCCGTATCAACAGTAAGTAAGGTGCGCGCGATAGATTCTCCTTGTGCTACGCCAGGCACCGAAGGGTCAAAGGCAGTCGTGTCATCGCCCCAGGAAACTGCGTCTATCAGAGTGTCTTCGTCATCCCGCAAGAGTACGACATCACCGTCCGCGGCAAGGCCGTTGCCTATCTGACTGCCAAGAACTACGACCTCAACATCATCCGGAATGTCGGGCCAGAAATCAGCCGTACTTGTCGTTGCGGTCACGATAAGAAATGCCCCCGATGGAAGAACTGTTCCCGCGGGAAGCGCGTCACTCGAGCTATTGTCAGCGAGCGTCCAACCGGAGAGGTCAACAGTTTCATTCGTTCCGTTATACAGCTCGACCCATTCGTTGTTGTCGTTAGTTCCGTTCACACCATGCGCGACATCTATGTTGTAGTGCACTTCGCTTATAACGACATGCCCGATAGTCTCTTCGGGCGGAGGCACGTCGCATGATTCGCCATTCCACGTCCCGCCATCCGCGACGCATTCTTCGTCAGCGCACGGGCCGCTCTCCTGGTTGCCTGGGACGTTCGGGCATACGTCAATCGGGGGAGGTGGTGGAGGAGGTTCGGGAGGAGTGCAGAAATCTGGAAGGAGGAATGGAAGTCTGCCGTCCTGCAAACGGTCGCACAAACCTTGAAGTGCCGAATTGAGTCGTGCGGTAATGCGCTCATGTATCTCACCGGGGTGTGCTTGAGGCAACTCGAATTCAAAAGCACCGGCAGAAGTTGGGAGCGCAAGCGCGCATACAAGCAGAAATATTGATAAGGGACGCAAACCCAGATTTCCCATACGAGGTTTTCGTTATTCGATAATGCATACACTATAGCGTGTTGTTTTTCATTCGTACGCACAATCCCCATGTCGTCTTGAAGTATTGAGTGAGCCCGGACGTGCGTATGCAATGCATACGTCGTTTCCGGGCTCGTGAAATGCCGGCTATGCCGGTGACATTTCCTTGTCATTTTCTTCCTCGTTGCATCTGACGTCGCCCTTGAGCGACAAGTGGTTGATCTCTTCCCGGATCTCTTCCAGAGATTTCCGAGTACGAAGCGTTATCTGCGCCACCCCGCTTCCCTTGGTTGAGCTGATTTGCCCGTGCATGGAAAGCCGAGATTCGAGTCGGAACGCCTCGAATAGGAAATCATCCCTGTTCGAGAAGAGATTGATGATGAGGGTTGGCAAAGAACTCACCTCCTTTCGGTTGGTATCGATAAAGATACCATGGCCGTATGGCGACAGCGTGAATGGTCAATGGTCTAATACGCGGAGCGTGCGCTTTATGGTCACGAACGCATAGCCCCACAGGAAGGGGAGCCAGAGCGGCATCATGCCGAGAAAGCTCTGCCGCGCGAACGTTTCCACCCCTGTGCTGATGAAAAAGGACTCGGCGATAGTGATACCGATAATGCCGAATGCGAGCGCGATGAGATCATTTTTCTCGCGTTTTATGAAAAGCAGGGCAACGATGCAGGCACCGTATACGCCCGCAAGGACATAATCATTCTGAATCAGCGGGATGAGGCTTATCATCAGAACGATGGGAAGTGCATAAAAAAGAACAACCCCAGCTTTTCTTGTCATACCTTCTATTATATAGATTTTTGCGGAGAGGGAGGGATGCTCCCAAGAGCTCGCTCGTCGCCGTCGCTCCTCGCTCCGCTCGGGCCTGCTCGCGCGACCCGTCCTACTGAACAGGCACCCCGCGCTCACTTTCGAATCCCTCCACGCAAGCGCGAAGCGCTTGCTCCTCTCCGCAGTATTCTCACTGCGTTCAAATCTGCGGAGAGGGAGGGATTCGAACCCTCGAGACAGTTTTACCCGCCTAACACGTTAGCACCGTGCCGCCTTCGACCACTCGGCCACCTCTCCTACGCACTTGCGTGCTTAACGTACCACATCGAGGCGCTCTTTTCACGCCCGCGCGAGTGCAAGCAGGTTCACAGAAATCCCGCGCTTCATGAGCGGCTTCGCCGCTTCGGTCAGAGTTGCACCCGTCGTCACGACGTCGTCTATTAAAACAACGTGTGCATCGTGAAGCACGCTTGCGTCGGAAAGTTCGAATGCGCCCGCGACGTTCTTTAAGCGCTCATTGCGCGATAGATGCGTTTGCTGTTTCGTCGGGCGGGTGCGTAAAAGCGCGGGAACGACAGCCGCGGCACGGCCGTCGTGAAATTCTTTGGGCAGGTGCTTAAGAATGACTTCTATCTGATTGAATCCACGCTCTCGCTCCCGCACCTTATGAAGCGGCACAGGCACAAGGAGAATACGCTTCGTCGAGAATGCACGAACGGAAGACACCTCTTCCCGCAAGAAATCCTCAAGGGCCTCTGCACACAATGTTGCGGCGTGTCCCGACGCATCGTATTTCAAACTCTGCAAGAGTTCTTCGACCGCCCGTTCCCGATAATCCATGATGGTCAGTATGCGCGTGCCGAGCAGTTCGTGCGTCGTTGGAGCGAGCGGAATATCCTGGAGTGAACGCCGTTTTGTGCGCATATCCCGCTCGCGCCGCGGGAGGACGCTATCGAGAATGGTGTTCAGGAACGCGCGGACATTCATGATGCTACAATTCTCGCATGAGCTTTGCCAAAAAACATTGCGTGCCGTGCGAAGGGGGAGTCATGCCCCTCTTCCGCACCAAAGCGGAAGAGTATTTGAAGGAGGTTCCCGGCTGGTCGCTCTCGCCCGATGCAAAAAGAATTACCAAGACATTCAAGTTCAAGAATTTCAAGGAGGCACTCGCATTCGCGAACAGGGTAGGCGGCGTCGCCGAGGCGGAGGGACATCATCCGGATATGCTTGTCGGGTGGGGGAAGGTAGGCATAACACTCACGACGCACGCGATAGGCGGGCTTTCCGAGAATGACTTCATTCTCGCCGCTAAGATAGACGAACTCTGAGAAATACCGCGCGCTAGACTCATAAAGTACGCTATACTGTACCGAATGGCTTTTTCTTTTGGGGGTATTGGGAAAGCACTCTCGGGAGTTCTCGGCAAAGGCGCCGAGGGAAGCATTCTCGGCGTCGACATCGGCGCAAGTTCCATAAAAGTCGTGCAGCTTCGCGCGTCGCGCGGCGCAGCGGTGCTTGAGACGTATGGCGAAATAGCACTCGGTCCTTACGGGGGGCAGCCCATCGGAAAAGCCGTGAAGCTTTCGTCGGAGAAAACGGCCGAAGCGTTGACCGACCTCATGAAAGAAGCGAACGTGACGGCGCGAAAGGGCGGTATTTCCATCCCGTTCGCATCGAGTTTAGTCTCAGTCGTTGAGCTGCCGAAAGTCGATAAGGAATCTTTAAAGCGCATCGTTCCTATCGAGGCTCGGAAATACATTCCGGTGCCAATCACCGAAGTCGCTCTTGACTGGTTCTTGATACCAGAGGAGGAGGGGGAGCAAAGCGCGTTCGACAGGATGGAAAAGGAGTCAAGCAAACCGCGCGGGCAAGAAGTGCTCCTTGTCGCCATTCATAACGCTACGATAGAGAACTATCAAGCGCTTGCGGCGGAAGCGGGTATCACTGTCGAATTCTATGAGATCGAGATATTCAGCGTCGTCCGTTCATCGCTCGGACACGGCATCGCGCCGGTCTTGGTGGTTGATCTCGGGGCCGCGACGACCAAGCTCTATGTCGTCGAGCGCGGCGTCGTGCGCCTCACACATCTCCTCACGGTCGGCGGCCAGCACATGACGGAGGTCCTCGGCCGTTCCTTGAACTGGGAATTCGACAAGGCGGAGCGCGTCAAGCGTGAACGCGGCCTTAAAGACACGACAGCGTACTCTACCGATGAGAACGAACGCATCAAGACCGCGCTGTTATCAACACTCACGCGTATTTTTAGCGAGGTGAATCGGGTACTATTGAGCTACGGGCAGCGATACAATAAGAATGTATCGCGCGTCGTCTTCACGGGCGGCGGTGCGTCTTTGCCAGGACTTTTTGAAGAAGCAAAGACCTCCCTGCAGGCGGACGTTGAAATAGCGAACCCGTTCGCAAGAACGGAAGCGCCTGCGTTCCTCGGAGACGTGCTTCGCGAGATAGGCCCAGGATTTGCGGTAGCGGTCGGGCTTGTTCTGCGGAAACTCAAAGAATCGTAAACGCGCGACCGGGGAGCGGCAGAAGAAGAACTATGGAAACAACAACACCGCCCTCATTCATCCCGAAAGACACGGTACAAGCCGGCTCCGTCCGCAAAGCGGCGAAGAACGGTCTCTTGGACCTCGCCGCGCTTGCCTCGGTCGTTCTTTTCGTCGTGTCCGGAGTCCTCGGAGTCGGAGTGCTCCTCTATGATCAGTATCTGCATGCAAGCGCTGCTTCGAAAATAGAACAGCTCGGGCGCGCGAGCGCCGCATTCGAGCCCGCGCTCATCCAAGAGCTGACGCGGCTCGATGACCGCATGTTGGTCGCGAACGAGGTCTTGGGAAAGCACATCGCGCCCTCCGCATTTTTCCGCATGCTTGAGCAGACAACGATAAGCAACATTTCATTCATATCATTGGATTTCGATGGCTCGGATCCGCAGCACATGACGATACAGATGGACGGCATTGCCGATAGCGTCAACTCGATAGCGCTCCAGGCGGATCTTTTCAGTAAGGTCGGCATGGTGACGAGTCCCATCTTTTCGAACATCAATCGCCAAACGGACGGCGTCCACTTCAGCCTTTCGGCGCTTTTGAATCCTTCGGCCATCAATTACCTCGCCATCGTGCGCGGGGCGACACAGAGCCTTCCGCAGGAACTCACGAATCCGACCTCGGAGGTGCAATCCTCGCTCTCGCCGTTCAACGGAGTCCCTGAGGAGAATACCGCCTCGGAAGGAAGCCAGCCCACGGAATAATCTATGTTCAAACTAATTTTTTCGGCACTTGGTCTCGCGGTCGCATTCGGGGTCTTCTTCATGTACACGCAGCCCACGTATCAGACCGTGCAAGCGAAAAAGGCGGAGATAGCACAATACGACGAGGCTCTCGATAGGGCCGCGGAGCTGCAGCAATTGAAGCAATCGCTTTTGTCGCGCTACAACGCATTTAATCCGGCCGACCTCGCGCGCCTCCAGAAACTCCTTCCGGACCACGTGGATAACGTGCGGCTTGTTCTTGATCTTGATAATCTTGCCGGGGCTCATGGCATGGCGCTCCAGAACGTGCTCATCTCGAATCCCGCGAGCGAGACCGGCGATAATTCCGTCGTGGGGGCCATCGGTGCCGCGCGGCAAAAGTTCGATTCACTGACGCTCCAGTTTTCGACCGTCGCGACCTATCCGGTCTTCGTGCAATTCTTGGAAAATCTCGAATCGAGCCTTCGCATCGTCGATCTCGTCTCCCTCTCGCTTCAGCCCGAGGATGCGGACGACACAGGAGAGCCCCTCTACAGTTTCGACATTACTATTAGAACGTATTGGTTGAAGTAAGTATGATGTCATTCCTCTCGCGCAACGCACTCGCAATCGTCATCATCGGCGCGGTCGCGCTCGGCGGTGCGTGGTATGCGTTCTCCGGAGACAGCACTCCCGATGACGCCCTCCTCACGACAGAAGTAGTGGGCGAAGTGGGGACTGCCGAGGCAGGCATCGTCAATACGCTTTTGACCCTGCGGGCAGTCTCACTTTCCGGAACGATATTCTCCGATCCGACCTTTGGCACGCTCCGGGATTTTGGAACACAGATAGTCCCGGAACCAGTCGGACGGCGGAACCCGTTCGCCCCTCGGGGTTTTGACGCAGGAGAAGGGGGCGAGATTTGAGACCGTGAATGAAGAACGCCGTGCTTCGGAGGACGTGGAAAATGGCCTTCGTCCTTTCGAGCGTAGCGTAGACCATTGATACTTCGTATGCCGCAAACAAATCAAACAGGAAGTCCTCAAATAAATCTCTCTACGAGTTCGCAGGCAGCGGGCCAGGGGAGTGGAGGCCTTGAAGTGCCGATGAGAGAGCTAGGGGAAACCAAGGTGCCGTACGATGTCCTCCGCTACATTCCCGAGGAATCCGCAAAGCATTATCAGCTCGCACCGCTCGCGGTCGGGGACGGCGTCCTCGAGATCGGCATGGTTGACCCTGAAGATATACAGGGCTTCGACGCGCTGAATTTTATCGCGCGCTCGACAGGCATGCCGTTTAAAGTATTTCGAATATCAAAAGAGGATTTTGAAAGAATACTCGGAATGTACCGCGGCCTCGGCGGGGAAGTGGACCGCGCCATCGTCGACCTCGCGACCGAGCAGAAAGAGCGGCCTGTCGAATCCGAAATGGCGCCGCTCGATCTCGATGACCCAACCATTGAGCGTCCGTCGGAGATCGGCCAGCGGACGAGGAACGTACAGGAAGATGCACCGACCATCAAGATAGTGTCGACGATACTTCGGTACGCCATCGATGGAAAAGCTTCCGACATCCACATCGAGCCGCAATTCGCAGGAGTGCGCGTGCGCTACCGCGTGGACGGCGACCTTCACACGAGTGTTATCCTCCCGCTCGCGACGCACCGCTCGCTCGTCGCGCGTATAAAAGTGCTCGCCTCCATCCGCCTCGATGAGCAAAGAAAACCGCAGGACGGCCGTTTCTCGGCGTCCATCGAAAATCGGCAGATAGACTTCCGTGTCTCGACCTTTCCCTCGTACTACGGGGAAAAAGTCGTTATTCGTATTCTCGATCGTGACCAAGGATTCATCCCGCTCGATCAGATCGGGTTGACGCCGCGCAATCTCGATTTGGTGCGGAAAGCGATCAACCGTCCGCACGGGCTGGTTCTCATTTCCGGTCCTACAGGTTCGGGAAAATCGACGACCTTGTACTCGATGCTTTCGGAAGTCGACCGCGAAAAAAAGAACGTGCTCTCGCTTGAAGACCCGGTCGAGTATTTCGTCGAAGGCGTCACGCAATCGCAGGTGCATCCCGAGATCGGGTACTCGTTCGCAACGGGACTCCGAACAACGCTTCGCCAGGACCCGGATGTCATCATGGTGGGAGAGATCCGTGACGGCGAAACCGCAAAGCTCGCGATACAAGCGGCACTGACTGGCCACCTCGTACTTTCGACCATCCACACGAACGACGCAATCGGTACCATTCCGCGCCTCATCGACATGGGCGTCGAGCCGTATCTCATTCCGCCTGTCCTCGTCATTTCGATGGCACAGCGCCTCGTGCGCACGCTTGTCGAAGGAAGCACACAGGAAATAGAGATATCCGCGAGCGATAGAAAGAATATCGAGGAGCAGCTTTCAACGCTCCCCGCCGAGCACCGCTTCAAGATACCGAAGAGTGCGTGGGAACCCATGCGCACCTCGGCATCGCCCACAGGGCTTCGCGGCCGCATGGCCGTATTCGAAGTGCTTGAAATGTCTCCGGAGATCGAGCGCATCATCCTTGAGAACCCAGTTGAATCCAAGCTATGGGAGACTGCTCGCGGGCAAGGCATGCTTACGATGCAGGAAGATGCGATGCAGAAAGCGTTCTCAAAAGCCATTCCTTTTTCCGAATTGAACGCTCTTTCATCGAAACTCCTGTTTCAGGAAGAGGAAATGCCTGTAGTTGCCGAATCTGCGCCGGAAAAGAAAGAAAAACCGGCTTCGTAGGGACGTATAAACATCTTCCCTGGCAGTCCCCGGGGGCTCGCACAGATATGTAGTAGAGTAGAATAATTGTATCAATAAGCAGATTACCTATGATGAATGACCAAACGGAAGGCGAGAAAGGCAAAGGAGCGTCGGGGAACATACTGCTGATCGACGACGACAAATTCCTCGTGGATATGTACAGCATGAAATTCGCCGGCGCAGGCTTCAATGTACAGGCGTGTCTATCGGTAGCGGACGCCCTTCGATTCTTGCGCGACGGGTTTGCGGCGGAAGCTATCGTGTTCGACATCGTGATGCCGGAGCATGACGGGTTCTCGTTCCTCCAGACGCTTGACGCGGAACACCTCGCTCCAGACGCGGTAAAGATCGCGCTCACGAATCAGGGGAATGACGCCGAGAAAGCAAAAGCAGAGGGCTTAGGCGTCGATCGCTATGTGGTGAAAGCCAGCATGATACCTTCGGAGGTCGTGGAAGCGGTGAAGGAAGAGGTAAAGAAGCACGGGAAGAAAAAGTAACGCGCCTTCGGACGACCGCCGACTCTTGCCGGATACTCACAGTTTCAAGCCGGCATTGAAAAGAAAGGTGTTAAAATCACAGGTGTACGCTTCACTCGGGCGTTCATTGAACATATCATGACAGACTACGCGGCAACGCTCAAAAAATACATAAACGTCCTTGAGCACGAGGGCGGAAGCGACCTCCACTTCTCAACAGACGCGCATCCGACCATCCGCGTCGCCGGCGCCCTCACGCCCATGCTGAAGGAGCCGCCTCTGACGCCCGATGACACGATGGGTTTCTTGAAAGCTCTCCTCACGGATAAGCAAATGGAGCATTTTCTTGTCGAGCAGGAAGTGGACTTTGCCTATGAAAGCGATGAAAACGCCCGATTCCGAGGCAATGCGTTCTTTCAGAGAGGAAGCGTCGGTATCGCGCTTCGTCTGATACCAAAAACCATCCGTACGGTACAGGAATTGAATTTGCCGGACGTCCTGACCAGCTTCGCCCGCAAATCCCAAGGATTCTTCTTGGTGGTCGGGCCGGTGGGGCAAGGAAAGACCACGACCCTCGCCGCCCTCATAGAACTCATCAATGTCGAGAGAATGGAACATATCGTGACCATCGAGGACCCGGTGGAATACGTCTATCAGCCGAAGCAGTCGCTCATAGACCAGCGCGAAGTGCGCATTGACACGAAAGATTTCGCGACTGCGCTCCAATCGGCTTTTCGCCAAGACGTAGACGTCATTCTCGTTGGCGAGATGCGTGGACCGGAGACGATGGCCGCCGCAGTCACAGCTGCGGAGACCGGACACCTCGTCTTCTCGACGCTTCATACGAACAATGCCGCACAGACCATCGACCGCATCATCGACACCTTCCCCGCATCGCAGCAGGACCAGATACGGCTCCAGCTCGCGGCTTCCATGGCCGGCATCTTCAGTCAGCGCCTTATTCCGCGCGTCTCCGGCGGCCTCATTCCGACATATGAGCTCCTCGTCAACAACAAGGCGGTCGCGAATCTCATCCGCGAGAAGCGGACGCACGAAATAAACACGGTCATCGAGACCGGTTCCGGGGAGGGCATGATAGACATGAACCGCTCGCTCGCGGAATTGGTCGCGCGCGGCGAGATTACCGTCGAGAGCGCGTACCAATACTCGCTGAATCCAAATGTGCTTCAGCGGCTTCTCTAGGGACTGGCTATGAGTTTGTTCTCCTATACAGCCATCGATGCCGAAGGCGCCGAGCGTCAGGGGACCATTGATGCCATTAATATCGACGTGGCGATAGCGGCGCTCCAGCGGCGCAGTCTGGTGATATCGGCTATTAATCCGGTCGAAGAGAAATCCTCGGCGCTTTTGAGTCGCATCAGCTTGTTCGACCGCGTCACGAACGCTGACATCGTCATTATTTCGCGGCAAATGACGACGCTTTTCGAAGCACAAGTATCCGCGCTTCGCGCGTTCCGTCTTCTTGCTGCCGAAGCGCGAACGCCGAAACTAGGGGCAAAACTGCTCGAGATAGCGAATGACATCCAGAACGGCAGCACGATATCGAACGCACTCTCGAGGCATCCGGACGTGTTCTCTCCATTCTATGTCAACATGGTGCGCGTCGGCGAAGAGTCCGGAAAACTGGACGAGACCTTTACGTTCCTCTCGGATTATCTCGACAGGAACTATGAAATAACACAGAAAGCGCGGAATGCTCTTATCTACCCGGCTTTTATCATGCTTACGTTCGTCGTCGTCATGGGCATCATGCTGACGGTCGTCATCCCGAATCTCGCGGACATTTTGAACGAAGTGGGCCAGGACATACCGATATATACGCGCATCGTGATAGGCATCAGCGAGTTCCTCTCTACGCACATTCTTCTCTTAAGCATCCTCTTGGTCGGGAGCGGCATCTTTCTCGTACGCTTCGGGACGACACCGGCGGGGAAGGAGACGTATTCGCGAGCGCGCATGCAAGTCCCTGTCATCGGAGGCATTTACAAAAAGCTCTACCTTTCCCGCATCGCGGACAACCTTTCCACCATGCTCCGAAGCGGCATCCAAATGCTGAACAGCCTCGAGATAACCGCGAATGTCGTCGGTGACGTCACCTATGAAAAAATACTTAAGGCGGCTGCGACTGACGTAAAATCGGGACTTCCGGTCTCCGAGGCCTTGCGGAAACACCCCGAGGTTCCGGGTATCGTCGTCGCAATGTTGAAGATAGGTGAGGAGACGGGTAATACGAGCCACGTGCTCGACACCATGGGCAAATTCTACCGCCGTGAGGTGAATCACTCGGTTGACACGCTGGTCTCCCTCATCGAGCCCATCATGATAGTCGCGCTTGCGCTCGGCGTTGCCGTCCTTCTCGCCTCGGTCCTCATCCCTATTTATAATATCGCCTCTGGATTCTAATGGATTAAAAATCCCTGAAATCTGGGGCTTTTTCAAGAAAAATGAACTATCCACAGGTCGTCTCCCCTCGAAGAAGAGAGGGGGTACAATACGGGTACACCTTAATTATCAACTAATAGCATATAAGACTCATGCCACTTATTTCAATGCGCGGTTACGGTATACGGGGATCGAAAGGATTCACCCTGATCGAACTTCTCGTCGTGATCGCGATAATCGGTATTCTCTCGTCTATCGTGTTGGCGTCCCTCAATAGCGCTCGCCAGAAGGGCCGCGACGCGCGACGCGTCTCCGATGTCAAGCAGCTCCAGCTTGCGCTTGAACTGTATTACGACTCGAACCCGACGACGGGATACCCCACAACCATCGGAACGACGGCAAGCAGTCCTCTCGTAACGGGCGGGTTCATCTCGGCTATCCCCGAGGATCCGTCGACAGGAAGCCCCTACTCGTACGCGGCACTCGGCTCCGGAACGACCTGCTCCTCGTATCACCTCGGAGCGACGCTCGAGATCACCAACAACGCGGCGCTTGATTCGGACGCGGATGCCGCGGCAAGCACCGGTATCTGTACGGGAAGCGGTGCTGACTTTGCCGGCACCGATCCTGTCTACGACGTGAAGCCATAATCGTAGAGCAAAACAATCGGCATCAAAACCCCGCCTCGTGCGGGGTTTTGTGCGATAATCCTTCCTAATGACACTCGTCCTTGTATTCGGTTCGTTCGGCCTCATCGTCGGGAGTTTCTTGAACGTTCTCGTTCTGCGAGAAGGGAAAGAAACTATCTCCGGTCGAAGCGTCTGTCCCTCATGCAGGGCGCGCATTCGGTCACATGATCTCGTACCCGTTCTTTCATGGGTGCTCCTCGGCGGCCGCTGTCGAGATTGCAAAGCGCGTATTTCCCTCCAGTATCCGCTTGTTGAACTCTCTACTGCGGTATTGTTCGCGCTCATCGGTGCCGCTCCCATAGAGCTACCGTTCAAACTCGTGGCACTCCCCATCGCGGCACTTCTCCTCGCTATCGCCGTGCATGACCTCCGCACGACCATCATTCCCGACCGATGGGTGCTTATGTGCGGCATACTTACGCTCTCCGCGGCTCTCTTTGGGGTCGTCGGCACAGGCGCTTCATACGCTTTTGCGGTACTCGCGGGGCCTTTGACTGCGCTCCCACTTTTTCTTCTGTGGCTCGTATCGGACGGGAAATGGATGGGCCTCGGCGATTCGAAGCTGGCGCTCTCGATAGGATGGCTCCTCGGCATTGAGGGCGGCCTCATAGCGGTCCTCTTCGCATTCATTCTGGGCGCAGCCGTCTCCTTGCCGCTTCTTGCGATGTCTAGCGATGCAGTGCAGGGATTCGTGCGGACACTTATTCCCATACCCGCATTCCGTGATGGGCGAATGCGATTTACAATGAAAAGCGAGGTGCCGTTCGGGCCATTTCTCGTCGCGAGTTGCCTAATCGTGTGGTTCGCGCACCTATACGCGCTTCCCCTGCCCCTATGAGCCGAGTACATTCCGCGAATCCAGAGACCGCTAATGGTTTTTCGCATGGAACGAAACCAAGCCGGCGGAAAGAACGGGGCTTCACCTTGGCGGAGCTTATCGTGGTCACCGGGATACTTGTCCTCATTACCGGTATCATGCTCGCGAATAACGCCCGATTCGGAGGCGCGATTTTACTTGAGAACCTTGCCTATGATGTCGCGTTGTCCGTACGGAAGGCGCAAGTGTACGGGATAGCAGTGCGCCGTTTTGGCGAGAGCGAGTTCAGCGCAGGATATGGCATGCATTTCAGCATCAATTCTCCCACGGTGTACGTCTTGTTCGCGGACACATTTCCTTCCGCGACGGGAGACGGCATATACCAATCGAATCAGAACGAACTCGTCGAGTCGATAACGATGCAGAGAGGATTTCATACCGCCGATATTTGCGTAACTGCGCCGGGAAGCACCACGGAAACATGCGGATTAAATAGGCTTGACCTGATGTTCCGACGGCCGGAGCCAGATGCCTTCATCAGCGCGAACGGCATCTCTGGTGTCGCGAATCCGGCAGCCCTCTACGAACGCGGACGCGTCCTCCTCGAATCGCCGCGGGGCGACCAGGCAAGCGTCATTGTCGAGTCCACGGGACAGATATCCGTTCAATAATGTATGAGCATGAAAGGAGATAAAGGATTTACGCTCATTGAAATGATAGTTTCGACGGCGCTCTTCGCTGTCGTCATGCTCGTTTCCGTCACGGCCCTTCTTTCGCTCGTTGATGCGAATCGGAAAACTCAGGCGCTTCATTCCGTCATGAACAATTTGAATATTGCACTCGACAGCATGGTGCGCGCACTTCGCATGGGGAGCGTCTACCATTGCGGTGGAGGAGAGTATTCTCTGGCGCGCGATTGCGGGAACGGCGACACCGTGCTCGCATTCGAGGCATTCGGGGGAGACAGAGGTGATGCAGGCGACCAATGGGTATACCTCTACGATGCGTCGACCAAACGCATTTATAAATCGGAGAATTCCGGTCAAAATTCGATCGCCATTACTTCACCGTCCGTCACTATCGACAGCATGAAATTCTACGTCATCGGCACGACGCCGGGCGACACGAGCCAGCCGAAAGTGGTCATTTCCATCAAAGGGACCGCGGGCGCGGACAAGGTAAAAACGCGCACCACGTTCCACATCCAAGCGACCGCCGTCCAGCGCGCCCTTGACCTATGACCATGAAAAAAGGCTTCACACTCATAGAAACATTGGTGGCGGTCTCGCTCCTTACGGTCGCAGTCGTCGCGCCGATGACGCTTACGGCGCGCAGTCTTTCGGCCGCGTACTATGCGAGAGACCAGATAACGGCATTCCATCTTGCGCAGGAAGCTGTTGAAACCGTTCGCAATGTGCGCGATGGGAATATTCTTCAGAATGCACTGGGTGCTTCAGTGGACCTTCTGACCGGCATTCCCTCCATCACCGGCCAGCCATTCACCGTTGATACCCGGAATGGCAGCATGACGCAGTGTCCGGTGACGTGTCCGCCTCTTAAAACGGACGGGGAACTCTATGGATACGAGAACGGGTCGCCGTGGGTCGCTACACGCTTCACGCGCACGGTGCGCGCGGAACCCGTGTCGGGCAATGACGATGAAGTGCGGGTGTCGGTCACCGTTTCTTGGCGCTCCGGTTCATTCCAGACACGCACATTCACGATATCGGAGAATCTCTACCGTTGGATAGCGGACTCTTCCGTGTCCGGTGGTGGAGGCGACGATACAGCATCTGGAAACGCGATTACGTTCTCCGTTCCCGGCCAATACACGTTCTTGGTGCCCGAGTATGCGACGAGCCTCGTCGTGAAGCTTTGGGGCGGCGGCGCGGGCGGTGGCTCGGAAGCAAGCGGCTCCGCGGGAGATGGAGACCCTGGTGGCGCCACATCGATAACAGTCGCTGGCGCTACGCGGACAGCGGGCGGTGGTCAAGGCGGCAGAGGCGGATACTCCGGCGGCGGCCAAGGAGGTGCTGGCGGGACTGCTACAGGCGGGACGGTTAACACTCCCGGAAATTCCGGCATAAACACGACGTCAGCCGCTGGCGGCGCAGGCGGAAGTGCACCCGGAGACGGAGGCGCTGGTGGCGTGGGGGGCAACAATACAGCCGGCTCGACTGGGAGCGCACCCGGTGCCGGCGGCGGTGGCGGCGACGAAGGTTCAGGAACGATCCACGGCGGAGGCGGTGGAAGCGGAGGATACGTGAGCAGAACGTACTCTGCCGGAAGCCTAAGCGCCGGTTCTCAAATGACGGTCGTTGTCGGAGGCGGAGGCCTCGGAGGCACAGGGGGCGGTCCTGGAGGCGCGGGTGCACCTGGCCGTGTAGAAATAACCTGGGAATGACGAGTATGTTTCAATACATAAACAAGATGACAGAGAAGCGAAGCGGAGAGCGCGGCTTTACGCTTCTTTTGGCGGCCCTCGTTGCGTCAATCGTGCTTGCGCTGGGCGCCTCGATTTTCGGTGTCGCGCAAAAGGAGCTCACGCTCTCTTCAATAGGACGCGATTCGCAATTTGCATTCTATGCGGCAGATACCGGTGCCGAATGCGCTCTCTATTGGGATTTTCGACATCAAGCATTCGGACCGGCAGCAGCAGGCGGTGGCGGCGGTGGCGGAGGAGCGGAGATCACCATCGTACGCACGTCGGGCAGTTCGTGGACAGTCCCCGCCGATTGGAATGATTCCAACAATTCGATAGAGGTCATCGGTGGCGGAGGAGGCGGTGATAGCGGCGGCGGCAATTCTCCAACGGGCGGTGGCGGTGGCGGCGCGTATTCTAAAGTAACGAATGTCAATCTCACGCCCGGGAGTTCCATTGGTTATTCCGTCGGTTCTGGCGGCGGGCAAGGAGGAAGCGGCGGCGATACGTATTTCAATGGCACAAGTTGTGCCGATTCAACAGTGTGTGCGAATGGGGGAAGCGCGGGGAACGGAAACGTTGGTGGAGCAGGAGGGCCGACATCTGGCGTTGGCACGACGAAATTTGCGGGTGGGAGTGGGGGAAGTTCAGGCAGCGGCGATGTATCCGGCGGTGGCGGAGGCGGTGGCGCTGCCGGGCCGAATGGCGCCGGAAGGAACGGTGGCAATGGGAGCGCTGGTACAGGAAATGAAGCGGGTGGTGGCGGCGGTGGCAGTGGCGGCGGAACGGCAGGAGCAAATGCTTCAGGAAAAACAGGTGGCAGAGGAGGAAATAACTCATCCGGTTCAGGTGGTGGCGCGGGAGGTTCTTCTGGAGATCCCGGCCAAAGCGGTACCAACGGCGGTGGCGGCGGTGGCGGCGGATTCGGAAATCCGGGCACCGGAGGAAATGGTGGCAGTGGTATTGAATGGGGCGCGCAAGGTGCAGGTGGTGGCGGCGCAGGAGGCGGCGACGAGGGCCGCGGCGGAGCCGGTGGGTCATATGGAGCAGGTGGAGGCGGCAAAGGAGGTGATGCATCGAGCGCAGGTGCGGGAGCTGGAGGAATAATCGTTATTACATATACGCCCGCTGGAGCGGACGGTGGTGGAGGTAGTGGGGGCACAGGACCAGTGTCAGCCACATGCGACGGTGAAGCTTTGAATATCTCCCCGTTTACAAGCTACGGCAATCCGCAGACGTTCCAGTTCGAACCGAACGGGTACTGCGTCGACGTCTCTGTCGAGAAGACTCGAAGCGGCGCGAGCCAAGCCGTTCGGACGACCGTTCGCGCGGATGGATTCAGTACGAATTGCGCCACTATCTCGACGAATCCGCGCACACTGCAGCGGTCAGTTGAACTTCGGTACTAATCGCATAGAGCGGAATAAAAGGTGCACGTTCTCTTAATTGGAGGCTTGCGCTGCATTCTGTACACTATTCGTATGATCCCGAAAGACGTGGAAGAACGCTACCAAAAACTCAAAACTACGATTAATCGGTATCGTGTCGCTTTTCACGTCTACGACAAAGAAGAAATATCGCAGGCGGCGCTCGATTCACTGAAGCAAGAGCTCACGGAAATCGAGGGAAAGTATCCGGAAATAATCGCGCCTGACTCTCCCTCTCAGCGCGTTGCAGGGAAGCCACTTCCCGGCTTCAAGAAAGTGCGGCATAAAGTTCCGCAATGGTCTTTTAACGATGCGTTCTCGCCGGAGGATATACGGGATTTCGACGCGCGCGTGAAGCGTTTTTTAAAACCGAATTTTGGCAACGCGCACCCAACATACGTGTGCGAACTAAAAATAGACGGGCTGAAGATCGTGCTCGATTATGAAAAAGGCATCCTGGTGTCAGCCGCAACCCGCGGCGACGGCGTCGTCGGGGAAGATGTAACGCACAATATAAAAACGATAGAGTCGGTGCCGCTCTCGCTCGCTCGCCCCGTCGACATCGTCGTCGAGGGGGAAGTATGGATGAGTTCATCGGGTCTTGAGGAATTGAACCGCGCGCGGAAAAAAGAAGGAGAGCCGCCATTCGCGAATCCCCGCAACGCCGCAGCAGGCTCCATACGCCAGCTTGATCCGAACGTGGCGGGAGGACGCAAGCTCGATGTCTTCGTCTACGACGTTGCAGCAAGCAGCGAGAAACTTCCGTCCACGCAATCGGAAGAACTCGAATATCTGCGCGAGCTCGGTTTCAAAGTGAATCCGAACCATTTCCTCGCCAAGAATATAGAGGAGGCGATCGAATACTGGGAGAAGTGGAACAAGAAAGGCCGCCATCAGGAGTATTGGGTCGATGGGGTCGTGCTGAAGGTGAATGAAAAACGATTTGAGGAGGCATTGGGGTACACAGGAAAAGCCCCGCGTTTCGCGATAGCGTTCAAATTCCCGGCGGAGCAGGTAACGACGGTGCTCGAAGACATTGTGCTCCAGGTAGGGAGGACCGGTGTTCTTACGCCCGTCGCGCACTTGAAGCCCGTATCGGTCGCGGGCACCGTCGTCAGTCGTGCGACGCTTCACAACGAAGACGAGATACAGCGTCTCGACGTGAGGCTGGGAGATACGGTCGTGCTCCAAAAAGCGGGCGACGTCATTCCCGATATCCTAAGCGTTGTGAAGGAACTGCGGCCGAAGCACGCGAGACCGTACACATGGCCGACGCGCGTTCCCGAATGCGGAGGCGACGGAAGAATAGAGCGTGTTCCCGGCCAAGCGGCGTGGCGATGTGTCAACAAAAACTCGTTCGCGGTCGTCCGAAGGCGCTTTCATAATTTCGTGGGAAAACACGCGCTCGACATCGAAGGGTTCGGACCGCGAACAATCGACCAGCTCCTTGAAAAAGGGTTGGTCCAGCACTACTACGAACTCTTCACGCTGACGGAGGGCGACCTCCTGCATCTCGAAGGCTTCGCAGACGTGTCGGCGAAGAAACTCATCGCCTCGATACAGAAATCGCGCCGCGCCCCGCTTTCGCGCCTATTGGTCGGGCTCTCTATTCCGCAAGTGGGAGAGGAGACGGCAATACTTCTTGCCGAGCGGTTCCGCGATATAGACGTGCTCGGAAAGGCTTCCGCCGCCGAGCTTGAAGAAATAGATGGCATCGGCCCCATCGTTGCGAATGAAGTGGCGGAGTGGTTCCGGCTCACGCGGCACAAAGAACTTATCGCGCGGCTCAAGAAAGTACTTGACATCGTGGCGCCTCCGCGCGGCGGGAGCTCGTCGCAAAAACTCGCCGGCAGGAACTACGTGCTCACAGGGACGCTTAGCTCGATGTCGCGCGACGAAGCGAAAGCCGCTCTACGCCGCCTGGGAGCGGATGTTTCGAGTTCAGTCTCTAAAAAGACGACCGCAGTCGTCGCCGGAGAGAACCCCGGAAGCAAGTTCGATGAAGCCCGGAAACTCAATGTCCCGGTGCTGACAGAACAAGACTTCTTACGTATAGTGAGGGCATGACAGACGTTGATGTAGCCGCACTCGCGAAATTGGCGCGGCTCGAGGTGTCCAAAGAAGAACTGGCGACCCTCGAGAAAGAAATACCAAGCATTTTGGCGTTCGTTGAGACTATCCAGAAAGCCGCGGGAGAGAGCGAACACGAGGGTGATGGGCTTCGGAACGTGATGCGTGCAGATGAAAATCCTCACGAGAGCGGCGTGTATACCGAGACACTGTTGTCCGCGGCGCCGGAGCGTGAAGGCGATCGGATTGCCGTCAAACAAGTAATCTCACGGCGGAAATCTTGAATCATGAATCTTGAATCTTTAACCATTGCAGAGGCGCGCCGCGCGCTCGATTCTAAGGAATATTCGGCGCTTGAACTGACGAACGCGTACCTTGATGCGATCGCGAAAAAAGACGGCGATATCCACGCATACCTCGAAGTCTGGGAAAAAGAAGCTCGCACTGAGGCGAAAGCCGCCGATGAAGCGATAGCACGGAATGACATCCAACCGTTGACCGGCATTCCGCTCGCGATGAAAGACAACATTCTTATCGAAGGGCGCACTGCATCCGCCGCTTCGAAGATACTTGAGAACTACCGTGCATCGTACGATGCGACAGTAACGACAAAACTTAAGGCGCAAAAAGTTGTCTTCTTGGGCCGCACGAACATGGATGAATTCGCGATGGGCAGCTCCACCGAGACTTCAGCGTACGGAGTTACCAAAAACCCTCACGATACGAGGCGTGTTCCCGGCGGCTCCTCCGGCGGCTCTGCGGCCGCGGTGTCCGGCACAATGGCACTTGCGGCGCTTGGAAGTGACACTGGCGGCTCCATCCGCCAGCCAGCGTCTTTGACTGGCATCGTCGGCATGAAGCCCACCTATGGCGCGGTGTCGCGCTTCGGATTGATGGCGCTCGCGTCGTCGCTCGATCAGATCGGTCCATTAACGAAAACGGTCGAAGATGCGCGCATAGTATTTGAAGCGATACGCGGACACGACCCAAAGGACAGCACGTCGCTTCCTGACGTTACCGCAAACGATACGAAGTCGCGTACGCTCGGGGTGCCGTGGGCATTTCTTGCGGAGGGTTCCGAGCCTGATGTACTTCAACGTTTCGAAACAACGCTCCAGCATCTGAAAGACAAGGGCTACAAAATACGCGATGTTCTACTCCCGAATCTTGCCTTCTCGCTTGCCGTGTACTACATCATTCAGCCTGCTGAAGCGTCGACGAATCTTGCTCGCTACGACGGTATTCGCTACGGGCTCTCCGTGCGTGCGGATTCGATAGGAGAAGTGTACTCGAAGACTCGCGCTCTCGGTTTCGGTCGGGAAGTGCGCCGCCGCATCCTTATCGGCACGTTCGTGCTTTCATCAGGCTACGCGGATGCGTATTATCGGAAGGCGCGCGCGGTGCGCGAGCTTATCCGCACTGATTTTGAACGGGAGTTTGAGAGCGTAGACGCGGTCGTTATGCCTACAACTCCTTCACCCGCGTTCACGTTTGGTGCAAAGTCGGATCCGCTTGCAATGTATGCGGAAGATATTTTTGCGACGCCTGCAAATCTCGCCGGCGTGCCCGCTATTTCCGTTCCTTCTGGAACTGTTATGCGCGACGGCGTCGCGCTCCCCGTCGGGTTCCAAATAATCGCTCCGCACGGCAGGGAAGAAACACTCTTTGCAATAGGGGAGGACGCCGAAAGTAAGTCGTAGTAGCGGTATACTAGTGCCATGGGTGGGGAACCAACGCTCGGTGAATCGCTGTCGGATACGTTCGGATTTTTCGGCGACGTCGTGTTCAATTGGGTGCCGAGTGTCATCGCGACCATATTCAATTCCATAAATAACGCAGGTCCTGCGGCGGAGCCGGCCGTAGAAGCAGTCCGTCCGCTCGCGTGGCCGTTAAGCGCCTCGAATTTTCCCGTGTTTTTAGAAAGCGTGTCGGGGCCAGAAACGTATAGTGCGATAGCGCAAGGATGGTACGTATTCGTGCTCCTTTCCGTTGCGGTAAGCCTTCCGTTCATCGCCGTTGCCGCCTACTGCGGAGCGCGCGTATATTTCCTCCGCCGTCATGAGAGAAAAATGCTTGCGGCCGCACAACGACCGGTCGCCTCGAAAGATATTCCGAGAACCCAGCTTCGCTGGGCGAGGGTATTGGAGCAGGCACGCGGCGGCGCGGAGCATGGGTGGCGCCTCGCCATTCTTGAGGCGGATATCATGCTGAATGAGCTTCTCGATATGCAGGGTCTGAAAGGCGAGACAATGGCGGAGAAAATGAAGCAAGCAAACCGTGCAAGTTTTAACTCCATCGATGCCGCGTGGGAGGCGCACAAAATACGGAATCGCATCGCACACGATGGCACCGAACATGCGCTGAATCAGCGCGAAGCTCGGCGTGTTATCGGCCTCTACGAAAAAGTGTTCCGCGAGTTCGGCTACATTCAATGATGCTTGTTGCGGGGGGCTAGACTCGTCGCTCCGCTCCTCTTTGAGAACCCACGGTTCTCAACGCTCGCTCCGCTCACTGCTCTCCTTCACAGAAAACTCCCGTTCTCCGACCCTCTCCCAGTCCTGTCCCCGCATCAAAAATAAACTTGCGGAAGTTTTCTATCTCTACATTTTTGTTGCGGGGGCAGGACTTGCACCTGCGACCTCAAGGTTATGAGCCTTGCGAGCTACTACTGCTCCACCCCGCTAAGTCAATAATAGTTGATTTTTTCTTGCACCGCAAGAAAAAATCGCAAGGAACAACCTCAGTCGTGACAGAGTGTATTGAAGACCATCTCTGTTCCTATGAGTACGATAAAAATAGTGAGCGCAAGTACGAACTGTTTCCATTCGAAAAAGATGAGCATTGTCCCGAACGAATAAACGAGAAAGACGCTCGCACAGACAAGAAGCGCGGAGTTGATAGTGAGAACCAGATTCCAAAAACGCCCCATGAGAGAATTATAGTATATGTTTTGCTTGCTGGAGTAGGCGAAGTCTAGTAGATTTTCTGTACGCCGGCGTAATCGAGTATTTCTCATACTCCGGCGGCGTTCGGAGAAAAAGGACGCTAGCATCCTTTTTGCTCCTCACTAGGCCGGCGTAGCTCAGGTGGTTAGAGCGAGCGTTTCATAAGCGCTAGGTCCCAGGTTCAACTCCTGGCGCCGGCACCACGACACGGAAGGAAACTTCTGCTAGAATGGCCGTCGTTTGCGGGCGTAATCGCATGGCTCATACGCCCGCGGCATTCGGAGAAAAAGCATGCAAGCATGCTCTTTGCTCCTCACTTGCGGGCGTAGCTCAGCTGGTTAGAGCGTTCCCCTGTCACGGGAAAGGTCGCCGGTTCAAATCCGGTCGCTCGCGCATCGACAAAATGGACTCGTGTACGCGGGTCCATTTTGCTGAACGAAAGACCGGATTTGAAGGGGAAAGGGGTCGGGAAAACATTTGTTTTCCCGTGGAGGAAGGAATGGGAAAACCGTGGGTTTTCCAGAAGTTCTTATCCGGTCGCTCGCGCAAAATGGTAAACTTATAGGCATATGGAAGCACTCAAGGGACTTCTCGAAATGCTCTTATCGTTCCTCCTCCGTTTTTTGGAACTGTTCGTTGGGTTTCTCATCCAGATCCTGAGCTTGATACTCGATTTTGCGAGAAGCATCGTCGGCACGGTCACATGAGTGCATGGTAACCCCTCGTCAGCTGTACGCCGAATTTCGGGTGATGCCGAGCCTCCAACTTCATCAGCTGCGTGTGGCGGCGGTGGGGAAGCTGGTATCCGAGAACTTCAAGAAGCCGATACGCACGCGGGACGTCGTGCTCGCATGCCTCTTTCACGACATGGGGAATATCATAAAATCGGAACTCTCGTATTTTCCGGAATTCCTCGAGCCACAGGGACTTGTCTACTGGCAAGGAGTGAAAGATGAGTACGTGAAAAAATACGGCGCTGACCATCACACGGCAAACTCCGCTATCGCACGAGACATGGGCCTCCCGGAAAACGTATGCACGTTGATAGATGGCCTCGGCTTTTCGAAGCTGGAGGAAGTGCTGAAAGACCCTTCGGTCGAGCGCAAGGTATGCGAATATGCCGACCTTCGCGTCGGGCCGTATGGCGTCCTACCCCTTATCGAGAGACTTCTTGAGGGGAGAAGACGCTATCTGGAGACGAACAAGATACGACCGCATTATGGATCCGAGGAATCGTTCAGAAGACTTTCGGAATCCGCCAAGAAACTCGAGGAGCAGGTACTATCGAATACATCGCTCGCGTGGAACGACATCTCAGATGCGGCTATACAAAATAGTATTGAGGAATTACAAAATTATTCCGTAGCGTGATAGTATCGCGGAGATGCCGGGGTAGTTTAGTGGTAAAACAACTCCATGGTAAGGAGTAGACTGCGGGTCCGATTCCCGCCCTCGGCTCAATTGAAAATACCGTCTCAATGAATTAGGATTGCAGGACTGCCGCCTTAGCTCAGTTGGTAGAGCGTATCTTTCGTAAAGATAAGGTCCCCGGTTCAATCCCGGGAGGCGGCTCAGAGTGAACGTAGTGAATGTAGAGCCGCCTCGCGTGTGAGGGGGTCGGGGAATGGGAGTTCCCCGTGTCGGAAGGCAGCGCGCGAAGCGCGCGTTGGAAAACCGAGGGTTTCCAAGCTCGGCTGGTGGCTCAAAAATCAAATTCAAAGTGATTTCGCCACGCGCGCGGCGACTCTGAGCGCCGCCCAGCGCCTCCGCGGAGCCAAGGTGATACGACCTGAGTCTACATTGGAGCGTATCCACATAAATATGCAACTTTATGGTTGCATATTTATACACGTCTTGTTATACTGCGTCCATTAGCATTAATAATTAATTCGTACATAAAAGTATGCAGGACATAATTAAGCGCGAAGTAGCCATTAAGGCTTCTAAGGAAGCGGTATATGACGCAATAGCAAATCCTAAGAAAGTTATTTTATGGTTCCCTGATGCCGTAGAAGGCACGTACGCGGTCGGAGAACAGCCGGTTTTTGTCTTTAAGGGACACGGCAAATCTCAAATTTCTGTCGTTGAGGCAAAGCCCTATGAGTACTTTGCCTATCGATGGATTCCTGGAGGCAGTGACTTTGTCGGCGATGTGTCAACCGTACCGAACACTCTGGTCGAGTTTAGTATCAAAGAAGAGGACGGAACGTGTACGGTCACGATGACAGAATCCGGTTTTGCCGCATTACCTGAAGGTATGGCGGAAAAAGCATTCGAACAGAATTCCGGAGGATGGGAATTTATGCTCGGTCGTCTCGAGAAGTTCTTCAGCAAACCTAAATGACAGAAGCTCAAGTTTTTAAAGCACTCGGTGACCCTGTGCGACTGGAGATCGTCAAACGTCTTTCTGATGGGGCGATACATACAATGGGGAGTCTCACCAAGAATCTTGATATCTCAAGACAAGGAGCACGAAAACAAGTACAGGTACTCGTGTCTGCAAATATCGTGCACCTCAAACCAAATGGGCGTGAAGTACAAGTACTGTTAGATATCAATTCGTTGAAGTTGGGCAAAAAATTCATTACCCATCTGGAGCGAGAGTGGGATACGCGCCTCAGCAAACTCAAAGAAATTCTTGAAACGACTCACAAAAAGAGAACGCACAAACATCGCGTGCGAAGTCAGTCAGGATTTTTGGCAAAGTAGGTTTGAGCGGTACCGTACAGACTCAAAATCGTGTATACTAAGCATGTTCCTTCGGGGTTGGGTGTAAGTCCCAATCGGCGGTAAAGCCCGCGAGTCTGTAAAAAGACACGAACTGGTGAGATTCCAGTGCCGACCGTACAGTCGGGATGAAAGAAGGACAAAGCCATTCTTTTTAGAGTGGTCTGTCATAACCCCGAGCGAGCGGGGTTTTTTTATTACTCATATCACGTACTCTCGTATGCAATATATGTCGTCGGGCCCGTTCCTTATTTTCATAGCCGCTATTCTCTGGGCTCTCGATGGCATCCTTCGCCGCTCGCTTTTCGGTCTTCCCCCGGTCACGATAGTGTTCTTCGAACACTTGATAGGGCTCATTCTCATTTCGCCTTTCCTGTTCCGCGCATGGAAAGGGGAGAAGCTGAACAAGCACGAGTGGGGGGCCATCGGCCTCGTCGCGCTTTTTTCGGGAGTCTTGGGGACGCTTTTCTTCACGACGGCTCTCCTCAAAGTGAATTTCATCCAATTTTCCGTCGTATTCCTTCTCCAAAAGCTTCAACCGCTTTTCGCGATTTTCGCGGCTTGGCTTCTGCTTAAAGAACGGATCACGAGAGGGTATGTTGCGTGGGCGGCGCTCGCGCTCACGGCCGGCTATTTCGTCACGTTCCCGAATGGTCTCGTGAATTTCTCCGAGGGCGGAGCGTACGTCGTTGCGGCGCTCTACGCGCTCCTCGCGGCGGCGGCATGGGGAACATCAACCGCATTTTCCCGCTACGTGCTTCTCAACCACTCGCACACATTCGTTACAGGCCTTCGATTCCTACTCACGGTCCCTATCGCACTCGTGTTCGTATTCGCGCTTGGCGCCGCGCCGACTCTCGGAGAGATTACATTCGTTCAATACGGGACACTTGCGCTTATTGCATTCTCGACGGGGATGGCCGCGCTTTGGATATACTATCGGGGCCTCAAGCACACGCGGGCAAGCGTCTCGACCATCGTCGAGCTCGCGTTCCCGCTCACCGCTATTTTCATCGATTACTTTTTGTACGGCACGGTACTTGCGTGGACCCAGTATGCTGCCGCTGTTGTCCTCATGTTTGCGATGTATCGCGTCGCCCTGCTTAATCGCGAATAACCCCTTACCACTTTTGGCTCAAAAGTGGTAAGGGGTATACTGCCTCAATGCAAAAGGAGGAGATACAGACGCGCATTGAGAGAATAGAGGCCGCGATGGGCGCGGCAGACTTTTGGGCTGATAAAGAGCGCGCGCAGAACACATTGAAAGAGTATCAGGAGCTCAAGGCAAAGCTTGCGGGAGCCGGCGCCTACGATAAGGGGAACGCAATACTTTCCATAGTATCGGGCGCGGGAGGCGACGATGCGGAAGATTTTTCACGCATCTTGTTCGAAATGTACGGCAAATACGCGCTCGCACGCGGCTGGAAGACGGCACTCCTCTCATCGAACCAGAATACGATGGGCGGGTACCGCAGCATCTCTCTCGAAGTGAACGGTGCGGGAGCGTACGGCACATTAAAAGGTGAAGCGGGTGTTCATCGCTTGGTGCGCATGTCGCCGTTTAACTCGGCCGGCAAACGTCAAACATCATTTTCACTCGTCGAAGTATTGCCGCAGCTTCCCGATGTCGGTGAAGCGCACATTCCGGAAAATGAACTCGAGGTGACCGTCGCGCGTTCCGGAGGTCCGGGCGGACAGAATGTGAATAAACGCGATACGGCGGTCAGGATGACGCACAAGCCGACCGGTATGTCGGTCCATGTAACGAGCGAGAGAAGTCAGCTGCAGAATCGGGAAAAAGCGCTCGAAATGCTGCGGGGAAAGCTCTTTCAATTGAAGCAGGAAGCGCAAGAGCGCGAAGCGCGGGGTCTTTCTGCCGGCACCTCGACGAAGATCGAGTGGGGAAGCCAGATCCGCTCCTATGTCCTTCATCCGTACCAGCTCGTGAAAGACCATCGCACTGAACATGAACGCCGCGACGTCGAGAACGTGCTCGATGGGGACATTCAATCGTTCATAGATGCGGAAAGGAGTTTGGAGAGCGGAGCAGGTGCGGTATAATGACGCGATTATGCAGCTGGTGTTTCGCAAAAACTAGCTTTTAGGGCTAGAAATGTCGTTTATATGATCTTCTACGACAAAGTAACGAAAAAATACAACGGCGGACCGCCTGCAGTCGAGAGTATAACGCTTGGCGTCGAGCCCGGAGAGTTCGTTTCCTTAGTCGGGCACTCCGGTGCAGGCAAGACGACCCTCCTCAAAATGCTGTTCGCGGAGATCTTGCCCACCGAGGGCTCTGTCTATTTCGGCTCGCGCCAGATAGAGGGGCTTTCGCAGAACGAACTTCGGGAATTGAGGCGGAAAATCGGCACGATATTCCAGGATTTCCGCCTGCTTCCTATGAAAACGGTCTATGAGAATATCGCGTTCGCTCTTGAGGTTGCGGGGAAAAGCGATGAGGATATCGAGGCTGATGTGCCGCACGTTCTCGACCTCGTCGGTCTTCCCGAAAAAATGTGGAGTTTTCCGTCGGAACTTTCCGGCGGCGAACAACAGCGTGTTGCTATCGCACGCGCCATCGTCAACCAGCCGGACGTCTTGATAGCGGATGAGCCGACCGGAAACCTTGACCCTATAAACACGCACGACGTCGTCGAAATATTGAAAAAGATAAACGATCTCGGTACGACCGTCCTTCTTGCAACGCACAACAAGAGCGTCGTCGATTCTGTAGGCCGCCGAGTTGTTACGATGGACCAAGGAAGAGTTGTCAGAGACGATAAAATGGGGAAGTACGTTTTATAGTAAACCCCCACAGATATCTAGGAGCATCAGTGCGTGATGCTACAATAGAGCGCGTATGAGCACTTGGGTAAACATAAAAAGAGTCGCGAGGTACGGACTCATCGGATTCATGCGGAACGGGTTCGTTTCGCTTGCGGCTGTTCTCATCATGACGATAACGCTCTTCGTGCTTGCAGCAGTCATCATATTCGGAGCAGCCCTCCAGACAACGCTCGCTTCGCTCACGGAAAAAGTCGACGTGACGGTGTATTTCATGACGAGTGCTACGGAAGAACAGATATCCGAAATACGCAATTCACTGGAAGCGCTTCCTGAAGTCGCATCGGTCGCATATACGAGCCGCGAAGAAGCCCTTACCGCATTTCGGGAACGGCACAAGAACGACCAGCTCACGATCCAGGCCCTTGATGAACTTGAAGAGAACCCATTGGGGGCGAGCCTCGGCATACGCGCGAAAGAAACGAGCCAGTATGAATCGATCGCAGCGTTCCTTGAATCGCGTCAGGAAGCCGGAAGCGGAGCGGGGGCCGTCATTGATAAGGTGAATTTCTATCAGAACAAGGCGGCGATAGACCGGTTGACCAGTATTATCCAAACATCGAAGCGGGTAGGGTATGTGATCGCATTCGTTCTCGCGCTCTGCACGCTTCTCATTGCCTTCAACACCATCCGTCTCGCGATATACACGGCGCGCGACGAAATAGGCGTCATGAATATCGTGGGCGCCGGCAGATGGTACGTGCGGGGACCGTTTATGGTGGCCGGCGTCCTCTATGGGGTGGTAAGCGGCCTTCTAGTCCTTCTTCTCCTCTACCCGCTGACCCTCTGGCTTGGGCCCGGTTCCGAGCGGTTTTTGGAGGCGTTCAACGTCTATAACTACTATATAGGTTCGTTCTTCTTCCTTTTTGTCATCGTCGTGGGCACTGGCGTTGCGCTCGGGGCGTTATCCAGTTTTCTTGCAGTTAGGCGGTACCTGCGAACGTGATACAGTAGAGTTCGTATGGCAGTGCGTGCGCGCAAAAAAGATGGGCATAAATACATCTTTGTCATCGGCGGTGTCATGTCCGGCGTCGGCAAAGGCATTGCGACCGCTTCGATAGGAAAACTTCTGACCGCGCGCGGACTCTCGGTAAATCTCGTGAAAGTCGATCCGTATCTCAACGTGGATGCGGGCACCATGAACCCCATTGAGCACGGGGAAGTATTCGTCTTGGATTCGGGTCTTGAGACGGACCAAGACATGGGGAACTACGAACGCTTTCTCGACCGCGATCTTGGTCCCGACGACTACATGACGAGCGGCATGGTGTATCGCTCCGTTATCGAGCGCGAACGCAATTTGGATTACGGAGGAAAGTGCGTGGAAGCGATACCGCACGTGCGCGATGAGATAACCGACCGTTTAAAGCGCGCCGCTGCGGCATCGAAGTCGGATGTGTCGGTCATTGAGATAGGCGGTACCATCGGCGATTTTCAGAACGCACTTTTCATCGAGGCGGCGCGCGTCATGCACCTGCTTGACCCCGAAGACGTGCTGTTCGTCATGGTTTCCTACTTGCCCGTACCAGGGGCGCTCGGCGAAATGAAAACGAAGCCGACGCAGAACGCGGTACGCATGCTGAATTCGTACGGGGTACAACCGGATGTCATCATCGCTCGCTCCACGCATCTGTTGGATAGGAAGCGAAAAGAAAAATTGGCGATTTGGTGCAACGTACCCGCAGACCGCATCATCTCCGCGCCGGACGTGGAATCCATCTATGACGTGCCGCTCAATTTCGAACGAGACAAGCTCTCCGACACTCTTTTGGAAGCGCTCGGGAAAGAAGATGCACCGCCGGCGGATCTTTCGGTGTGGAAGAAATTCGCGGAGCACGCGCACAACGGGAACGGAACGGTGAAGATAGGCATCGTCGGTAAGTATTTTGATACGGGAGATTTCGTTCTTTCCGATGCGTACCTCTCTGTCATCGAGGCCATCAAGTTCTCTGCGTACAGTTTGAAATACAAACCGGAGATAGCGTGGATAAACGCGAAAGATATCGAGAGCGGAAAACTTCCCGTAGAATCGCTTGCCGAGTACGACGGTATCATCGTCCCCGGCGGATTCGGCGAGACGGGTATCGAGGGAAAGATACGAACGGCACAGTTCGCTCGCGAGAATAAAATCCCGTATTTCGGCCTTTGCTACGGGCTCCACATGCTGGTCATTGAATATGCGCGGAATGCCGCGGGACTCAAGGACGCGAATACGACGGAAATAAACGAGAAAACACCGCATCCGGTCATAGACATCCTTCCGGATCAGAAAGAGAAGCTTGCGCGGAAAGACTACGGCGGCTCGATGCGTCTCGGCGCGTATCCATGCATCCTCAAAGAGGGGAGCATCGTCCGTGAAGCGTATGGGGAAAAGGAAGTGTCCGAACGCCACCGTCATCGCTATGAGATAAATCCCAAGTATGTGGAGCAGCTCGAGAAGGCGGGACTCGTATTTTCAGGACGCTGGCAGGACGGTAAGCTCATGGAGATAGCAGAGCTTCCGAAAGACGCGCATCCATTTATGGTTGGCACTCAATTCCATCCGGAACTTCGTGCCCGCCCGCTCTCACCGCACCCGCTTTTTACCGCATTCATCAAAGCGGCGATTGAAAGGGTTTCTAAACGGAAATAAAACTATTGCTGCGGAAGCGGGAGGATTCGAACCTCCGATGGAGTTTCCCCCATGCCGCATTTCGAGTGCGGTGCCTTCGACCACTCAGCCACGCTTCCAAACACAGAAACACTAGCATTTTTTGCCAAGTCCTCCAAAAAAACGTATGATGCTTGCACCTTTTCCGTCATGGAAAAGACGGCCCTATCGTCTAGTGGTTAGGACAGCAGCTTTTCAAGCTGTTAACTCGGGTTCGATTCCCGATAGGGTCACCATCTGAGATTTTTTGGGGTTCTTCCCCTGATTCAGCTCGTAAACGAGCGACATTTTCTTGGTTCCAAATTTCTTGCCGTCAAAAGTCACTTTTTCAGGGAACGCGGCTTTTTGGAACCGCACACGTATCGCCGGAACCTTCTCAAGCCGTTTCCATGTCTTGCCACTTTCGCGCACGTAGTTGAAGCAATAGGTAAGTGCTTCGTCCATGTTGAACTCCTCAATGCGCTTATCATCGAGTAGATTCTTCTTTTGCTGAATCTGAATGTTTACAAGGTGCTTCTGCTCTAAAAACTCGTCATCCGAATATTTGCCAGTGCGGTGCATATCAAAAACCCGCTGACGTTCTGCCTCAAGCCATTCTATCTCCCTACGGACACGCACGTTGTCCTCATCCAACTTCTTGTAATTCTTTTGCCATAAATCAACGACAACTGCCTTAAATAGCCTCTCGTTCCGCGCACGCGGACTAATTTCTTGTAGGAACTCTACGAAGTGCTGTTCCAGCGTTTCCTTCGGGATAAACGACGCAGCAGAGCATGATTGCTTCTGGTGATGATAGTAAGGGTATTTCATTCCTTTTCTGCCGGTGGAGAAGCTTCCTGTAAGCGGGCGGCCGCACTCAGGGCAAATTGTGAACTTGCGGAGAGGAAATGCCGGATTGGTGATACTACGATTTACTATGGCAAACCTGCTGCGCAACTCCGGCTGACACTTCCAATACAACTCCTCACTAACTATTGCAGGAAATGCACCCCGAATCTCATGCCCCCACGCTCGAATCGTTCCGAAGTAAGCAGGGTTGCGAAGAATCTTTTCCATGAGTTGTGCGCACGGTTTTTTACCGGTGCTCGTCCTGAATCCACGTTTTTCCATGAAATCGGACAACGCCTGAAAACTATAAGTGCCTTTGCTATATTCCTCGAATATCAGCTGGATGTAATGGGCTGTTTCTTCCTCAGGCACGATGTTGCCGCCTTTAGTGAGTCGTTTGTAGCCAAGTGGAGGCCTCCATACCCAAATGCCTTTCTTCACTTTCTCTATCATCCCGTTTTTGCTTCTCTCCGCTCGCACATTGTTATCGAACTCCGCAAACACCGAGAGGATACCCTCTTGAAGTCGTCCGATTGTGCTCTCGTCTATCGGTTCCATCACTGAGCGTAGTTGCACTCCGTATCGTTTGAGAAATGCCCGTGTGGCAACATGATCGTCTTGATTGCGAGCGAAGCGGTCTACTTTGTGCACGATTAAATATCCAACTTTGTTTTTCTTGGTAGCGCAAAAGCTCAGTGCTTTTTGGAACTGAGTTCTGTCTGCGCTCTTTGCAGACTCGCCCTCCTCAATGAACGGCTCCGCGATGATAGTGATACCGTTCCGCTCCGCATACTCTCTGCATTCGCGCACTTGCCGTTCAAGGCTGGTGTTCGAAACCTGCTCCCATGAAGAGACTCTTGCGTAAATGATACTTGTTTTTTGACCTTCATTCCCCATAGCTAAACTGTAGCGCTCATAGTGAATCCGGCAATGACCCAATGGGATATTTGGAACCGTATTTTTCGTGCACCCACGTCTCGAAGGCAAGTTGCGCCATCTCGTATAAATCGGTTCTGAGAGCCTCAATTTGCTCGTCTGTGAGGCTCTCATCGCCCAATAGTTCCCTGCACTTCTCGACACTAATCATGGGACTATTTAAGAACGGTGATTTTGGAATCAGCGTCTATGATGCGAGATTCTTCCTCAGCCCAATCGAGCCCATCTAACAGGTCTCCCACGCTTACCTTTTCCCACCGTTTACTGTTCCCATAACCATCGACTATGAACGTCTTCGCAATGACACCATTGACCTCGATGTTGATCCGCCGCTTCTTGGGAGCAAAAATGACTATGGACTTTACTTTTCCAAGCATATTGTGGCTACTAATAATTGATAAAGCCCGCTATTGGCTTGGCAGCTCCTTCCATGAGACTGCCAACCCAAAAGAGGGCTTCGCTTGTGGAAGGATGCCGCAAACAAAAAAGCGGCATCGATAGCCGCTTCTCTGCCTTTATGTGTTACCTAAATCTTACGATGTGTCGAATTGGTAACTCAATATGGGCACGCTCAAAAAGCATGCTATCGAATTACCAACTCAACACATTTCTGCCTCAGAGGTGCCTACTCCATTTTTTGAGAGGAACTGATAACCCCAAAACAACCTCGAGAAGTTAAAGCTGCTTCTCACAGCGTTTTTACCACCAGTTATAGGTGTGTCAGCCAAAAATTCTGGCTTGCCTCTGTTGACGAACCGCATTCGTTGGACTCTCGCGACGACAGGATGTGTCTTTTCAGCTCTAACCCATCATGCCATCACAAGTTATATTTGAATGAAAAGAACTATGTAAAAGCATATCGCACAAACAGGTAAAGTCAATAAAGTTATCGGGGCTGTATGTCCGTGTGCACAAGCTCCTAAGCCTCTAAAATCTTTCTGTCCTTCTCATTCTGCAAGAAGTTGATTTCATCTCGCACCTCTCTTTTTACCGAACCCAATGCTTCCTTGATAGCACTGAGTAGCGAGTAATGCTTGTCCTGCACCAGTGTTTTATCTCTATTCTCGGCGGCCACGTATATCCTTGTCACTGCGCTTAACTGATACTTACTAGGAATGTATCCGAGACCGGCTTTAACTTCTTCGGGGACTGAATACATGTATTTTTCGTAGATATCAATGATGTCTCTTTCTCTGCCGTCGAAGAATCCGAGTTCAAGCAACTGCTTCTCCAGCGCATTAATTTTGAGGAGATATTCTTTTTGAATCTCATCTATCTTCTTCATCCGCTCCTGCTCTGCAAGATTAGTTTCCGACTCAGTTTGATGAGTTGCCGTTTCTTCCTCGCGTTTCTCTTTTTCGAGAGTAGCTTTTTTGGCCTCCTCTTCAGCAAGGGTCTTTTCTAAATCGCTCTGTAGCTTATTTGCCGTGTCGTTAAGAATTTGTATCTGTTCAGCTTTCGCGCGTGCCGCATCCGCCTTAGCTCTAGCCGCCTCTGCTCTGTCTCGTTCAGCTCTAAGTCGCTCAGCCTCCGCTTTTAGGTCGGCATCCTCTTCATCCTCTTTTGTTTCTTTTCCAAATCCTTCAGGATCTGAGGCGGACTGTGAGCTTGTAGCGCTTTCTTCTTGAATGACCTCTAGAGCTACCTGTTCCGTAGATGTCGCCAATGGTTGAGCTGTAGGAGGGGGAACTAACCCAGTGGCCATAACGACCCCAACTACAAATGAGGTTATTTTTGCGAATATAGCTTGGAAAAAGTCGAACATACGCAATCTATTTATCACTTTATCCGATAAAACACAAAGCCCGCTGCGGGTTGACGGAGCCGAAGCCCCATCCACGCCGGTTTCCCGACATGGCCGGTAAAGGCAGTTCCCACAACGGGTTTTCTGTCCTTTACCGGTCTACCCGACCATGCCACCGCCGAAGCGATGGTTTAGGTCTTGCTCTCACGAGCCAATATTCAACCTGTGCTTATCAGACTAGCACCGGAATTCTTCTTGCGCCACCTTTGTGATGTTTATGCTCAATCCGCAGTGGACGGCGTCTTTTCCCGCGTTTTCGAGGGGAGTAACCGCCTTTCGAGCATAGCACGCTCATCATCCGTCAGAGCGTATTGATGAAGGTCTTCGTCAGACATCTTCTCGAAATGTAATCCCATTATTGGCACCGGCAAGCGTTCGGAGGTAATCTGTATTGCTTGTGTCGGGCGACCCCATGCGCGATCAAGAAGCTCATGGATGGCGCGTATATCGCCTGTTTTTGCCCTGTTTATCAGGCTAGTGGTGATGGGCTCAATTTCCTCCGCCACTCGTTCGGAAAGATACTTTCGAGCTTCTTCTGCATTTTTTGCAGCGAACCCCTTTTTCCGCCCCGCTCCTGCCCTATATCCGCCTCTCATGGTTTGATAAGAATCATTTTATCATTTACTGTGTTGTATGTGAAAACCAATGAAATAGACAAAGAGATTTATACGTATCTTAAGTCTCATAGAGGTATTGATTTGAACACCACGAAGAAAGAAGTCTCCCGAGGCCTTAAAGTTGGGGAAGAAGTGATATATGACCGATTAAGAGAAGCGGATGGGAATTGGATACGAACAAATAACCGGCTTGGACAACAACTTTCCAATGAATCGCGACTTTTCTTAACGGATGAGGCGGAATATTTATTTGCACTGGGCGATAGTTGGGGCGGTTTCATTCGCAAGCATTTTTATAAAGAGCCGATTGGTTTTGTGGGGTTGGTTACTGCCGTTGTTGCAGCCGCCCTTTCTTTACTTTCTCTTTTGTTCTAATCCCTAAAGGCACTTCATCTGGCCAACTCCAATGCCTGTTTTTTGCCTGATAAGCAGGCATTCTCATAATCGCGGCCAAACTGGTGCCACTGATTTAGCTCTGTGATAAGCTGGTTCCAATTCTGTCCCACTTGGGTCATAGATTCGCAGTTTCTCTTATTGCGCTTCCCGGCATAAAGAAGTCGCCGCGGCGGGGATAGAACCCTGCCGCGGCCGATATCGAGTCACGGTCACACCGTGATAGTTTCTTCAGTTCCGCCGAGGAACTGAAGAACCACCCTTGCTCCCTGAAGACCTGGAGTGATAACGAGTTCTTCGACGATGACGAAGCCTCGGTCCAATCCCAAGTCCTCGAGTTGTTCCGAGATCTTCCTTGTTGCCTCGGTGACTGAGAGTTGGGCCTTCCGGGCTGCGATCAGCAACTCGTTGAGCGTCCTCGTCAGCTCCGCCGAGAGAAGGTTGCTGGTAGACATGTCTTCCTCCGCTATTCGCCCGTTGTCGCTGCCGCACTTGTCGTGGCACTACTTGGATTGTATTTTCCATTCATCTCGGCGACAAGATGCGCATGACGCTTCGGCGGCATGCCCGAACTGCGTTTTCCACAGTCGATATAGACGACCTCCCCGGTCATTCCGTCGCTCAACGGACTGAGGAGGAAGGCTCCCCATGCCGCGACTTCCTCCGGCTTGGTGATTCGTCCGAAAAGAGAGGTTGCGATCCACGTGTAGGCAAGCGGATATGGATCCTTGACGGAACGTGCCGCCGCCGTCCGCATCGTTGTGGGTGACAACGCGTTTACTGCGATCTCTCGTCCGCCGAAATCGCGCGCGGCGGCACGTACAGCAGCCTCAAGAGCCGCTTTCGCAAGCCCCATGCCGTTGTAGTTGTCGCAACTCGCAAGCGACGCTCCGAAGGTAAGTGTCAGTATCTTGCCACCGTTCTCCATGAGCGGTTCCACGCGCCTGCAGCAGTCGAGGAACGTGTAGCAGGATACGACCATTGTGCGCACGAAGTTGTCGCGCGACATGTCGACGAGGCGGCCCGTTAGTTCCTTGGGATCTGAATAGGCCGCTCCGTGCACGAAACCGGCGATGGGTGCGTGATTCGCAAGTTCCGCGAAGAACGCATCCATGTCTTCCGATTTCTCCATGTCGCAGACGAATATCGAGCGGATCCCGACCTTCTCACCGAGCTTCTTGACGTTCGGCAAGAGGTCTAATGACTGGCACGTAACGATGACATCCGCTCCACTTCGCCTCAAGCGCTCAGCGATCTGCCAGGCGAGCGAATAGCTGTTCAAGACGCCCATGACGACGAACGTCCCGGAAAGATTGAAGGTTGCGTTCATTCTTTCACTCCCTGTTCTACGTGAGATCAGAACATTAAGATTCCACGGCGTGGAATCTCTCACTCAACTTTATGCACCCACAAGAATGAAGTCAATCAGTACTTAAAATCCGCGAATGTGGGCCACACAATGCGTTCGCCTTGGGGCATTTCATCAATGCGCCTCAAATCCGCCTCGTCCATGACGAATGATGTTGCTTCGAAATTTTCCTTGATACGCTCCGGATGTGAACTTTTCGGTATCGCTATCATACCGCGCGAAAGAATCCAATTAAGCGCGATTTGCGCTGGTGTCGCGGAATATTTTTTTGCGAGTTCGAGAAGAAGCGCCAATGCCAGATCCCGTTTTCTTCCGAGTGGAGAGTATGCGGTAATTGCGATACCTTTCGACGCACAGAATTCACGCAGGACTTTTTGATTGAAGGAAGGATGCAGTTCGACTTGATTGTTCGTTATCTCGATTCCCGTCGCGAACGCATCTTCCAAATGGTGCGGCGTGAAGTTAGATACGCCGAGGGCACGCACCATGCCTTTCGTTTTAAGTTCGTTCATCGCGCCAAGCGTTTCAGAGAAAGGATACGAGCGATCCGGCCAGTGGATGAGAAGAAGGTCGATGTATTCGATGCCGAGTTCTTTTAAAAATCTTTCGCCGCTCGCAAGCACGGTGTCTCGTGCATACCCATTACTCAAGGGAAGCTTCGTTGTAATAAAAAGTTCCTCGCGCGGGATGCCAGCGCGCCGCACGCCTTCAGCGACTTCATGGTGATTGCCGTACGCATCAGCCGTGTCGATGTGCCGATATCCGAGTGTGAGCGCGGTCTCGACACTTTCAACGCAGCTTTCTCCGTTCAGGTTCCAGGTACCCAATCCGATGACGGGAATATGTGCTGCATCATTCAGACGGATTGTCTTCATATACATGAGTATAACAAAAGCGCTTTCTCGAAATTCAGATTTGGGCGCGGAACCTTGTCCACAGTTTCGCCGCAGGGAAGCGGACAACCCGCGCGCAGTTGCTATTGTTGGGGCAACGAGATGAAACGAGATAATCTTTCATTCTACGAGCACGAACTCCAGGGCGGTAGTGTCAGCATCGTCGGTGTTCCCATCGAACTTGGTTCGGATGAACGCGGGCTCGCGAAAGCACCGCGTTATCTCTTGGATAAGGGGCTCGAGAAAGTCATTACGTCTCTCCATTTCGACGTATCTGAAACGAAAATGGTAGCGTGTCCGAAGCCGACGTATACGGCGAGCGCCGGTTCGGCGAAATATCTTGAGGAAATAGCGATGACCGCCCGCGATTCCTGCGCCGCCGTAGAGAAGGCGGCTCGCCACGGGGATTTCGTCTTAGCGCTCGGAGGAGACCACTCTATGGCAATAGGCACTATCGCAGGAGCTGCGCTCGCGCATCGTTCGCTCGGCGTCATCTGGATAGACGCGCATCCGGATGCCAATACGCACGAGACGACTCTTTCGGGGAACATCCACGGCATGCCCGCTGCGGCTCTCATGGGTGCAGGCCATCCGCTTTTGACCAAAGTCGGCGGCATAAGCCGGAAGATCGCAGCAGAGAATTTTCTCTACATCGGCATCAAAGATATGGACGAAACAGAAATACGATTCCTGCGAGAGCACTCGGTATCCGCCGTGACCATGCTTGATATCGCGGCGCACGGACTTTCCGGTGCGATGCGGGCCATAGATGCGCTTCGCCGGAAAGTCGACGTACTGTGGGTCAGCATGGATATGGATTCGATAGATAAAGAGTATGCGCCCGGTGTCGGCATGCCGACCGATGGAGGATTAACGCGGCGCGAAATACTTTCGCTCGCGCACTATATCGGAAAGACCGGACGACTCGCCGGAATGGACATCGTAGAGATATCGCCCGCGAAGGACGAGAAAGGGAAGACGGCGGCGCTCGCACTTGAGCTCGTCGCGCGATTTCTCGGCGGGGAACACGGCTGGTACGAGAATTACATGGAAGATTATCGGCGGACGAATGTTACCGGAAAAGTCGAAGAACAATTTGTGAACATACATGGAAAGCGAAAGACTTGAGAAGCTGGAAGCAGAGGTACAAATCCTGAAAGCGCGGAACGCGCGCGTCGAAGCGGAGAAAGCGTGGGAGACGAGCTATACTCGAACGTTCTCCATCGCGTTCGTCACCTACATAGTCGCGGCGTTCGTTCTATATAGTATCGGTGTCGGGAATTTCTTTTTAGGAGCGCTTGTTCCGGCGGTGGGATATATTCTCTCAACCCAATCGCTTCCAGTGATCAGGCGATGGTGGATTAAGAAATTCCTTCGATGAGAACGCCTATGCGTTGCCTTTTTTCTTGAACACGAATACTTTGTTCTCCGCCTCCTCGTTGAGGGGAAGGATCGTGTTGATACGCAGCCTCACTACCGTGCCGTCTCGCCGAGTATACTCGAGCTCCAGAATGGGTGTCTGGTCCGAATTTTGTTCGCCGCTCTTTTGTTTAGCTTCGACGATAAGCTGTTTGTAGCGCTCGAGGACATTTTCGGTAGTGCCGAACGCTTGCTTCACCGCGTCGCGCGCCTCGTCATACGTAACCGCCCCTGAATCCTTGTCAGTTGCTCGCTCAAATTCCCGTTCTTCCGAAACCTCGCTCTCTTCAACGCTGTTTTCCATCATCTGCACGTTTTTGTCGCGATCAAAGACGCCTCTGAACTGGTATTTCCCTAATCTGCGGACGGCCGAGGCCATTTTCCCGTGGCAGAGGAGGTACCCTCCAGGGGCGACATTGGTGAGCAGCTGCCAGCTTGCTGATAAGCTCTCATCAAGGACAATAACGACGTTGGCATCTTCGCCTCGATGCGATTCCGCGAGCCCGCGCTTTGCGTCATATCCGCGTTTATTTAAAGAATCAGCTTCCGATGCAGTTTCTTCGAGGATGAGTATCTCGCTGTCGGGAAATGCACGGGCGACCGCAACATTGTCTTCGGCATGAGGAACGTATACCTTCCAATGCTCGATTTTATTT
Organism: Candidatus Parcubacteria bacterium; assembly: GCA_003599295.1. Classification (GTDB taxonomy): domain Bacteria; phylum Patescibacteriota; class Minisyncoccia; order Phycocordibacterales; family UBA2100; genus UBA10103. The sequence goes on along the minus strand of QZJK01000011.1, from coordinate 11,946 downwards.
TGCAGTTTTAGCTCACGTATGAACGCTTGATACATTTTCTTATCAGCGCGCGGTTTCTTTAAGTCGCGGTCGCTCAGGACCGCAACCCGTTCCGCATCCTCGTTATCATTTGCAGCGACCCGCAGGTGAATAATCTCCGCACCTCCTTTGTCGTCTTTCTTTGCGGGAACACGTTCTCGTTGAAATTCCGGTTCCTGACGCATTTTTCGTGCAGGTTGTGCCATACAAAAAGTATACCAAAGCGCGGGCGAGGTGTGCACAGGGCAATCTGGACGAGTTCTCTGCGCACGCTACGATGAATGCACGTGTTAGCAATTTACTTTTGCACGCAATCATGTACGAAGTAACTCTCCTTCCGGTATTCATCGCAGGATTGGTATCGGTCGTCATCGGATTCGTGTGGTATCACCCGCGGCTTTTCGGCGGGGCGTGGATGCGCATGACAGGCATCACTCCTGAATCTGTCGAGCGCGGAAAGAAGCGCATGCCGCTCATGGTCATCCTGGCACTTCTCGCAAGCATGCTTGCGGCGTACGTCCTGAATTACTTCGGCATCGCGTGGGGCGTGTACGACATTATCGGCGCGTTCGAACTCGGGTTCTGGTCTTGGGTCGGTTTCGTTGCTCCCGTCATGTTCGGCATCGTTCTCTGGGAACAAAAACCATTCGCACTCTATCTCATTAATGCGCTCTACTGGCTCGTCGCGCTTATCGCAATGTCCATCGTGCTGGTGCTCTAAGAGAGCGCGCTTCGTTTTCAACCCACAGCGTTGTATATTCAACGCATGCGCGCGGCAACACTTCGTCTTTTCGTGATGGGAGCGCTTCTAGCGCTCGTTCTTGGACTTTTTTTCTGGGGCAACGGTCGTACTTCGGAAGAACAAACGCCGCCTTCTGTTCACGTTAACGGGCAAACTGTTCATATTGAGCTCGCGGATACTCCGGAGACGCGCTCGCGCGGACTTTCAGGCCGCTCTGAACTCTCTTTCGATGAGGGAATGTTGTTCGTTTTTCCGGAAGACGGCGTATACGGGTTCTGGATGAAAGATATGCAGATCCCCATCGACATCATCTGGATGTCGCAATACGGAGTAGTGGTTGACATGGCACTGAATGTGTCTCCCGACACATACCCGGCTTCTTTTTTTCCAAAAACCCCGGCTCGGTACGTTCTTGAAGTGCCGGCAGGCTTCGCAGAGCGCTATAGCGTACATATAGGCGACACGGTGGAGCTCTAAACATCTCGTCGACAGTGCCGGATTCGTCTTCATCGGGTTTTCCACAGCGTTTTGTAGATTTCTTTCTCTCCGTGCGGGAGTACAATGAACGTCCGTTACAAATATAAGTACATGCGTATGGCACAACACACTACGGAAACCAGAGTGACGACATCCGCCGCGAACGCGGCAACTACGACGCGGGCGGAAGACATAGCAGCGATACGCGTGTACAAAAAATATCTTCCGAACATACAAAAACGCTCGGGAGCTATCGTTCCATTCGAGTTTTCGAAGATAGTTTCTGCTATCGAGAAGGCAATGAAGGCCTCGAATGAGGGTTCTCCTGATGAGGCGTCGGTCGTCGCGCACAAAGTTGCCGGAGAAATGATGCGCATCGCCCGAACATACAAGAATTTTCTGCCGACCGTCGAAGGCTGCCAGGATGAAGTGGAGCGCCAGCTCATGCTTTCCGATTACATTGGGACTTCAAAGAACTATATTCTCTTCCGCGCCGAGCGCGCGAAACTCCGCAAGGAGCAAGGGGCGGTACCGGAGCACGTGAAGAAGCTTTCGGAAGAAAGTAAAAAATATTTCAAGGACAATCCGCTCGGAGAGTTCGTATACCTGCGCACCTATGCGCGCTGGATAGAAAGCGAACAGCGCCGCGAGACATGGATAGAGACGGTAGATCGCTACATCGGATTCATGAAAGAAAATCTCGGCGAGAAATTAACGAAACGCGAGTATATGGAGTTGCGCGAAGCGATACTCAAGCAGGAAGTGATGCCGTCGATGCGCGCGATGCAATTTTCCGGCGCACCCGCAAGAAAGTGCAACACCTGTTTTTACAACTGCTCGTACGTGGCGCCTGTAAGGCTCGAAGATTTTGCGGAGATCATGTATCTCTCGATGCAGGGATGCGGTGTCGGATACGCAGTCGAGAGCTACAACATTCAGCAGCTCCCGCAAATTGAAAAACAATCAGGAGAAAAACTTTCGACGCACGTTGTCGCCGACACGAAAGAAGGATGGTGCGACGCATTGACGCTCGGATTGAAGGCCTGGTACGCGGGGAAAGATGTTGAGTTCGATTTCTCGCTTATTCGTCCCGCGGGTACGCGCCTAAAGACGATGGGCGGCAAAGCATCGGGTCCGGAGCCGCTCCGTTCGCTTCTTGCATTCGCGCGCGAGAGGATACTGAAGCGGCAGGGGCGTCGCATCAGGAATATCGATGCTCACGACATCATTTGCAAGATAGGTGAGTGCGTCGTCGCCGGCGGCGTGCGCCGCACGGCGATGATAAGCCTCTCGGACCTCGACGATGTCGAGATACGTGACGCGAAGAAGGGGCAATTCTTCTTGACCGACCCCTACCGCTCCGTCGCGAATAACTCCGCCGTCTACGAAACGAAGCCGACGAACGCGGAACTCATGGACGAATGGGTGGCTTTGATGAAAAGCGGTACGGGGGAGCGCGGTATCTTCAACCGAGGTTCCCTTCAAAAGACCCTCCCTGAGCGCCGCCTCAAGTTCCTCCAAAAGAAGTACGGCAAGTCGAAGAGCGGCTTTATAGGACAAGTCGGCACTAACCCGTGCGGCGAGATAATCCTTCAGTCGAAGCAGTTCTGCAATCTTTCGGAGGTCATTGCCCGCCCCGGAGACACCGAGAAAACGCTTCTGCGCAAAGCAAAACTCGCAACGCTCCTCGGGACATATCAGTCCACATTGACGACATTCAACTACCTCTCAGAAGATTGGAAGAAGAACTGCGACGACGAACGTCTTCTCGGTGTCTCCATTACCGGTCAGTGGGATTCTCCTGCGGTCCGGAACGGCGCAACACTTCGCAAGATGCGCGCGGTCGCTTTGAAAATGAACGCGGCATATGCGAAACGCTTCGGTATCAATCCATCGACGTCCATCACGTGCGTGAAGCCTTCAGGCACGGTTTCCCAGGCGTTCAATTGTTCTTCAGGCATTCATCCGCGCCACTCGCAGTACTACGTCCGCCGCATCAGGATCAGTGCGACCGATTCGCTTTTCAAAATGGTGCGCGACCAAGGCATTCCGCATAATCCGGAAGTCGGACAGACGGCGGGCGAGGCGAACACATACGTTCTCGAATTCCCGGTGAAAGCTCCGGTGAATTCGACGTTCAAGGACGACCTTTCCGCCCTAGAACAATTGGAATACTGGAAACTCGTGAAGCTGAATTTCACCGAGCACAATCCTTCCGCGACCATTTCGGTAGGGGAGGAAGAATGGGTCGCAGTCGTTGCGTGGCTTTTCGAGAATTGGGACATCGTCGGCGGGCTTTCATTCCTGCCACGCTCGAACCACGTATATCGGCTCGCCCCGTACGAAACAATAGACAAGAAAACGTACGAACGGCTCACCACGCAATTCCCGACCATGGACTACTCGAAACTTGTTATTTACGAAAGAACAGATGAGACAGAGCAGGCGAAAGAGTTGGCGTGTGCGGGAGGCACCTGTGAGATAGTGTAGGGAAGTACAAAACCCGCTGCGCCGCATACTTTTCGGAGTCGCTGTCTGGCGTTGCTACGCCAGCGCTGCCTCTCGCGCCGACGCGCTGCGAGACACTCCGAAAAGCACACGCCGCAGCTCGTTTCGCAAAAAGGGTTGGTTAAAAGAAAAAAGTACGCGATGTTCTCTCTAGCAATAAGTGCCCTCGCTTATTGGTTAGGAGAAAAATGAAAAAGAGCCCTTCTCAGGCTCTTTTTCATTCTGCGCAATATGGAATACCATATCAGCTTGCTCACTCGGAAACGAAAAAGCGGAGCTTTTTCGCTCCGCTCATTTCGCTGCGCCGATAGTCGCTACGCTCCTTTTGCTTGTTTGGCTCAAAAGCAAACGAGCAAAGCTTGTTTGCTTTGCTCGCCTGCACTGCGCAATAAGCCGGGTTCTGTCGAGAGCAGTCATGCATCTCCGATGATCGTTGCCGATCACCTCTAGCGGTTCTCTCAGTCATGCCGCACTATGTTCCTCGAAACACACTGCGGCACGACCGAGCACGACCTTGCACGCGGGTAGGAATTTTGCCGTTGCACCTCGCGCGTTTCCGTGCGAGCTCACCCCAGTGGGGTGTCCTTGCCTCTCGGCTCGGACGTCTCTGTTCGCATCCCTCGAATTACTCGGGCGGGCGTTACCCGCTACCGTTCTGCTCCTTGCGGAGCGCGTGCCCGGACTTTCCTCCATCCCGACGTAACGTCGGGACAGCGACTGCTTAGCGCAGGGCGAAATTATCGCATGTTTCTGAAGATGAAGCAACTATCCACAGCGAAACGCTCGTCTATTTGCATATGATACGATACAACTCATACTCATGGACTACGCACAACTTGCAAGAAAGAAAGCATACTGGTCGACGATACTCCTAGCGGCGCTCTTGCCGTTCTTTTTCATTCCAGCGCCCTGGGCATCCATCGCCCACGCAAAAGTGCTTTTAGTCGTCGTGCTCGTTGTCGTCGCGACGCTCTCATGGATAACGGCAGCCTTCCTCGAAGGGTCATTCCGCATGCCGAAGAGTTCGCTTTTTTTCGCGGCCCTCCTTGTCCCGATTGCATATCTTATTTCTGCGCTTGCGACCGGCGCCTCGAGTGTTTCCTTCGTCGGTGAAGGAGCGGAACAAGATACTGTTGCGGCCGTATTGCTTTGGTATGCGCTTTTTGTCGCAAGCGTTAACGTTCTTTCAGCAAGTTCGGGGAAGAGACTAACGACCGCGATACGAGCACTATTCGCCGGCGGGGTGGTTGTGCTGCTCATTCAGTATTTTCGTCTCCTTTTCCCTTCATTCACATTCGGCGATTCTTTGGTCGCGCAGACATCGAGCGTTATCGGCAGCTGGCACGATCTGGGGATTTTCCTCGGGCTCCTATTCTTTTTCTCCGTTGCACTTCTCCCCACGAGCGTAGCAGGGAGCCGTTTCTGGAAGTACCTTCTCATAGCGACTTCGGCGCTCTCACTCCTCCTTATCGTTGTTGTGAATTTCCGGGACGTGTGGATCTCTCTCATCGCACTAAGCGCCGTCTATGCCGTATATCTTTGGTATGCCGCGCGGCGAACGGCAGACGAGATACGGAAGCCCAATGTCCGGCGAGCCATCACGTGGTTCATACTCGCACTCGCCTTTCTCGGATTCTATTTCGGGAGTAGCGCGATACAGGGTGTTCTCCCGAGTGCCCTGCAGGTCACCCAACTTGAGGTGCGGCCTTCCTGGCAAGGAACGTTTTCAGTGGGGAGCGGCGTGTTCTCACAGCCCGGAAGCGTATTTTTCGGCTCGGGTCCAAATACGTTCCCGCGTGAATGGGGAGTATACAAACCACTATCGGTGAATGCGACGCAATTCTGGAATGTAGACTTTTATTCTGGGGTAGGGTTCATTCCAACTGCGCTCGTGACCGTAGGGCTTCTCGGCGCACTCGCGTGGGGCGCGGTCTGTCTGGCGCTCCTCATGAGCATTCGGCGTATTCTTCGGGAGCGCATCGAACCGTTCGGGATACACTTCTTACGCTCAGCTCTTGTCGCCGGCGCAGCGTATCTCACCGTATATCACGTGCTCTATGTTCCCGGTCCGATGCTTTCCGCGCTTACCTTCATGCTGTTCGGGGCGGTGGTCGCCGGCGAGATGTTAGCCGGCTCTATAAGGCACATGACTCTCCCGCAGACGACGGAAGGATGGAGAGGATGGATAGGGATAGCCGTTCTTATCGTTTTCGCTTTCCTTGTGCTTGTGACAGGCATTCAGACCGCCCGTGCTGTTGTTTCAGACATGTTCGTGAACCGTTCGGTTACCACATACGCGACGACGCAAGACCTTGCACTCGCATCGGAACAAACCGCAAAAGCACTTTCCGTTTTGCCGAGCAACGATCGAGCACACCGAGCGGCGATAGAGATAGGACTGTTGCAGCTCGCTCAATTGACGGCATCGGGAGATGACAGCGAAGCTGTGCGAACCGAATTGCAGAACACGCTCAATACGACCATCCAACACGGCTTGGCCGCGGTAGCCATCGAGAGCGGTAATTATCAGAACTGGCTCTCGCTCGCTCGGCTCTATAGCGAGCTCGCCGGCGCAGGGGTCGAAGGAGCGCAGGAAGGCGCGCGCGCGGCATACGAAGAAGCGCGCAAGAAAAATCCGACGAACCCGCTCCCGCTCCTCGGTCTTGCGCAGATGGAATTGCTTGCCGGGAATGAGGAAGCCGCACGAGAACATCTTACGGCGGCCGTGGGAATAAAACAGGATTTTGCTGCCGCGTACTTTCTCCTTTCGCAGATAGATGCGCGTGCGGGGAATCTCGAAGCCGCGCGGGGAAGCGCCGAAGCAGTCGTACAGATCGCACAGAACGATCCCCTGGGCTGGTACAACCTGGGAACCATCTACTATGCTGAAGGGAATTATGAGAATGCGGCAGCAGCGCTCGAACGGGCGGTCGGACTCCAGAATGATTATGCGAACGCCCTTTTCATCTTGAGCGCTTCCTATGCGAATCTTGGTCTCACGAACGATGCGCTTACAGCGCTTCGAGCGGTTGTTGCGCTCAATCCTTCGGAAACATCGCTTGAGGCGATGGTAGCCGCGCTTGAAGAAGGAGAAAATCCGTTCATAGCACAGTAAAAGGCAGTGAAAGCTCAATATGATGCGTAGAGCGTTCCGGTTCCTCTCGTCTGAGGCGTCGACCTTGGAACGCGCAGTTTCCATACTTGCGGCTTCAGCGTTCCTCTCGTCGCTCCTCGCACTCCTTCGCGACCGCCTCCTCGCGCATACGTTCGGTGCGGGAGTGGAGCTCGACGTATACTATGCGGCATTTCGTATCCCCGACCTCCTTTTCGTGACAGCTGGTGCACTCGTTTCCGTTTACATTCTGATCCCGGAGCTTGCGCGGCGCGACCGAGAACAGGAGAAAGATTACATTGATACGGTAGTGGCGGGATTTTCTCTGCTAGCAGTATTTGCTTCTCTCCTGGCTGCAGTATTCGCTCCAGGTATCCTCAAGATGCTTTTTCCGGTTCTTGCCGAAGGGGGTTACCTTGAGACACTTGTACTTCTCACACGCATCATGCTCCTTCAGCCCATTCTCCTCGGTCTTTCGAACATCCTCGCCGCGGTCACTCAAGCGCGTGCGCGCTATGGGCTCTATGCGCTCTCGCCCATTCTTTATAATGCTGGCATTATCGCGGGAGTCCTTTTTTTCTACCCTGTATGGGGCATCGCAGGGTTGGGATGGGGAGTAGTGCTCGGAGCCGCGCTTCACCTCGGCGTGCAAGTGCCCTTTATTGTGTCGGAAGGCTTCTTCCGGAGATTGCCGCGGCTTCGGGAGAAAAAAGCTCTTGTCAGCACTGCATTCATATCCGTTCCGCGCGCGCTTGCACTTTCTCTTAATCAAGTCGCGTTTGTCGGCCTTACGGCGCTCGCGGCGACCCTCTCTCCCGGCTCTGTAGCTGTATTCATGTTCGCGTTCAACTTGAGCAGTGTGCCATTGTCCGTCATCGGCGCGTCATATTCTGTCGCCGCATTCCCGACGCTTGCGGCCGCTTTTTCGAACGGCAGGAAACAAGAGTTCATTGAACACGTGGCGATCGCCGCACGCCATGTCATCTTCTGGTCGCTTCCCTCGATCGGTCTCATTATTATCCTTCGCGCACATCTCGTCCGAGTGGTATTGGGAAGCGGCGCGTTTGATTGGACGGACACGCGCCTCACGGCAGCGGCGCTTGCGGTGTTCTCGATAGCGCTCGCCGCTCAAGGACTGACACTGCTTCTCGTGCGCGGATACTATGCGGCCGGATACACGCTCATGCCGTTCCTAGCATCGCTTTTCTCCGCAACGAGCATAGTGTTGCTTGGCGCTCTGTTTTTACAAGCATTCTCAGAATCAACGATTCTTCGTCTCGTAGAAACATTCATGCGCGTTGAAGACCTTGAGGGAACGTCGATTTTGGCATTGCCGTTCGCGTATGCGCTTGTATCCATTCTCGGGCTCTTCGGCCTCGCGCTTCATTTCGAATATCGCTTCGGCTCATTTTTTTCTGCGGTGCGCCGCACGTTCTTTGAAAGTTCGGCGGCGGCGGTTCTGGCCGCATCTTCCGCGTATGCGGTCCTATATATTGTCGGTCCGCTGACGTTTTCCTCGACGCTTCTTTCGGTTTTTTTGCGCGGTCTTGCGGGAGGTCTTGCAGGACTAGCGACAGCCGCACTCGTATATTGGCTGCTGCGGAATCGCGAATTCGGAGAAACAGTGGAGGCGATACGCGGTAAGCTCTGGCGAAGCGCGAAGCCGGAAGAAGGGCTCTCTGTTGTCACGTCAGCGGAAGACATCGGCCCCTCGAATCCGTCCTAAGCAGCTTTTGGCGTCAACCCTCCTAAGTCGCACATGCCGGCGAGTTTTTTGTTAGGATGGGGAATCCTATGGATATACGCAATTTCAGCATCATTGCCCACGTAGACCACGGAAAGTCGACCCTAGCGGATAGGATGCTCGAGCTCACGGCGACCATAGAACCGCGCCGCATGCAGGAACAGGTCCTTGATCGCATGGAATTGGAACGCGAGCGCGGCATTACGATAAAAATGGCGCCCGTAAGGATGCATTATGTGCTCGCAGACGTCCGGTACCAGTTGAACCTCATCGATACTCCCGGGCACGTTGATTTTGCGTATGAGGTCTCGCGCGCACTTTCTGCCGTTGAGGGGGTTGTGCTTCTTGTTGATGCGACACAGGGCGTGGAGGCGCAAACGCTATCCGTACTTTCCGTCGCGAAGGAACTCGGTCTTGTCATTATCCCTGCCGTTTCAAAAATAGACGCGCCGAATGCGCGCGTAGCGGAGATACAAGGAGAACTTGCAGAACTTCTCGGATGCCGTGAAGAAGACGTTCTTCTGACTTCCGGAAAGACAGGAGAAGGTGTTGCAGATGTCTTGGAGGCCGTCATACAGAGAGTTCCCGCACCGTATGCGACGGGTGATAAAACGCAGGCGCTCATCTTCGATTTTCGCTATTCAGACCATCGGGGCGTGATTATATATGCGCGGGTGTTCGGAGGCAGCATCAAAAAAGGCGACATGCTCACTCTCGCAGCTGCGGATGCGGATTTTTCTGCAATTGAGGTCGGCGTTTTAACACCCGAAGAAACCCCGTGCGCATCTTTGAATGAGGGGGAAATAGGGTACATCGTGACCGGCATAAAAAAGCCCGGCATCGCGTCGGTGGGCGACACCGTAGTCTCGGCGCGCGGAGGGGCAAAACCTCTTTCAGGGTATCGAACGCCGACCCCTGTTATTTGGGCGAGCGTCTATCCCGAATCACAAGACGATCTTCCGGCTCTTCGCCAATCGCTTGAACGTCTTCGTCTCTCGGATTCATCACTCTCGTATGAGGAGGAGGCGTCCGGTGTGATGGGAAAAGGGTTTCGCTGCGGCTTTTTAGGAATGCTTCATCTCGAAATAGTGATCGAACGGCTTCGACGCGAATTCAATTTGGCGCTTGTCGTTACGACGCCGACCACCGTGTATGAAATAACCAAGAAGAACGGCACGCTGGAAGAAATATATGCACCCTCGCGTTTTCCTGACCAAGGAGACCTCGTTCGAGTCCGGGAAATGTGGGCGACCGTCCATGTCATCACGCCTAACGAGTATGTAGGGCTCATAGGCAAGCTCTTCTATGAACACGAAGCGGTGGTGGGGGATACGGCGACGCTCCCGGACGGGAAGGTTGAGCTTAAAGCGGAAATGCCGCTCCGGGAATTGATGCGGGGTTTCTTTGATCGCTTGAAGAGTGTTTCTTCCGGATTCGCATCTCTTTCATATGAACTCATCGGGATGCGAGATGCGGATGTTATTCGTCTGGACGTACTTGTAGCGGAAGAGCCGGTGCCTGCATTCGCGCGCATTGTCTCAAGGCGCTCCGTCCGCGAAGAAGCTGAGCGCATGGTAGAAAAATTGGAAAAGCTTTTGCCGCGGCAATTGTTCGAGCTGAAGATACAGGCAAAAGCAGAAGGCCGCATTATCGCCGCACGCCGCATATCCGCGATGCGCAAAGACGTCACCGGATACCTGTATGGCGGGGACATCACCAGAAAAATGAAACTCTTGGAAAAACAAAAGCGCGGCAAGAAAAAAATGCTTGCGCGCGGGAAAGTCGACATCCCTCACGATGTCTTTTTGAAGGTTATACGAGGCTGACTCTCTAAAAGGCGAGAAGGCCCGGAGCGAAGAATAAGACCATGCCTATGATAACAACGACCGCGACGACGCTCCACACGACCTGGACGACCTTTTTTGTACGCTTGTGAAATAAAAAGCTCATTGTGTTTGCTTGCTACTATTATACGGTATGACGGCACTTCGGCAACAGCGGGACCCGGGCAGGCTCCTCTTGAGACGCCTCGCTCTCTTGGCGCTCCTCATAGCAGTTGCGTTCGCCGCTTCAGGCGTATGGGGCGTCTATCAGAAAGAACGCGATTCGGCAGTTCTGCGCGACCAGGCGGAGCAAGAGTACGAAGATCTCTTAAGCCGCGAATCACGCCTCAAGGAGGAGCTCGCAAAGCTGAACTCCGACCGTGGTATGGAAGCGGCCCTTCGGGGACAGTATTCACTTGCAGAAGAGGGAGAAGGGCTCATCATCATCGTCGAACCGCCCGCTCCAGCGCCCCTCCACGCGACCTCGACGGTCATGGATTGGTTCAAGAACACGTTCTCCTGGTGGTGATAAAAAGGGGTCGGGGATTTGTGCGGGTACGGGGAATCGAACCCCGATCTAATGCTTGGGAAGCACTCGTTCTACCACTAAACTATACCCGCAATAGAGGGCATTGTACTCAAAACGAGACGACTTGTCTCAAAGATATCGCTTCCCGTACGCGCGCATACTGTCCACGACGGGTTTAAGCGCGAGACCTCTTTGCGTAAGCGCGTATTCGGGGTATGCATGACCGCTATGCTTTTTTGTCCGCACGAGGCTTTCTTTTTCAAGCTGTTTCAATTTGTTCGTGAGCGTGCGCGAACTGATGCCCTTTAGTGAATCCAACAGCTCTCCATATCGGCGCGGACTCTCGAGAAGGTCCCTGATGATGAGAAGGGAACATGAATCGCCGATAATATCCGCGACACGGGCTACGGGGCACGTCCGGCACAGGGCTCTTCGTTGACTCGCTGTTCGAAGCATGGTCTATACAGCGTATCATAGGAATATCCACTTTACAAAGTAAAGTACATTCGGTAGGATAGTTGATATCGGTATGGAACAACCCCTCAACATCAAAATAGTACTCGGCAGCACGCGGCCGAATCGGTTCAGCGAATTTCCCGGAGCGTGGATCTTTGACCTCCTTAAAAAGAGAGAGGGAGTAGAAGCCGAGATCCTCGATCTCCGGGAGTACGAAATGCCCTTTTTCAACGAGCCAGTGACGCCGAGTTCCAAAAAGGAGGCATACACCAATAAGGCCGTTGTACGTTGGACAGGCAAAGTGAAAGAAGCCGACGGTTTTATCGTAATCGCGCCGGAATATAATCGCGGCGCACCTGCTGTTCTCAAGAACGCATTTGATTATGCGTTTCAAGAGTGGAACATCAAACCCATCGGTTTCATTTCCTACGGAGTTGTCGGCGGCGCGCGTTCAGTCGAACACCTGCGGCTTTCTTCCATCGAGCTTCAAATGGTGCCCATCCGGAATGCAGTGCATATTCCGGCCCATTGGACGCT